>CANQSQ010000023.1 GCA_947626565.1 uncultured Bacilli bacterium
AACAGAAAAAGAAATTGTTGAAATTTTAAATAGTGAAGGAAATAATGAATCTAAAATATTAAAAAAATATGGTATTAATTTAAGTGATAAATCTATAGTAGTAGAAAATGAAAAAAAGCATTATGAATTTTTAATTTTTAATATAATTATATTAACATTTGGAATATTGTCTTTAGTTTCATTATTTGTAATATATTTAAGAAAAAGAGATAAAGATATTAATGATATTACTAAATATATAGAAGAACTGAATAAGAAAAATTATAGTTTAAAGTTAGATTCTAATTCAGAAGATGAGCTTTCTATATTAAAAAATGAGATATATAAGACAACAGTAATGTTAAAAGAAACAGCAGAAAATTCTAAAAAAGATAGAGAAAATTTAAAAACATCTTTAGAAGATATATCGCATCAGTTAAAGACACCATTAACTAGTATTTTAGTTATGCTAGATGATTTAATTGATGATCCTAATATGGATAAAGAAACAAGAGAAGATTTTATAAGAGATATAAAAAGAAATATAATTAATATCAATTTTTTAGTACAATCTATTTTAAAATTATCAAAGTTTGATGCGAATACCATTAATTTTACAAAAGAGAAAAAATTAGTAAAAGATATTGTAAATGAAGCAATAAAAAATGTATCTACTTTATGTGATTTGAAAAATATCAAGTTAAATATAAAAGGCGATAATCAAGCTAAAATTATTTGCGATTTTATGTGGCAAGTTGAAGCAATAACGAACATTATTAAAAATTGTGTAGAACATTCTTCAATAAATGGCAAAATAGATATTTTCTATGAACAAAATAATGCTTATTCTATGATTATAATTAAAGATTATGGAGATGGGATTGATGAACATGAAATAGCACATATATTTGAAAGATTTTATAAAGGAAAGAATTCTTCTTCAGATAGTATAGGCATTGGATTAGCTTTATCTAAAACAATTATAGAAAATGATAATGGTGTAGTAGTTGCAGAATCAAATGAAACAGGTACAAAATTTATAATTAAATATTTTAATTTATAAGATGAAATTAAAGATAAATCTATTATTGAGTAAGGTTAGTAACCCTTGAAATATTTCCTGTTAAAAATGATATTTACATTATAAAATGTTGATATGAAAGGAGCAAGAAATATGAATCAAGAAAAAATTGGTAGGTTTATTGCTAAATGTAGAAAAAAGAAAAATTTAACGCAACAAGAATTAGCTGAAAGATTAGGGGTATCTGATCGTAGTATTGGTAATTGGGAAAATGGTAGAAATATGCCAGACTTAGCATTATTTAAACCATTATGTGAGGAATTAGATATTACATTAAATGATTTAATTAGTGGCGAAGAAGTCAGTCAAAATAAGTATCAAGAAAAATTTGAGGAAAATATATTAAATACTATTGATTATACTAATAAAAAAATTAATAAAAAAAATATATTAATTTCTGAAATTTTATTATTCTTTGGGTTAGGTTTAATTTTTAGTGCTTTTGCTGTATTTCCTAGTGAAAGTAGTTGGGGTTCTATTTATTCAGTTATAGGTATGATAATTTCTATGATTGGTTTTACAATTAGAAATAAAGAAAAAAATTTTAAGAAAAGATTATTTCTTAATTTAGGTTATATTATGTTAATTATGGTGATGTTGTTATTGTTAGATTATAGTAATGTGAAATTGAATAATCAAGCACCAAGATTTAGAATTGTAACTACGACAATAGGAAATGTAATATACTATGATACGCCTTTTTATGATGTGTATAGATGTAATTTTGATGAAGATAATGAATACTGGATTATTGAGAAAAATAGTAGGCGGACAGATAAAGAATTAATAAATTATTGCAAGTAAAATGACAATTTAATTAAAATGTTAATATTAGTTGACAAATTTCCACCTCAAACAGGTAGATTGCAACTAAAATAAAAGTTATAATTTTAGTTGTGAGGTGAGAAAAGTGGATAATTTTAGTGAAAGATTATTGGAGTTAAGAAAAAATAAAAAACTATCTCAGGAAGAGGTGGCAGATAAATTAAATGTTACAAGACAGACGGTATCAAAATGGGAAACAAATCAAAGTATGCCTGATTTTGATAAGATTGTTCCCTTATGTGAATTGTATGGTATTACACCAAATGAATTATTTATGGGATTAAAAGAAAAAGATGTTTCTAAAAATAATGAATCAACCACTAATTTAGAGGAAGAAAGATTAAAAGTTAGAGGAAAAGCTAAAGGAATAGCAATGGGGATAATTTTATATTTTTTATCAGTTATATGGATAATGATTTCAATACCGGTTATGAATATAAATCCTATAGTAGCATCAGCTATATTCTTACTTATTTGTGGTATCGCAACAGGGATGATTGTTTATGTATGCATTAGATATAAGAAAATGAAAACTGAAGAAGAAACAGCTAGTGATAAATTAAGAAGACAAATTTCAGATGTGGCTGCCATTATAGTTACAATTATATATTTAATTATTAGTTTTAAAACAATGGCATGGCATTTAACATGGATAATATGGGTAATATTTGGTTTGTTTGAAGAAATTTTAAAATTAATATTTATGTTAAGGAGTTCTGAAGATGAAAAATAAAAAATTAATTATTGCCTTAATTATTATCTTGTCAATTATTATGATAGCTGTTTCAGTATTTTTTGTTGGTCTTTTACAAAATGGATTCAAAGTGAAAAGTTTTAGGGGTGAATTACAAAGTAGTAATGAATTAATATTAAATGAAACTTATGAAGAAAAGTTTAATAAAATTAGTGTTGAAGCAACTACAAGTGAAATTTTTATAAAAAGGTCGGATAATGGTAACTTTAAAGCTATAATTTATGGTAAAAAGGATGATACTAAAGTTGACACTAAATTTGATACTTTAAATATAAAAATAAGTGAGAAAAATTGTATAGGTTTTTGTTCTTCGGAAAAGGCAGCTAAAGTAGAAATATATTTACCAGAAGAATATGATGGTAATATTGAAATTAAAAATGATTATGGAGATATTTCTATTGCTGAATTTTTAAAGGCTAATATTGATGTAGAAGAAGATTGTGGTGATGTTAAGATACTTGGTGGTAATATTATTGAAGTGGATAATAGTTATGGTGATATTGAGATTGAAAAAGCTAATATTGCTACTATAAATGAAGATTGTGGCGATGTTAAAATTTCTAATATAAATGATGTAACACTAAAAAGTGATTATGGAGACGTAGAAATTAAAGTTGTTACAAATTATCTTTATGTAGAAAGTGATTGTGGAGATATTGATATTGCCAATGTTAATTTAAAGAAAAATTCTTACATTAAAGATGATTATGGAGATGTAGAAATTGGAACGACTAATGAATTATTTATTGATGCCAAAACAGATTTGGGTGATGTAAAAATTAAAAATAATTATCATAAAGCTGATATTACCTTAAAAATAGAAAATGATTGTGGAGATATAGAAGTAAATAATTAGAAAGCAAACAATACGTATGATTTGCTTTCTTTTGATATTTGGTTGGTTTACAAATAGAAATAAAAAAGCTTTTTAAAATTAAATAAATGGGTTATAATTATCATAGTAAGCTTGATGGTAGCATTTAGAAAAGTGGTGATAATTATGAATAAAGATATAAATAATATGATAAGCCATGATGATGAAAATGAACAAAGTGATTATTTTGATGGGGATAATTTAAATTTAAGTGGATTGGATTTAGCTGATTTAAATGCTAATGCTAATTATGAAATGAATAATCAAAATAATTTTGATAATAGTGATAATGCTAATTATCAAAATAATATTGATATTCCCTCTGATTTTGATTTAAAGAATGAATCTGATGATGATGGTGACAATGAACAAAATAATTATTTTGATGAAAAAAAATTTGTTAGTATTACTGACAATAATGTAAATAATAATGATATACAGTTAAATCAAGATTTTAATAATAATTCAGATAATTTTAGTGTTGATAATAGTTTAGATAATTTAGATATTAATCAGTTTACAAATGAAGCTAAGAAAGAGAATAAACTAAGTGATTTATTTAATAAGATAAGAAAAAATAAGAAAATTATTGCGGTGTTTGGTGGTATGCTAGTAGTTGTTATTTTAATAATAGTTTTAAGTATGATGTTTAGTACGCATAAAAATACTACTGGTTCGACAGAATATAAAGCTAACGAGGTTGATATGAATTGTCAATATACAGATGAGGCAAAGGATGGATCTCAAGTTACTTGGTATATGGATGTTATCTTTAATTATAAATCAGAAAGTGGTATAAATTACCAATCTAAAGTATATAATAAAGTTGTTAGAGAATATAAGAAAGGTCTAACAGATAAAGAGTATGAGGCATTTACTGAAGAGCTTAATTCTATAGAGTGTATTAATAGTGATTATTGTAAAAAGTCTCATTTGGAGTTAGGAATTACAGGTGATTATGGTTTAGATACTATAATAGATCGTAGTGGTAATAAGATTATAATTACAGCGTACAATGTATATGGTATGAATGCTAAAGCAACTAATAGTGATAGAAAAGAATTAAAAGCTATTTTCAAAAAAGATGGATTTACTTGCAAATAATTAAGATAAGTAAAAAGGTGGCAAATCTTTTGATTTGCTTTTTTTGATGTTATAATTTTATTGTTACGTATTTGAAGGTGATTTAATGAGAAAGTGGTATAAATTAGATAATATAGGAACTTTTTATGCATTGACATCAGGACTTAAGACACCTAAAGTTTTTAGATATTCAGCTGTTGTAAAAGATAATATAAATAAAGATATTTTACAAGAAGCGTTAAATAAGACAATAGATGTTTTTCCTAACTTTAATGTTAATTTAAAAAGAGGAGTTTATTGGTATTATTTAGATGAAGCCATAAAAGAAAATATTGTTACAGAAGAGAATTTACCAATATGTTTTACAATATATAAAAATAGTGACGATTTTTTATATAGAGTATCTTATTATAAAAAAAGAATTAATTTGGAAGTGTCACATATATTATCTGATGGAAGAGGCAGTGTTGAGTTTTTTAAATTATTAATAACTAATTATGTTAATATAAAATATGAAGTAGAAGGGAAATATGAAAATAAGCATTCTGAGGAAGAAAAGGCTGAAGATAGTTTTTCTAAGTACTATAAAAAAAGTGAATCGTTGATAGATAATAAGGGTAAAACATTCGTTTATAAGGGAAGAAAATTAAAAAATCAAGTTGAGTTTATGGAGTGTCATTTGGAGTTGGATAAGGTTTTAGCACTAGCTAAGAAATATAACACGTCGTTTACTTGTTTATTAGTGGCGATATTGATATATTCTTTTAAAGATGAGTTGCGTTTAGCAGAGTTTAATCAGCAGATTAAAGTAGATTTACCTGTTGATTTAAGACCTTTCTTTAAGTCATCTACGGCTATGAATTTCTTTGGGTTAACTAATATAAAATATCAATTTAAAAGTAAGGAAGATACCTTAGAAGAAATAATAGATAGTGTAAAGCAACAATTTAGACAGAAAATAACAGCTGAAAATTTAAGTAAAAGAGTTAATAAAATGGTTTCTTTTGAAAAAAATTGGTTGTGTAGAGTAGTTCCTATTTTTATAAAGGTTCCAGTTTTAAATTTTATTGATATGATTACGACAAATGCTAGTACTACTTGTTTATCAAATATAGGGGCCATAAAGTTAGATAGTAAAGTGGAAAAATATGTAGAAAATATAAGTGCTCTTACAGCAACAAGGGGCTTTCAATTTACAATTTGTTCCTTTAAAAATGATTTATGTATTGGAATATCTAATAAATATGTAAATAATGATATAATTAAAAATTTCTGTAGATTTTTTAGTAATGAACATATTGAAGAATATATTAATGCAAGTGAGGTTAAAGAATGAAAAAATGTGAAAGTTGTAATATTTCTTTTAATATAAAAAGTAATAAATGTCCCCTTTGTCAAAATAGATTAACAGGTCAATGCGAAGAATTATATTTTCCTAATAATGTTTGGTTTGAAACAAATACTTTAATTTTAAAAATACTATTATTTTTCTCACTAACAATTTATTTGATTTTTGCTTTTATAGAGTATCAAATAAGTAAAAAATTGGATATCACATTTTATGTAGGTTTAGGATTACTTACTAATTATGTTGTACTGTATTTTTTGTTAAAAAATTATAAAAATATTATAAAAAAATTTGGACGATATGCTTTTGTAATTAATTTACTACTATTACTTTGGTTTTTGGCTACTAGGAGTACAGTTATTACTAATTATATAATTCCTGGAGTATGTTTATTTACTTTACTTTTTAATATAGTTATTAGTATTATTTTAAGAAGAAATTATTTAGTTAAATACTCTAGTCAAATACTAGTAAACATAGGCTTACTTTTTTTACCATTGTTATTAGTAGTGTTAAAGTGGACAACTAATAATATTTTAGCTTATATATGCTCATTAATATCAGTTATTTCATTACTAGCTCTAGGAATATTTTTCTTTGATGATATTAAAGAAGAATTATTGAAAAGATTTAATATATAATTTATAATTTATATTAATTAAAAATGTAAAGAAGTGGTTTTATGAAAAAAATAAAAAAGATAAAAGAAGCTATTAGTTATAATTTATGGACTTTGGTAGGTTTTGAAAGTTTGTATAAGATAATTTCTTTACTTATTTTTGTGCCTTTATTTTTAAATTTCTTTAAATTAATTACTAGGATAACAGGATATAATTACTTAACATTAGAAAATGTAGTTAGTTTTTTACTTAATCCTTTAACGATAGTTATGCTTTTAATACTTATTATGTTAATGATGATTTATACTTTATTTGATATAGCAACGATAATTATAATTTTAGATGCTTCTTATCAGAAAAAGAAAATTAAAATGATGGATGCTGTTAAAATGGCAATAAGTAAATGTAAGAATGTTTTTCATATAAAAAATATTTCCTTAGCCTTTTTAGTATTATTTTTAATTCCTTTTTTAAATATGGGAGTATCAACTAATTTTATTACGACAATAAAAATACCAGAATTTATAATGGATTTTATTGTTAAAAATAAAGTTTTAGCAAGTTGCTTTTTAGTAGTGGTTATAGCTCTTTTGATCTTACTATTAAGATGGATATATGCTATAAATTATTTTGTTTTAGAAGATGTTGATTTTAAAGAAGCACGGAAGAAAAGTGTTGCTTTAAGTAAAAAAAGACATGGAAAAGATTTACTTACGATTGTTTTAGTTAATTTTATAGTGACTGTTATTTATTTAATAGGTTTATTATTAGGTATTTTCTTAATAATTTTAATAGCAACAATCTTTAAGAATATGATTATAAAGAGTGTAAGTACAACAGTAATTTGGCTTTTTATAGCTTTATCATTTGTCGTTTTTACGTTGTTGTTGACACCTATTAGTTATGCTACAATTAGTTTTCTATTTTATAGTAATAAGGAAGCTAAAAAAGAAAAAATTAATTATTTAAGTTTAAAGACTAAGAAACAAGATAATGTAGTATTAAAAAGAGTTGTAGTAGTGTTAGGCATTATAGCTTTAATAGGAGGAACTATCTTTACTTATGGAATGTATAAGGGTAAATATAATTTCAACATAGAATATACAAGAACATTAGAGGTAACAGCGCATAGAGGAGCTTCTGTATTATATCCTGAGAATACTATGAGTGCTTTTATAGGAGCAAAGAAATTAGGAGCTGACTGGATAGAATTAGATGTTCAACAAACAAAAGATGGTAAAATAATAGTTATGCATGATACTAATTTTAAGAGAACGACAGGAGTAGATAAAGATACTTGGGAATTAGATTATGAGGAAATTAAAAAATTAGATGCAGGAAGTTTTTTTGATAAAAAGTATAAGGGAGAAAAAATTCCTTTATTAGAAGATGTTATAGATTTTGCTAAAGAAAATAATATGAAATTAAATATAGAATTAAAACCAACAGGACATGAAAAAGAATTTGAGAAGCAAGTTGTAGAAATAATTAAAGAAAAAGATTTTTCTGAGGATTGTGTTATTACGTCCCAAGTGTACAAAGTTTTAGAAAATGTAAAAAAAGCTGATGAACGAGTAAAAACAGTATATGTAATGAGTTTAGCATATGGTAAAATAACTGATTTAAAATATGCCGATAATTTTAGTGTTGAAGCATCTAGTGCTAATAAAAAATTAGTTAATCGTGTTCATAAAGAAGGAAAAGAATTATACGTTTGGACAATTAATAGTAAAGAAAATATTGAAAAGATGATAGAATTAAATGTAGATAATATAATTACAGATAATATTACGTTAGCTAAAGATACAATTTATGCTAGTAAAACAAGTAATGTAATTAATGAATATGTAAAATTAGTAAGACAGATTTTTTAGTAATTAGTACTAAATAATTTGTTTTTTAATGGAAGGATAATGTTAGAGAAAGGAAAGAAAAAAATGATAAAAAAGTTAGTTAGTTGTATTGGAGAATATAAAAAAGAGACTATTTTAACACCAATATTTGTAGGTATAGAATGCTTTTTTGATGTTATAATTCCTTTTTTAATGGCTTATTTAATTGACTATGGAATTAATAAAGGAAATGAAAAGGTTATTATTTATATAGGATTATTGTTGGTAGTATGTTCTTTCTTAGCTATTTATACAGGAGTAAAATCAGGAGATTGTGCGGCTTTTGCGACGGCTGGGTTTGCTAAGAATTTAAGAAAGAAAATTTATTACAATGTGCAGGATTTTTCTTTTCAAAATATTGATAAATTTTCTACCTCTAGTATTATAACTAGACATACAACAGATATAAATAATATACAAATGGCTTTTTAAATGATTATTAGAATGGCTGTAAGAGCTCCTTTAATGATAATATTTTCATTAATAATGACTTTTGTTATTAATATTAAGTTAGCTTTGCTTTTTTTATTAGCTATACCTTTTTTAGGATTTGGTTTATATGTAATAGCAATGAGTGCTCATCCAATATTTGAAAAGGCTATTGCTTTGTATGATAAACTTAATACTATTGTCCAAGAAAATGTTCGAGGTATTAGAGTAGTTAAATCATATGTTACAGAAGATGAAGAAATAGCTAAGTTTAAGAAAACTTCTAAGCGAATTTATAAAGAATTTTCTAAAGCTGAAAGAATAGTAGCTTTAAATAATCCGTTAATGCAATTTACAGTAGCAACAATTATTATTTTACTATCTTGGTTTGGTGGTAAAGAGATAGTTTATAACAATTTAACAACAGGGCAATTTACTAGTTTGATTTCATATACAATGCAAATACTTATGTCATTAATGATGCTTTCAATGGTATTTGTTACTATTATGATTTCTAGAGCTTCAGGTGAAAGAGTAGTAGAATTAATGGATGAAAAGAGTACTTTGACTAATAAAAAAAATCCAGTAATGGAAGTAAAAAATGGATCTATTGTCTTTAAAAATGTTAGTTTTAGTTATGTTGGTAAAAAAGAAAAATTATGTTTAAAGAATATAAATTTAGAAATTAAGTCGGGTGAGACTGTAGGTATTATTGGAGGAACAGGATCAGCAAAATCAACGATAGTACAATTAATACCAAGATTATATGATGTAACAGAAGGAAAAGTAGAAGTTGGTGGTGTTGATGTTAGAGATTATGATTTGAAAACATTAAGAGATGAAGTGGCGATGGTGTTACAGAAAAATGAATTGTTTTCTGGAACTATAAAGGAAAATTTACGTTGGGGTAAAGAAGATGCTACTATGGAAGAGATGGAGCAAGCTTGTAGGTTAGCGCAAGCTGATGAGTTTATTAAAAACTTTCCAGATAAATATGATACTTTTATTGAACAAGGAGGAACTAATGTATCAGGTGGTCAAAAACAACGACTTTGTATTGCGAGAGCTATTCTTAAAAATCCTAAGATTTTAATTTTAGATGATTCAACTAGTGCTGTTGATACAAAAACAGAAGGTTTGATACGTAATGCCTTTAAAAAAATGCTTCCTGATGTTACTAAAATAATAATTGCCCAAAGAATTTCTTCTATTCAAGATGCTTCACAAATAATTGTTATGGATAATGGAGAAATTAATGGGATAGGTACGCATGAAGAACTATTAAAAAATAATGATATTTACCGAGAAGTTTATGAATCACAAGTTAAAGGTGGTGATGAGTAGTGGTAAAGAAAAATAAAATTGATTTTAAAGTATTAGCACGGGTAATGAAATATATTTTAAGACGATATAAATGGCGTTTATTTTTAGTAATATGTTGTTTGTTTTTAAGTACGGCTTCATCCGTGGGAGCTAATCTTTATTTACAAACGTTGATTGATGATTATATAGTACCTTTAGTTGGAGTTAGTAATCCTGTTTATAGTAATTTATTGAAGGCAATAGGAACAATGATTGTTATATATGGGGTAGGGGTAATAGCTAATTTCTTATCTAGTCGTTTGATGGTGGAAGTATCTCAAGGAACTTTAAAAGAAATTAGAGATGAAATGTTTGAAAAAATGCAAAAAATGCCAATTAGTTATTTTGATACTCACTCACATGGAGATATTATGAGTAGGTATACAAATGATATAGATACATTAAGTCAAATGATTTCCCAAAGTATTCCTCAGTTTTTTTCCGTAGTAACAACAATTGTTGTGATATTTGGAGCGATGATAGTTACTAATATTTATTTAACTTTAGTAGTATTAATTTTCTTAGGAATTATTTTACTTATTTCAAAGTTTATGACTTCACGTAGTGGTAATTATTTTGTTAAACAACAAGAAGCAGTAGGTAATTTAAATGGGTATATTGAAGAAATGATTAATGGTCAAAAAGTTGTAAAAGTATTTTGCTATGAAGATAAAGCTAAGGAAAAATTTGATAAATTAAATGAAGCCTTAGCACGAAATGTTTATAATGCTAATAAATATGTTAATTCAATTGGACCAGTTAATGGTAATTTAGGAAATACCTTATATGCTGTTTTAGCGATGGTTGGGGGAATTTTAGCCGTTAAAGGTATTGGTAATATTTCTGTAGGTTTAATTATTGCTTTTTTACAATTAAGTAAAACTTTTATTAGACCGATAAATGAGATTTCTAGACAGTTAAATTCAATTGTAATGGCAGGAGCTGGGGCGAAAAGAATTTTTGATTTTATGGATACCGAATTAGAAAAAGATGAAGGCTATGTAACTTTAGTAAATGTAGAGGAAGCAAATAATAAGTTAATTGAAGTAGAAGAAAATACTGGTAAATGGGCATGGCGATATCCTCATTCAGATGGAAGATTAGAACTTATACCATTAGAGGGAAATATAGAGTTTAGAGATGTAGATTTTTCGTATGATGGAGAAAAAAAAGTCTTATACAATATATCTTTGAAAGCTAATTCAGGGGAAAAGATAGCTTTTGTAGGGGCAACAGGAGCAGGAAAAACGACAATTACTAATTTGATAAATAGATTTTATGATATTGGTGATGGAAAAATTAGATATGATGGTATTAATATAAATAAAATAAAAAAGGGTGATTTACGTTTATCATTAGGTATGGTATTACAAGATACTAATTTGTTTACTGGTACCATTAAAGAAAATATTAAATATGGTAAGAAAAATGCGACAGATGAAGAAGTTATCGAAGCAGCAAAACTGGCTAATGCTCATAATTTTATTATGCGGTTACCAAATGGATATGATACTAAGATATCGGGAGATGGAGCTAGTTTATCGCAAGGGCAAAGACAACTTTTGGCGATTGCACGTTGTGCTCTTTGTAATCCACCGGTAATGATTTTAGATGAAGCTACTTCTTCAATTGATACTAGAACAGAAAAAATAGTCCAAAATGGTATGGATAAATTAATGAAGGGAAGGACGGTTTTTGTAATAGCGCATCGGCTTTCGACAGTTAGAAATGCAAATGGTATTATTGTTTTAGATCATGGAAAGATAATCGAAAAAGGAACACATGAAGAATTGTTGAAGCAAAAGGGACAATACTATAAATTATATACTGGAATGTTTGAATTAGAGTAATAAAATTTTAAGGTAATAGACACAATTTGATATTTCTAAGAGTATAAATAAAAAATTTTAATTGTATTAGAGGGCAAAATCGGATACAATTATATTAGAAGGTAGTTTTGGTAGATAATTAGAGGTGATAAGGTAATGAAGAAAACGAAATTTTTAAATAATGGTATTTTATTTTTAGTAATGCTAACAATTTTATTTTCAACAATAGCCTTTTCAGCTTTAAATAGAGAACTTTCTATTTCAGGTGATTTAGCATATCGAGTAAAAGCTAACATCAGAATAACTGATTTAAGATTATCTGAAGTTGTAAAGTCTACAGAAACTTTTAAATCTAAATTTGCAAAAGATCAAAACATTATTGGAGTAGATTTAAGTAATAGTGATTCGCAAATTTCTTATATGGTTGAAATAACGAATTTTAGTAATGAAAAAATGGGTATTTTTCAAATAACAGGTTTACCTGATGATTTAACATATGAATTAACTGACTATACAATTAAGAGTGGCTTATGTGCAAGTGATGGAAATTGTTTAGCAGGAGCAGTTAAAACATTTAAAATAACAATAAAATATAAAGATCCAAGTAAATTTGATGCTTCTAATACAAAATATGATTTTAGATTAAAGTATGATTTTAGAAATGTATATGATGTAACTTATAAAGGTTTTAATAAAGTTGATAATCTTCCTAAAGAAGTAATTGATGGAGATATTTTAAAGATTAATTTTGAAGAAGCTGTAAGTAAAGATAGTTTATATGTAACTGTTGGTCAACAAGCAAGAACTGATTTTACTGTAAATAGTAATAACTTTTCTTTAAGTGGTGTAAAAGCTAACGTAGAAATAATTAAGTTTATATTTAATGTTGAAGCGACTGATAGAAACGTTGTTTTTCCACGAACAACACCGGTAAGTGAGGTTGACAATATTATAACTACAAGTACAACTTTTAATATTACAATAAAAAATAATGATGGAACGAACGTTAATTTACTTGATACAAATTATAAAATTGAAGTATTAAATAGTTCAAAATTTGCCTTGACAGGAGCTATAAATAAAACAATAGCTGGTGTAACAAAGAAAGATGAAGTAGTTTCGGTACCTTTAGAGATTTCTAATTTGGAGGATCCTACGAAAAAATTTACATTACGAGTAACTACGACTAGTCCTGTAACAAAAACAATTGATGTAGAATTTACAGTAACTCAAGAAGGAGCAATTCAAACTATTGAGGATTTAGTTGCGTTAACTTTAGCTATTAGAGGAAAAAGTAATCCATATAATTTAACTGCTGCTCAAGTACAGAGTCAAAGATTTGCATTAACAAGAAATTTGGATTTTAATAGTACGGCTAGTTATGAACAAGCAGGTAGAACAGATTTTGCTGATGTAAATGATGATGCAACATCAAATACTTTATATAATGAACTTACTAATGAACCTGGTTTCTTACCAATTGGGGAGGAAGCTCATCCATTTAACGGTGTTTTAAATGGAAGAGGCCATACATTATCTAATTTATTAATTCATAAATCAAAACAAGTAACTATTGGTTTCTTTGGTTATACTAGTGGGGCTACCATTAAAAATTTGAAAATTACTGGTGGCGATATTCTTAATCATAATCAAACGGCAGGAATGCTTATTGGTAAAATGAATGGTGGAACTCTTGAGGATATAGAAATAACTAATGGAAATGTTGTTTCTGAAGGTTCTATTAATACAAATCAAGATACTTATGCTGGAGGAATAGTTGGTTATATTACTAATGGTGCATCTCTTACTAATTGTATAAATAGAGCAACTGTTTCTTGTAGTTTTAGCGGTGATGTTAGTAAATATTCTGGACCAGCAGGAGGAATTGCAGCATGGATGAGTCATTCAACACTTGATGGTTGTAAAAATTATGGAACTATTACAGGTGAAAGTTATGTCGGTGGTATATTAGGCTTTTCTGGTATGCAACTTGATAGTGGTGGAGATGGAGGCGGAACTGTTAGAAACTGCGAAAATCGTGGTAATGTAGCAGTAAATTATACCGGAGCTAAAAATATTGGTGGAATAGCTGGATATAATAAAGCTTTAGGAACTATAACAACTAGTAGTAATTATGGAAAGGTCCAAGGAGGACAGTATGTTGGAGGACTTGTTGGATTTAATTATGGAAGTGTTACTAATTGTTCCAATTATTCATCAACTGTAACCGGATCAGCCAATGTAAGTAAAACTATTGGTAGACAAGTATCTCCTGGAAGTAGTTCTGGTAATAACAATTATGGTTAATAATAGTAGTATTATATAATTATGTTAAAAACCTCGATAAAAAATCGAGGTTTTTAAGGCTATAACAATTTAAAAGTTATAATTAGTTATATTTAGTATTTTTTATTATATTTAGATTAAGAATGAAAAAATATAAATGTTAATATGAATAAAATAGTTAATAATATTTTGGATAATTTTAACAACTAATTAATTACTGTTTTATATTATAATATTATTAAATTCCTAGGAGATGTTAATATGAATATAGAAGAGGAAATATTTAAAAGATATGTTGTTGAATTTGATAAGTTAGAAACTTTTGGCTTTAAAAAAGAAAATAATAATTATTTAATTAGTAAATGTATTTTTAATAATACATTGCGAATTGATATAAAAATTACAAAAGAAGGAGTAATTAGTGGTAGTATATATGATTTAGAGTTTAATGATTTATATACTAATTATCGAATGGAAGAAAAAGGGGAATATGCTAGTTTAGTACGTGAAGAGTTTGAAAAATTTCTAAAAGAGATAAGGGATAATTGTACAAGTAAGAAAAATTTTGTTTTTAATCAAACAAATCGTATTACTTATTTAATTGAAAAAGAAGTATAAAAAGGAACAATATGATTGGCAATATTTAAAGGAACATGGAATTAAAGCTGTTAGAGGAATTAGAAGAATTCCGGATAATATAATTGATTAAAAAAATAGATAAGAAAACTTGTTATTTGTGAGTTTCCTTATCTATTTTATTTGATTTAATATCATCAATTTGTAAATTTTTTAAAGCGTATTCAATACATTCATTTAATAATCTATTTACTGAAATATTGCTGCTTTCTGATAATTCTTCAATTTTATTTAATAGCCCATATCTAATTCGTATTGTTTTTAGAACTGATTTTTCTTCTTCGATGTTTGGCAATTTAAAATCATTCATAACTTACTCCTTTTTTTTATTGTAAAAAAATGTAATACCAAATGTAAGTAACACAAAAAGTAGTACAAAATTAAAATTTGTGTTATACTTTATTTATAGTATTGGTAAAAAAGGTGAAGTTATGAAAGAAGTAAAAAAAGGAAATAAAGTAGAAGGTAAAAATTTTTATAAAAAATTTAGTTTTTTCTTAGTAGCTATGATGGTAGTATCTGTTTTGGCAGTAACGATTGGTTATTCATCATTAAATAAAAATTTACAATTAACTGGTGAAGTTAGTTATAGACAAAAGGCTAATATGAGAATAACAAATTTGTTACTTAAAAATTCGGATGTTAGTTCGGAGTTGTTTTCTTCTAATTTTACGAAAGAAGATTTAATTATTGGTTTTAATCTTCCTACGGAGGAATCTGTTGTATCTTATGAGGTAGAAATAACTAATTTTAGTGATGTAGAAATGGGGATTTCAGATATTTTGGAATTACCTGAAAATTTAGATTATGAAATAAATGATTATGCACTTGGTGAAAAAATATGCAGTGATGATGGCAATTGTAAAGTGGGGGGGGTAGAAAATTTACTTTAAATATAAAGTATAAAGAAGGACAATTTAGGGCTGATAATACGAAATTTAATATACGGTTACATTTAGTGTTTAAAAGATTTTATAATGTAATTTATCAGAACTTTGAAGGTAGTACAGCAAATTATCCCCAAGAAATTATGGAAGGTGGAACACTAGATGTAACTTTTACTGGTTTTGTTCCTGACCATATTTCAGTAAAAATTAATGATGAAAAGAAAGTTCATAAATATAGTGATGGTCATTTAATAGTAGAAGATATTACTGGAGATGTGGTAGTTAAATATATTCTTAATGCACTTTATGATTTGGTTGCGAAACAATCTATTGGTGATGATGCAAATGTAACATTTGGAAATAATGGTGGTGGAACAACAATAGATAGTGGGGTATTTGAACATTTAGAAACTAAGGATGAAGAATTCCCAGTTTATTATTATAGAGGTGACGTTGAAGATAATTATGCTTTTTACGCTGGATATTGTTGGCGAATTCTTAGAACAACGACAACTGGTGGGGTAAAGCTAGTTTTTGATGGAACCAAACATAGTAGTGGTACAAAGGGGTGTAGAGAGCCTGGAGATGGTGGTAGTGGAATGCTATTGCCAGAAAAGGTAGGTTTTAATGAAACCGACGAAGCTTTATCAGATGCTTATTATATGTATGGTGATAGATATCCAAGAACATACTGGGGTGGTGCAGTTGATGGTCAGTTGGTACCGATTGGAACAGTCTTTGGTAAAGATGTAACTTATGATGCGAGTAGTAATACATATACTTTAGTAGATGAAATGAAATCAACGACCAATGGCGATAAAATGGAATATGAAATAAATATGCATCACTATACTTGTTTAAGTTTTGATAATCAATGTGTTGGTTCAGTTTATTATGTGTATACAGCGCATCATGATGAAATTTATTTTATAACTTTAAGTGATGGAGTAGATATTGAAACAGCAATGGAAAGAATGGCTGTTAATCCAACTGATGAGCATTCTTCGGTTATAAAAACTTATATTGAAGGTTGGTATAAAGATACACTTTTAGATACATATGATAAAGATATTGAAGATACTGTTTATTGTAATGACCGAAATTTTGATGGTTTTGGAGGTTATGATAAGAATTTAGATAATGGTGATGGCGATAATACAAAAATCTTTTTTGCAGGTTATAATAGGTTTGTTAAAGATGTAGATAATCCGTCTAGACCTACGTTAGCATGTAGTCCAGAGGATAGTTTTACAGTTGATAAAGCTAATGGTAATGGAGAATTAAATTATAAAATAGGATTACTTACGGCTGATGAAGTTATGTTAGCGGGAGCAACAATAGATACAGATAATCCAACATATTTTTTGAATGTTGGTAGTGGATATTGGGTTATGACGCCATATTATGCTAGTGATAATCATAATCGTTCTTTTAGAGTAAGTAGTAATGGAGGATTATCTAATGATCATGTAGAAACTGTCTATAGAGCTCGCCCAGTTATATCTTTGAAAATGGGAGCTAATTATAGTAGTGGTACAGGGACGGCAACTGACCCATACATTTTATTTGTAGATGAGTAAGAAGAGGCTAGAAAAGATTTGAGTTCCGGTGAAAAAAAGAAAGAAAAGAAAAAATGAATTTGTTTTATCCACAGATTCATTTTTTTGATACAA
>CANQSQ010000024.1 GCA_947626565.1 uncultured Bacilli bacterium
GGAGGTTTCTTTTTGCAACGCTAAAGCTTTTTGGAACCCCCAGTATAACTGGGGGTTTTCGTTTCACAACAAAAAAACCCTTACGGGTTTTCTATTAACTACTCTTTTTTTTAATAAATCTATCTAGTTTATTACCAAAAACATTCTTAACAATTTGTGTTTTAAACGTAAATACCAAATAGAAAATACCTCCAATTACTGAATATAAAGCAATAACTAAAATATTTAATAACCTACTCTTTACACTACTTGGAACTACTAATTTCAATATAAATAACAAACCTACCATCAAAAATGTTGCTACTAAAATATCTATAAAATTATTAACTGTTTTCTCATAATTAACTTTATATTTTACTTTCAAAACTACCATACATATTACTAAAGACAAAGTATAAGCAATAACACTTGATGTAATAACTCCATAATATGCAGGTAATCCCATATTATAAAATACAACTATCAAATTAGAATTTAACAACATTTTAGCAATAACCCCTGATAATAAACTAATAAATACTGTTTTATAGTCTTTAAGTGTTTGCACAATCGTAATAGCAGCTGTAAATATACCAGATATCAAACCTATAAATATAAAATATGATAACACACTAGGACCATACTTACTAGCTCCATAAAAAACACTCCAAACTGACTTAGATAAAAAACTTATTCCGACTGTCATTGGAATCATCAAATAAAATAAAATACAAAAAGTTTGATTTATTTTTAAATTAACATCATCATTATTTTTTTCCACAACACTTTTTGTTAAATTGGGTATTAAACTTACAATTACTCCTGTTGATACTGCTAAAATAATCATATTAAACTTATTACCCCAAGTAGAAAGCATACTCATAACTATTTCAGCATCATCAATACTATAATGTGCTAAATTAACCAAGCCCTTAACAACTGTTACCATATCTATATAACTATATAATGACTTAAAAATATCAATCATAATAAATGGTATAGCGTATACAGCAATCTTTTTAAAGATTTCTTTATTAGTAATTATTGGTTCTTTAACTTTTCTAACATCAGTATCAAATTTGTCTTTATTTTTTCTTCTTTTATCAACTAAATATATATATGATGCAAAGGCTCCTACAGTAGCTCCAAAAACAGCTACTCCCACAGCTGATGTTAATGATAAATTAAATACTTTTAATGTTAAATAACTACCAAATACTATTACTAATACTCTAACAACTTGTTCCACAACTTGTGATACAGATGGTGGACTCATAAAACGATGTCCCTCAAAATATCCTCTATAAATACTTAATACTGGTACAACTAATATCGCCGTAGCAATAACTCTAATTACAAAAGTTACATCTTCTATTGTATTACCACCTGTTATATCTCCTAAAATATATCTTGCTAAAATAGGAGCAAATAACATCAATACTACAAAACATACAAAACCTAATAATAAGGCAATCTTCCGTCCCATTGCAAAAGCTCGTTTTTTAGCATCCATATAACCTAACGTTTGATATTCTGAAATAATTCTACTAATAGCTAGTGGAATACCAGCTGAAGATAAGGACATAAACACTAAATATATTGAATAAGCATATCCATATAATGCTCCTCCTTTTTCACCTATAACAGCATGAAAAGGAATAACATACAATATACCTAATACCTTTGTAATTACTATCCCTAAAGTTGATATAAAAGCCCCTTTTACAAAGCTATTTTTATTCATTGTTTTATCTTCTTTTTTTTGTCTTTTTTTAGCCCTTTTTACTCTAGTATCTGCCATAATATACATCCTCCTCTAAACATAATATCACATTTCCGAAACTTTATCAAAAAAAAGACCTTTAAAGTCTTTTATTCTTATTTATTAAGTATCTTTTCAGCATCAAATAATTTACCATATACAAATTCATAAACTGTTTCCACAACCGGTTGAATTACTTTTAAATCTCTAACTTTAAGTTTACAATTCATTCCTACCATTTTTTCTAATAAACTTACCGAAATTATAACTTCCTGAGACCCTTTTTCTGCTTGTAATTTTTGCTTAGCCTTTTTTACCAGTTCTCTAATACTACTAAATTCAATATTTTTCACCATTTTATTAGGTAAAACAATTATTTTATCACTTACTTTACAAGCCTTATCAACATTTACCAAACTACCCTTGTCATCTACTAAAATACTAATTCCAGTTGGCAAACTCTTTAAAACTCTAAATGCCTTATCATCCTTCCAATAATTACCTTTCTTTTGAAACCAACTCATTATAATATCAGTTGAATCACTTGTATCAAAACATACATTAATTTTTATTCCCCCAAAATACAAGTCATTAAACATCAATGTTTCATTGTTATCGATTGGATAAATAACTTTAGGTTTCTGATTTTTTATTAAAGGAAGTTCCGCCTTTTCTTCAAGTACTTCTTTATTATATTTATCAATAAAACTTTTCTTAATTTCTTCTTTATAAGTAGTCTCATCATCTTTCGTCATTTTCTCATAAAATTGACCAATTGTAGGATATAGATTTAAAAATTCTTTAGAAAACATTTCTACTGGCCTATCTAATTTTAAATTATTTTGTAACATTTCAAAATTTAAAATTTTCTCTATAAAAGGCGTTATACGATAAAAGTTATAAGCCGTACCACCACAATATTTCCAATATTTTTCTAATAAATCGCCTCTAATATCCGCCTTATCTAAATACCTTAAAGTAGCACTAGTAAATTGATATTTTCTTTCTATATGACTAGCTAATTCTCCTAGAAATACCCCTGCTACAGCACCTTGAAATTCTAAATTTCCTTTTAAATACTCATTATTATCTATAAAAACATCAATTATATCTTTTTTTAAACTTAAATTACTAGAATTCCACTTAATTCTATTCATGCTACTCCCCCCATAAATAGCCTTTCATTGATAAATTATCATTGCTGAAAAACAATATATTTGTTCTTCACTAAAAATCCCCATACTTACTTGATATTTTATATCAATTATTTCTCCTTTTAAATTTGTAATAAAAGTATTAATTTCCTCTTCTAAATCTTTTTCATCTTCAAAATCAAATATTTTTACTTTCATGATATCACCATATCAATTGTAAAATACTCTATTAGCAAGAAAAGTCGAATTATAGTCTAGCCTTTTTATATTGGACTAATTTTTCATCTAAAAAATACATTGTATCTTCAGCTCTATTTAAATTAAATTTAAACCATTTATTCCATTGTTCACTATCTGGATTAATAGCTAAATCCTTAATTAAAGTACGATAATCATATCTAAATGGCATATAACTTCTAGTTCCATATATAACTGGATCAGTATATGGATAAAAATTTTTCTCTTTAGCTAAATTATGAAGTTTTATATTTTGTAAAATACGACCATATCTAGAATTACCATCATTAAACATCTGTAATACAGCAATTAAACCATGTAAAATTTGAGACTTTATAAACATCTTATCATCAAAGTCACCTGAATGATAAAAGTTCAATAATTTTTCAATAGCTTCTTCAATATCTCTATAGTCTATTGGAAAGTAATCTATAACAATTCGTCCATTATCCATATAACCAACATAAGTTTCATTACTAGTTCGATAATCCTTATCAGCAAATTCTTCACTAGCTGTTCCTCTTAATAAAATTTTATGCCCTTCAATTAAATTTTCTCTATTAATTTTATCTTGATTTAACAAATATTGAATGGCACTTTTATCATCTTCAAATTGTGAATAGACAGCCATTAGCATCTTCTTTTTCAAATGACTGATTATCAATTCCTTCCATAATTTTAAGTGCTTTTAAATATGGTAAAATCTTAACTTCTTCCAAAGACATTATCTTATCAATATACTCTTTATACATCTCTTCTGTATAATTATGATGATCTAAAATAAAATCATCAACTTTTAATTTTTTTATTGAATCAAAAACACTTAAGTTAACAATAGGAGCAACTCCTCTATCACGTAATTTTTGAATTGAAGTATGTTCATACGTAGACATATAACCATCTCCTTTAAATTGCTCAAATTATACCACATTTTCCCTAAAAAAGCAACTAAAACAAGAGAAACCCTCTCTAAAGAATTTCTCTTGTTATTATTAATGTTTTCATAAAACACTTTATTTACTTTAATTTTTATATTTATTTAACGACGATATTAACTATTTTTCCTTTAATTACAATAACTTTAACTACTTCTTTACCTTCCATATGTCGTTGAACATTTTCTTCTTTTAAAGCCTTTTCTTTAATTGACTCTTCATCTTCATCAACTTTTATTTTTATCGTTGCTCTTACTTTACCATTTACTTGTACAGCAATTTCTTTTTCATCTTCGACAATTTTTTTAGCATCATACTTTGGCCATTTTTCTTCACAAATTGGTTTAAATCCAAGTTTTTCATTCATTTCTTCTGTAATATGTGGCGCAATTGGATTTAAAAGAGTTAATAATAAATGATAGTCATCCTTAGTAATATTTTCTAATTCATCATACTTATTAGCCAAAATCATCAAAGCTGAAATAGCTGTATTATAACCAAGTTTAGCAAAATCATCTTCAACCTTCTTAATTGTCTTATGTTGAATTACTTCTAATGACTCCGTATAACCTTTACCATTTCCAACTTTATCATAAAGTCTAATTACTTTATCTATAAACCTTTTACAACCTCGTAATGAATCTGTACTCCAAGATGCATCCATCTGATAATCTCCAATAAACATTTCATATACTCTTAAAGTATCAACTCCATATTCATTAATAATATCATCAGGATTTATAACATTACCTTTACTTTTACTCATCTTTTCATTATTTGATCCTAATATCATTCCATGACTAACTCTAGTCCAAATCATTTCTTTATTAGGAACTAATCCTATATTATATAAAAACTGTACCCAAAATCTTGCATAAAGTAAATGTCTAGCGGTATGTTCCATTCCTCCATTATACCAATCTACTCTATTCCAATATTTCATTGCCTCCATTGACGCAAACTCTTTATCATTATGAGGATCCATAAATCTTAAGAAATACCAAGAAGAGCCAGCCCAATTTGGCATTGTATCCGTTTCTCTACGAGCTTTTTTTCCACAACATGGACAAGTAGTATTAACCCAATCATCAATATTAGCAAGTGGACTTTCTCCATCATCAGTTGGCTCATACTCGGCTACATCTGGAAGTAATAATGGTAAATCCTCTTCTTTCATTGGTACCCATCCACAATCATCACAGTAAATCATTGGAATTGGTTCACCCCAAAATCTTTGTCTAGAGAAAATCCAATCACGCATTTTATAATTTACTTGTTTCTTACCACATTTATGTTCTTCTAACCACTCAATCATTTTTTCAATTGCGTCACCTTTATTTAAGCCATTTAAGAAACCTGAATTAATATGAATACCATCACCCGTCATAGCACCAGGATCCATTACATATTCAAAAGACTTTTTATGTAATTCATCTTGTACTTCTTTTTCAATTACTTTTCTATCTACCCATTGAACTTCAAAGTTTTCATCTTCATCAAGATTTTGTTTTTCTTGTTTATCGCTTTTTAATTCAAATAAAATAGGTACGGCCTCTATATTAAAATACTTCTTTTTATTATAAGCATAATAATGATGATTAATCTTAAAATCTTCACCTATTAATTCTAAATCTGTATATCCTGTTTCTTCTCTTATTTCTCTTAGGGCACATTCTACAGCGCTTTCATCTTTATTTCTAGTACCACCTACAAATAAACGCCCACCATTTTTACCCCAATTAATTGTTAAATACTTATCATTTTTAGGGTTATAAACAATGGCCACTATGGAATTTTTTTCTGTCTCATCTTTATGTGGTGTACCCGTTACTTCTTCTAGAACTTGTATAATTGGAATATTAAACTTTTTAGCAAACTCATAGTCTCTTGTATCATGAGCAGGCACTGCCATAATTGCTCCTGTACCATAACTTGCTAAAACATAATCAGATATGTAAATTGGAATCTTTTCATCATTAACTGGATTAATAGCATAAGCTCCTGTAAATACACCCGTTTTTTCTTTATTTAATTCTGTTCTTTCCATCTCATTTTTAGTTGAACACATCTTGATATAATTTTTTACTTCCTTCATATGTTCTTTAGTAGTTATTTCTAAAACATATTTATGTTCTGGAGCAAGTACACAATAAGTAGCTCCAAATAATGTATCACAACGTGTTGTAAAAACTGTAAATGTTTTATCTTTATGACCATCTATTTTAAAATCAACGTGTGCTCCTACTGATTTTCCTATCCAATTTATTTGTCCCAATTTTACTCTATCAGCAAAATTTGTATCAGCTAAACCAGTAAGCAAATCTTCAGCATAATCACTCATTCTAAGCATCCATTGTGATTTTTCTTTTTGTACTACCTGTGAACCGCATCTTTCACATACGCCCCCAGCGGCATCTTCATTAGATAAAACACTTTTACAAGTAGGACACCAGTTAACAGGAATTGTATCTTTATAAGCCATTCCATGTTTATAAAATTGTAAAAATTGCCACTGTGTCCATTTATAATATTCAGGATCAGTTGTCGAAAATTCTCTTGACCAATCAAAAGAAAAACCTAATGATTTCATCTGAGCTTTAAAGGTTTTTATATTTTCTTTTACTGCTTCCTTTGGATGAATATGATTTTTTATCGCGTATTGTTCAGCAGGTGCTCCAAAAGCATCCCAACCCATTGGATATAAAACATTATATCCTTGCATTCTCTTCATTCTAGCTATAGCATCCTGAGCTGTATAGCTTCGAACATGCCCAACATGTAATCCTGAACCACTTGGATAAGGAAATTCTACTAATACATAAAAAGGTTTCTTTTTTGAGCCATTTTCTGCTACAAATACTTTTTTATCTTCCCAATATTTTTGCCATTTCTTCTCTATCTCTTTAAAATTACTCATTACCAATCATTCCTTTCTTCTTATAAAATAAATACACTAAATGGTAACTAATCATTATAATACTAATCATTGCTACAATTCCCACTATTAATCTTACTATAAAATTACTAAACAGAAGTATTAAACTCACTATAAGAGCAATATCAAATGAAGAAGTTAAAGCTACTATCTGCAACAATTGATTATAATTAACTTTTTTTAAATTAAGTTTATATTTTGCAACTAAATATAGTACTTCTACTGGATCTTTATTTTTTTTCTTTTTCTTATTTTTCTTAGCTGGAGCTACAATAAGTATTTGATACAAAATAAACATAAATAAAAAACTTAAAATAAATATACCTAATTCTTCCATTTTACCTCCAAAAAAAAATTCATCCTTCATAAGGACGAATTATTCGCGGTACCACCTTAATTTACAAGTAATAACTTATACACTTTCTATTGATAACGGAATTACCCATTTGCTCCCAAGACAAGTTCATAAAACTTAACTATCTATTTTCACCAGCCATAGATTCTCTATCAGTCTCGTTTTACTACTACTTCTTTTTCGTTGCAAAATATAAACATATTATAACATATTTTTCTTAAATACCAAGAAAAATATGAATTTTATTCATATTTTTACGCATAAGTAACATCTATTATAGTTAAATTCTTATTATTTTTTTTCTTTAATCGATTGGTCTTATTATACTGATTAATTATTTCTCCAATCGCTTCCGCAAAAACCTTTTCTTTTTCTCTATACAATACATTAGTAATTTCTAATACCATTTTCTCTATATTATTTTTCTTAACCTGTATCTTTTTACCTAAATTACTACAAATATCACAAGCCAAAGACAAAGGCGAACTCAACAATATTTTACTATCTAAAATAGTATAAACTACACCTTCAGGTCTACTCAATAACAATGCCTTTTGTTTATCAGTAAATAAATTATACAAATCTTCTCGAGAAAACATCTTCCAAATAACTCTTTGTAATAATTCATCATTACCAAATTTATTTCTTAGATATTCTATAACGCTACTTTCTTTATATCCTTCTAAATCTTTAAATTTCATCATACTTTTTAATGCTAATTCTTCACTACCAGATGCCAATTTCATTAAAAATTCTATATTATCTAATATTTTAGCAGCCGTAAATTGATAGTCTTGAGCCGCCATCAAAACAATAGACTTTTTCCAATTACTTACTTTTCCCTCATTAAAACATAATCCTTTATATTTTAAAACTAATCTTTTTACTCTTTCTTGCTTAGTTTCTTCTAAATCTTCCAAGACTTTAAACGGATATGTATCAACAAGTTCATCTAAATTTTTAAACATGACATCATATAAAGAGTCTTCCTCATTGCAATCTATCTCATTTAAAAACTTTTGTAACGTAGCATTAATAAATTGTTCTAACCTTTCTGTATATTCCTTAGCTTTTATAATTTCCATAACTACCTCTTATACTTCACTTACATATTCAATTAAACGGATAAATAAATCAATATATTCTTTTGATAAACCTTTTTTCTTTAATTTTCTAATTTCAATTCGCT
This sequence comes from uncultured Bacilli bacterium, assembly GCA_947626565.1. GTDB lineage: Bacteria > Bacillota_I > Bacilli_A > RF39 > UBA660 > CANRGD01. The sequence continues at coordinate 8,547 of CANQSQ010000024.1, forward strand.
TTTTATTAATTGGTAATTCTCCAAACATTATGCCAGCAATTTCCTCTTTTAAATATGTATCAATCTTTAAATCCATTAAAATTCCATTAACATCATCATTAATAATACGTACAGCATCAATTTCAATATCTTTTCCTTTACAGTTAATAGTTAATTGTCCAATAGTTGGAACATCTTTAACTTCAACTACAAAGTCATTTTTATCAACATATCTAACACTTTCTAATTTATCAGCATTAAAATATATTGTTACATCTTCTGCTTCTTTAGTATTTCTAAATACTAATTTATAATTTCTTTTCTCAGGGGCTATTCCACTTTTTCCATCAACTGATCTAATAATAACTGTGTAGTTATTTCTCAAATAGTTATAATCAATAGATGTTTTTAAAAAATAACCTTCTCGATATAAAGATGTAACTCCATCATCTTCATATAACGTATAAGTATTACTTACTCCTGGGAATATTTGAATTTCCAAATCTGTTGGAAGTCCCGTATTATTATAATCACTTCTATTAGAAAGAGGAATTATTGACCCAGCATGTGCAAAAACAGGGTAATCTGATTCTTTAAAGAAAGAAACATATTTCTTATTTCCTGGGAATTTCTTTCCTGTTACAAAATCATACCATATTCCATCTGGTATAAAGAAACGATGTACTGTACGATTCATTGTTCTATCTTTCTTATCTAGTATTGGACATACTAATAATTGAGAACCAAAATAGTATTGATTTTTATATAAAACATCATCATAAGTCCACATATAGTTATAATAAAATGGTTGAATAAGTGGCGTACCTGCCCTCGTATAATTATAAGCTTCGGTATATAAATACGGTATTAATCGATGACGAAGTCGCAAATAATCAATAGCAATTCTCTCCGTTTTTACATCCCATAACCAAGGTTCCTTTTTATAATATGGTCCTCTAGCTCCATGGAAACGTAAGATTGGGGAAAAAGTACTAAGTTGAACATATCTTACATAAAGTTCTCCTTCTTCAATACCTCCATGATTTCCCGCAACATCATGACTCCACCAACTAACTCCCATATTAGCAGCATTCAAATACAAAAATGGTAATTCTTTTAATTTTTCCCAACTAACTTCACTTGAACCACCATAAAGAACAGGATACCTATGAGGAGCACACATACTACTTCTAGCTAAAAGCATAGCTCTTTTAGTATTAGCTCTTCCAGAATCTAAATACATATAGTGATTAAGAGTCCATAACTTCGTAATATCATTTCCTGGAGCATCATTCCAAAAGAAGTCAACTCCTAAAGCCTCTAAAGGATGTAAAAACATTTTAAACAAAACATCTAAATATTTAGGATTAAGTGGATCAAAATTTATAATTTTTTGATCAACAACTTCTAAAAATTCACTAGCCTGCTTATAATATGCCTCATGTGGATAAATACCACTCAATGGATTAACACATAACCCTACCCTAATTCCTCTCTTATGGAATTCTTCCATCGTCTTTTTAGGATCTTTTATCAAAGACGTATTAAAGGTATAACCACCCTTTAAATCACGATATTCACCTGTTGTTCTAATATGCCAATCATGATCAAATACCACAACACCAACTGGTATTTGTTGTCTTTCAAAATTTCTTATTAAATCATAAACGCCTTGATCATCATAAACAATATTCCTACTCCACCAATTACCTAAAGCATACCTTGGTATTAACGCTGGAGCCCCTGTCATCTTAAAATAATCAAACAAAGCTTGTTTAAAATCCATATCATACATTAATACATATATATCTACATGATTAGGAATTGGTTCAGCTAACGTACCATCTTCCATAATAATTTTACTATTACTATCGTCAATTGAGGCAAAACCATCTAACGAATACAAACCTTTTTGTAACTCTTTAGCTATCGGAAAATCAACAGAAATTATATTTCCTAACATATTTCGTGCTTCAGGATGACCTACATACCAGTCCTTACTTCTATCTCTATCCCTACTTCTTAGTGTAATTTTTAAATTTCGCATTGGATCAACTTTAGGTCCATTGTAAGGTCTTTCCTTTACATAATTAAGAATAAAATACTTAGTAAGAACCTCTAAAATATTATTATCTTGGCGCACAGAAAAATCCGGCAACCCTATATTTCTTTTTCTTACTAGTTGTGTCGGTCTATCATTAAATTTTCCTTCAGCTGAATACTCAAGTCTAACAATTCTTTCAGAAATAACCGAAATTCTAAAGGTATTTCCTTGAATTATCGCTTTCTTATCACTTTTAGCCTTTGTATAATCTACTTCAAATTGTTTTCCAAGTGGATACATACTAAACACCTTCTTATTTTACTAATAACATGATACCACAATTAATTATTACTTGCCAAGAAAAAAACAACAAGATTACTTAACTTTACTTATCTAAATACAATGCATAATACTCTTCTAATGTAATATCATCATCATATATTTTTTTAGCCATTTTCTTTCCTACATAGCGATAATGCCATGCCTCATTCCTAAAACCTGTTATATTCTCATATTTTTTAGGGAAACGATAAATAAATCCATATTTATATGCATTCTCCTGCATCCAAGTATATTCTTTTGAATTAACAAAAATATTAGATGTTTGGCTACCAACATCAAAAGCTAATCCTGTTTGATGTTCTGAAAAACCAGGTTTAGCAACATATTTTTCTACATAACTATCTCCATATAACTCTCTATATGTCTCTGTTATTTCTTCTTGCTCCTGATAACTTCTATAACTAGAAGTTATAACTAAATTACAATCATCTTTTTTAGCTGCTTTATACATCTCTATAAAAGCATTTAACGCTGCCCTTTCCGCTTTCATTCCTTTTTCCACAGCATAATCTTCACTTATATTTACTAAATCTGGTTCAAAATCTTTACTCAAATAACGATGTTTATTTACCAACATATCATAAGAAAAATCTTTTACTAGCACAGCATCTTCATAATCAGCTTTATCCATATTTAAATTAACACTAAGTACTGTTGTAGCCTCATCTTCTCCTGTTTCATAAGAATAAGCTACATAACGATCATAATATTTTAACTTAGCATAATCAATAGTATAAAATTCCTCTAAGTATTTTACCTTATCCCTTTTCGCAAAATCACTTACATCTTTACTATTACCATGTTCTAAAATTAACGATATTTCATCAACCCTATAACCTTTATTTAATAATATATTAATATTTCTAATTAAATTCTTTTGTTTCTGATACTTAATCTTTGTATAATTATCTAAATATTCTTCTTTTAAACTATTACTTTCAAAAGCCGCATTTAAAGTTGCATTTTCTCCTACTGATAAAACGTAATCTTTTTTTAATGAAAACAATATATTTTTACTTGCTAATTTACTATAATTAAGTGCCATAATTTCTGCTATTTCATGTTCATAAAAAAGAAAAACAGCTAAAAATATAATGGCAATTCCTCCTATTATTTTTAGAATTAACACATATGGACCTTTTAACCTTAACTTCTTTTTTGTAACCGTCATTTTACCACCTACTATTAAATAAATTTTAGCATATATTTCCCATTTTTACTATCTTTTACCCAATAATTTTAACTACCTACTCCCTAAAATTTACTAATTTATTGAATAGTGCTATAATATAGACATAAAAAAGGAGTAGTAGTTATGAAAGCATTAGTATTGTCAGGTGGAGGTTCTAAAGGGTCGTATCAAATTGGTGTTTGGAAGGCTCTTAATAGACTACATATAAAGTTTGACATTGTTACTGGTACATCAGCCGGTGCCTTAAATGGTGCCTTAATTACTCAAAATACATTTTTTAGAGCGCTATCTACATGGAAAAAAATTAATTTTAAACTTTTATTCGGTGAAGATGCTATCGAAAGTAATAAACAACTTGATATCTACAAAATGTATGGTAAAAATATTATCAAAAATGGTGGCATGAATGCTACAGAAATTGAAAGTATCATTAGAGAAGCCCTTAATATTAAAAAGTTTTATAAATCTAAAATTAATTATGGTCTTGTTACTTATAATCTTTCAGCTATGAAACCTCTAGAACTAGAAAAAAAAGATATTAAAGAAGACCAATTAGTTGATTATTTAATGGCATCTGCTACCTGTTATCCTGCTTTTCAAAAGAAAGACATTGATGGTTCTAAATACATTGATGGTGGTTTTTATGACAATTTACCTATTAATCTAGCTCTAAAAATGGGTGCTGATGATATTATTGCTGTCGACCTTCGAGCTCCTGGTTTAAAAAGAATTACTCATCAAAAAGACAATGTTAATATTACTATTATTAAACCACATAATAAATTAACTAACTTTTTAAATTTTTATGAAGAAGGCAATATTCGTAATATAAAATTAGGTTACAATGATACTATGAAAGTTTTCCACAAATATGAAGGAAAATATTTTACTTTTAAAAAAGGTCATCTTGAAAAAAATCGACTTCTTCATCAGGAAACATATGACTATATAATTAAAAAAGTTTTAAATTCTCCATCTTTAATTCAAGCTATTAGAAATATCTTACATATAACATCAACTTCAAAAACTAACTCTAAAGATGAAATTTTTTTAAAAATAGTTGAAACTACTGGTAAAAGTTTTTCTCTAGATGAAACTAAAATATATAGTTATAAACAATTTAATAAACTTCTCAAAAAAGAATTAAAAGCCTATCTTAAAGGTAAAGAAATAACATCTAAAAAAATTAAAACTATAATAGATTTAATTAAACTACTTCAAGATAATAAAATTAAAGAATTACGTAAAAAAGCTCTTTTAACTCCCTTAGAACTACTTCAAGCTATTTATTTATATACGTTATATGAGGTCTAATATGTCAACATTTCCATTTTCAGATACTAATAAAAGATATCATACTTTAGATTATTTTTATAAACATAAATTTCACAGTAAAGTTTTTAAAGTTAGCTTAAATGCTAATTTTACTTGTCCTAATATTGATGGAACTGTTGGCTATGGTGGCTGTCTTTACTGCTCTAAAAATGGTAGTGGTGAATTTGCCGGCAACAAAGAAGATTCTTTAGAAAAACAATTTATAACTATTCGTAATATGATGTTAAAAAAATGGCCTAATGCTAAATATATTGGTTATTTTCAAGCTCATACTAATACCTATGCTCCCGTTGAAACCTTACAAAAATATTATGAAACCATTTTAAAACAAGATAATGTTATTGGTCTAAACATAGCTACTCGTCCAGATTCTATTTCTGCTGAATGTCTCAATTACTTAGCTAAGTTAAACACAAAAACTTATCTTACCATTGAACTAGGTCTTCAAACTACAAATGAAAAAACAGCTAAGTTAATCAATCGCTGTCATTCTTTAACTTGTTTTGAAGACATGGTCAAAAAATTAAGAGAAAAAAATATTAATGTTGTAGTTCATATAATCAATGGTCTTCCTTATGAAACAAAAGAAGATATGTTAAATACCGTTAAATATTTAAATTCTTTAGATATTCAAGGTATCAAAATCCACATGCTAAGTATTATTAAAGATACACCTCTAGCTAAGTTATATGAAGAAAAGAAATTTAAAATATTAACAAAAGAAGAATATATTGATATCGTTATAAGTCAATTAGAATTACTTCGTCCTGAAATTGTCATTCATCGTTTAACAGGAGATCCTAAAATAGAAGATTTAATTACTCCAACCTGGCTAACCAAAAAATTTGGAGTCTTAAATGATATTGATAAAGAAATGGTCAAAAGAGATACTTATCAAGGTAAAAAATTAACATAAAAAAACATTATAAATTTGCCGTTTATAATGTTTTTTATTGCTACTTAACTATTTTTTCTTATCAATCATCTCATTAATAGTTGTACCTATCGTAGCTAAATTTTGTAATTCACTAGGAACAATTATTTTTGTAGCCTGACCATTAGCAACTTCAACCATTGCTTCATAACTTTTAAGTTTTAAAACAGAATCATCAGCTTTAGCTTCTTTTAAAAGTCTTAATCCTTGAGCTGTAGCCTCTTGAATTTTTATAATAGCCTCAGCTTCACCTTCAGCTTCTCTAATTTGCGCTTCTCTTTTCGCATCAGCCCTTAAAATCGTACTTTCTTTTTCTCCTTCAGCAATTAAAATAGCCGCTTTCTTTTCTCCCTCTGCCTTTAAAATAGCTTCTCTTCTTTCTCTTTCAGCACGCATTTGTTTTTCCATTGCTTCTTGAATATCTCTAGGTGGTAAAATATTTTTAACTTCAACTCTATTAACTTTTATTCCCCAAGGATCTGTTGCTTCATCTAAAATAGAACGCATTTTTGTATTAATGACATCACGTGAAGTTAATGTTTCATCAAGTTCCAATTCACCTATAATATTACGCAAAGTTGTAGCCGTTAAATTTTCAATAGCACTTATTGGATTATCTACTCCATAAGTATAAAGCTTTGGATCCGTTATTTGAAAATAAACAACTGTATCAATTTGCATAGTTACATTATCTTTAGTAATTACCGGTTGAGGAGCAAAATCCTTTACTATTTCCTTTAAACTTACAACATTAGCAATTCTTTCCACAAAAGGAATCACATAATGTAGACCTGTTTGTAATGTCCTATGATACGCACCTAACCTCTCAACAACATAAGCTCTTGATTGAGAAATAATTTTAACACCTGATGCCACAATAACAACTAGAACAATAAAAATAATTATCCAAATTTCCATTTACTTTTCCTCCTTACTAACGATAAGTTTTACCCCTTCTATAGCTTCTACAAACACTTTATCCCCTACCTCAAATGTTTCCTTTTTACTGCAAGCCGTCCAAATTGTTCCTAAAATTTTAACTTCTCCATAATCATCCTTGGTAATCTTTTTTATTACTTCAGCTCTTTTACCAATAACCCTATCTAAGTTTGTTGGCACCACTTTATTAGCTTTAAATTTTTTAACTAATGGTTTTGTAATAATTAACGTTACTAAACTCACTACTCCAAAGCCTAATAATTGCCAAATAAATGTATCCGTAAAAATATCAATTATTATAGCTCCTAAACAACCTATCGCAAACCAAATAGACACTAAATTTACTGTAGCTAATTCCAGAAAAAGAAAAAATATAAATGCTAAAAACCACCACAAAGACATAAAACTCACCTCTAACTAAATTATAAGTCATTTATAAACTCTTTTCAATAAATTCGTTAAATTTTAAGTAAAGTGCACAAATAAGTGCAATTGAGTCAAAATAGTTTATTTTTAAAAGAAAATGCACAAA
>CANQSQ010000025.1 GCA_947626565.1 uncultured Bacilli bacterium
TTTGTGCATTTTCTTTTAAAAATAAACTATTTTGACTCAATTGCACTTATTTGTGCACTTTACTTAAAATTTAACGGGAAATTTTTCTCAAGGAAACTCTTAATAAAAAAAAGACTTTACTACAAAGTCTTAATTTAAAGCTATTATTTAGCTGTTTCAATATGATTAAATAAAATACCAATATTAACTAGTCCACATACACCAACTAAAGTATAAACTACTCTTGAAAATAAACTAGCTTCACCAAATAACATTGCTACCAAATCAAAATCCAAAAGACCTATAAGTCCCCAATTAACAGCACCTATAATAGTTATTACTAACAATATTTTTTGAAGTGTTTCCATATATTATCCCTCCTACATTTAGTTTAACCAAACTAATCAATTATATACAAAAAAGTAGAGTTTTTAACTCTACTAAATTCTTCTTACAGATATTATATTTAACCCAGAACCTCTTATCCAAGATTGAACATCACTTACAATAACACCTTGTCTTGGATTAGTTGCATGAATCATTAAGCCATTTCCCACATATATAGCTGAATGTGAAACACGACCATTGTATCCCCAACTTAAGATATCTCCAGGTTGAGCATTTTCATAACTTACTGCTTGACCATCATACATTTGTGTTGATGAACTTCTACTTATAGATATACCAACTTGACTATATACATATTGTACAAAACCACTACAATCAAAACCTGCTGGAGTATTTCCTCCTGCCACATAAGGTAAACCAACCAAAGAATAAGCAATTGCTACTAATGAAGAACCGGCAACATTAGCTGGTAAATTATTATAAACAGTTGGTTGATAAACAGGTACCGTTCTAACAACTGGTTTTACAACTTCTAATTCAAAATTAACCTGTGTTTTATTACCATATTTATCAACTGCTGTAACTGTAATTACATGATTACCAGTCGTAGAAATATCTGAATCAGCTTCCATTGTATAATAATTATTTGCATCTTCTCCCTGAACTGAATCACTTTGTTGATATTCTAAATCTCCATCAATAGTATCAATTACACTATTAATATTTTCTTGTAAATTTATCTCTTCACCCTCAGTTATTGTTATTTTTTCTTCTTTTAACTCAATAACTGGAGCTGTTGTATCAACAACTTCTATCTCTAAAGGAATCTCCTTAGCTATATCATCTTTAACCACTTGAACAACAATTTCTTGTTTTCCAACCACAGTAGTGTCAATATCTTTTTTGACAGCTACTATTTCCCCCTCAACATTATCAACTAATTCATCTAAATTATAATTAGCACTACCATATTCTACAACAGCCTGTTTTTTCACATCAACATCAATACTTTCATATGTTTTTAGTTCCTTATAAGAATAGATGTTTAATAACACAGTTGATAACATAAATATCAAAATTAAACCTTTGACCTTCGACGGCCCAACAATAGTTTTCATTATAATATCTCCCCTGAGCAACGTGATGCTATCTATCATATCACATATACTCAAAAATGTCAAAAACTTAGTTTTCTAATTCCAAATCTTGATATTCCTTTGACAGTTTAGTTTCCTTTTCATTAATCTTCTGTTTAGGAGCTTTTTCTAAAGAATACCAACCTTTTCTAAACATTAATTCATATACTTGTCTTTGTAAATCAGCTATTTCTAAAAATACACTTCTATAAGTATCATAAAGCTTCTCATTACTTGCTTCACTCATGACAATAGCATAATTTTTTTCCATTTCTTTTAAACATGTTAACAAAGATGTAATATAATCTTTATCATTTAATGCTACACCTGTAGGTACTTCAACTTGTGGATTACTAATTTTATTGCTTGTATTAGCCATTATTCTTCACCTCCTGCATTATTTAAAATATCTAAAATCATATTAAGATTATCATCGAATAATGTATAAGCATCATCAAAGGCTTGAACTAATTCCTCATCTTGTACTATTTGCATAAATTGATTTGTCTTTTTCAAGGCCTCATAATTCCATTGAAACATATCACTCAAATAATCTAAATCCTTTCCAGTAATTAAATCTGTAGGTACAACTTCATAATTAATTTTCATAAAAAATTCCTCCTCACTCTTATTGTGAACAGAAACTTTCTTTTTTAAACAAAAAAATAACAAAGAGCAATGTCTTTATTATTTTAACTTACCATTATACATATCTTTAAATATACCCGGTATTTTTTTCAAATCGTGATATTTTCCTCTTTGAACTATAATACCTTTATCTAAAACTACAATTTCATCACAATTTTCTAAAGTAGAAAGCCTATGAGCTATGGAAATTATTGTAATATTATTTTCTTCCTGTAACTTTTCTATTTCTTTTTGAATATATTTTTCCGATGTATTATCTAACGCACTAGTTGCTTCATCTAAAATTAAGATTTTAGGTTTTCTCAAGAAAATTCTAGCAATTGCTATTCTTTGTCGTTGTCCTCCTGATAAATTACTTCCACCTTCTGCTAACACAGTATCATAACCATCTGGTAAACTCTCAATAAAATCAGCTATATAAGCCTTAGCAGCAGCTTCCTTTATTTCTTCCATCGTAACTTTATTATGAACTCCATAGCAAATATTTTCTTTTATAGTATCAGCTATTAAAAAGGGATTTTGAGGTACTAATGCTATCATTTGAGCAATATCTCTCCTACTTAAACTTGAGATATTTCTTTTGTCTAATATAATATTTCCCCCTGTATTTTCTTCTAATTTAGTTAATAATTTTATTAAAGACGATTTTCCACAACCACTTGGACCAACTATTCCAATAAATTCTCCTTCTTTAATATCTAAATTCAACTTATTTATAATCATTTTTTTATTATCATAAGCAAATTCAACATCTTTAACTTCAATTAATGATTTTGTATCAAATTTTTCTTCATCTTCTGTACTCTTATATGAAAAATCTTTTTCTAAATCAATTATTTTAAAATATTCTTTGGCTAAAATAGTTGACTCAGACAATTCATCAAAAATACGATGCAATTCTCTTAATGGTGTTGTCAATTGGGTAAAACATAAATATGCCGTTAATACTGTACCTACACTAATTACTCCTTCTCCAGCTAAATAAGCAGACATTCCAATTACTAACACCGTAAACATTGCTTCATTAATAAATTTTAAACAATCATAAAAAGCCATAGCTTTATGATGTTTCATTTCCTTACTACGTAAATATTCTGATTTTTCTCTAAAACGGTTAACTTCTAACCCAGCATTATTAGTAACTCTAATTACTTCAATACCATTCATAAGTTCAACCATTGTTCCATCCATGGAAGCCTTTTCTTCCATTAATTCTACTCTGATACCTTTTTGCGTTGATATTTGCCACATAATAATTACAATTCCTATTGGTATAACAAATAACATTATGGTTGCTAAAAAGAAAGGCAATTTAGAAAAAATAACAATTATAGCCGCTACACCACTAAAGATAGCAGGTGCAAAATCCATAAACAAAAGTTTCAACAACCTAATTGTTCCTTCCAAACTTCTATTTAATCGACCATGAATATTTCCTGTCATATTCTTTTTAAAATAATTAAGTGGAGCATGTAATAACGAACTAATAGCTGCCGACCTAGCTGTTTTTTCACAACTAGTACATGTATCTTCAACTATAACTCTTCTAACTACTTTTATAATTTCATTAAAAACAGTTACCACAAGAATAAATACTAAAAATGGTACTACTTTAACAAAAGATAAATTTTCTTGTTGTAATATATCATCAGTCAATTTACCAATAGAAAGTGGTAATAACTGACTAAGATACGCTGAAACTATCATTATTATAATAATAAATATAAAATTTAGTTTTTGCTTTTTATCAAGCATTTCATACATTCTTTTTATTAAACTATTTTTTTTCATTATCATAACCCCTTTACTTTTTTTAATAAATTCAACTTTTTCAATCCTTACTCCAATCCTCATTAGGATCATATCCATTTTCTTTTTCCCATAAAATATGACTATCTCTAGCATTTTTTACAGCAGGACATCCATTATTAGATATAGCACTAGCCCCATCTGTTACAACAAAGAATGGTACATTATATTTTTGAGCAAGTTTTTTTACCTCTTGGCAAAACTGTCTTGCTTTTTGTATCTGTTCATTACTCTTATCATTCATATGCTGTCTCCAAAAATATTTTCTTTAAGTAAATATATAAAAACTTATTCATAAATTATCCCATTTTTATATTTTTCAATGCATTTTTGACTTGGTTTATATAAATTAGTTGGTAAGTCATTTAAATCAAACCATTTCCATTCTAATATTGTTTCAGGTTCCATAGTTTTTACTTCACCACTATATTCTTTAACTATAAAACCAACTGTAACATAATGTGCCGTTTCTGTCATATCATCAGATATACATAAAAATTCGACTTTTGTTGCCTTTAAACTAGTTTCCTCTTCTAATTCCCTTTTAGCGGCATCCCCTAATTTTTCCATAAATTCAACTTTTCCTCCGGGCATTGTCCATGTTCCTTGACCCTGCAATTCACTACTAGCTTTTATTTTATCAGGATTTCTTAGTCCTAATAATATTTTGTTTTCTTTTATAATCATTACTCCAACACCTATACCTGGCTTCATACAAATACCTCCAATGTACTTTAAATATTTAAAATTTTCTTTGACAATTTCCAAATTTTTTTAAATTACCAAATTTTTCTATAAACCATTGTACCATAAATTAAGACATTTTAAAACTCGAACTATAAAGTCCGAGTTTACTATTAATCTAGTGCAATTGACATAGTAATTACAACTTTAGCACCAAAATTTTTTTATATAAGTTAATAACCACTTTATTACATAGTAATTTATATATTTCATATTTTATGAATACATTAGCATGAAAATTCCATATATAATTAATAACGAATAAATTATGACATTCAATATATAATACTTATTTTTTCTATTTATATAATTAAATATATGCCCAACAAAACCAACTAACATAGAAATTATAGCAATAAAGCGTGTATTAATAAACTGATTAAATAAAAATAAAAGTCCATACAAAATTATAATAATATATACAGAATTAACACCTCCAGACTCATTTTTTTTAACTACCTTTTTTATTGAGAAAAAAATCAAATATACTATTAGCACAAGTATTATAAACATTAGTACTAATCCGAACATCATACCTTTTATATCAACCATTATTTATCACACCTTTCAATATCTTATTTCTGCATTTTTATTCAAAGCTATGATTCATAGCACAAATTCAAATGAACTTACAATAGTATAATCAAATCATATTTTAACTATTTTTTTTATAAAAACCTCCATCAAAACTAATATTGAAATAGCTCGGATTAATTTGTTTTTTATGAATAAGTTTATTATTTTTATAAATAGAAATATACTTTTCATTGTTATCTAGAGAAACGTTATAATTATTTATATTTTCAATATTATCAATTTTTTTGAATTTTTTAGGTAAATATTTTACTAAGCTGTAATCACCTATTGCAATTCCCAAACTAATTTCTTTAATGTAATTTTCATTAATTGCATAAGCAAAATTATTGCTATCACCTATTCCTCCATTACCATTTGATTTATATAATAATACTAAATCACTATTAATTATTAAATAATATTCTTTACATAAACTAGATGACAATACCAAAACAGGTAATAAAATAAATACTAATATAACTAATATAGACTTCTTAGAATAAGAAATTAGTTCATTACCTTTTCTAATTTTTTTAGAACATATAATAATAGAAACAATATATATTATTATTGCAATCAATGATACTAATGCTAAAAGTAAAATTTCAAAACCTATATCTATATTTAATACATCTGGTATGACAACTATATTTAAAATTAAATACAATATATAAAAACCATTAATTATCTTAATACATTTACAATTTCTTTTGTTTTTATTTTTTATTGAATAAATCAATATTGGAATTGAAAGCAAACTAACCATTATTACAATCAAATAAATACAATTTTTTACCAACATAATATTTCTCCTTGCATAGCATATTATTATTGACAATATGCCATTGTATGCCAAATACCAACAATCTTACAAAACATTGTAACATAGATTAAGACATTTTAAAACTCGAACTACAAAAGTACGAGTATCAATAAATTTGATAGAAGTAAGATAACATTTTTATAATCAATGCAATATCTAGATCAATTTCTACTATAATTCTAACCAATAGCAAAAAGTAGCAAATTCATTTCTGCCACTTTGTTAAATTTTATTAAATTAATCTATACTAGACCAATATCTTCTGTCTAAATATAATTTTTTCTCTCTTTCCATTGTTTCATTTGTAATTCCCGCATGAGAGTTAATTATTTGATTTTCAAAATTCACTCCAAATAATTGTAATTGAGTTAATATATTTTGCATTTGATTTAATAAGTTCTTTAATTCTAGATTATCTTTTATTTTATCAATTCTTTCAGACACCTCTTTCAAACGTTCAAAATAACCTGTCAAATCACTAGTAGTTATACTTAAATCAACAGAAACCTGTATATCTTCATGTTCTGCTTTTTTCTTTTCTGCTAATTCTTGAATTATTCCAATAGTAGATTCTGTTGTTATTTCGTTTGGTAATTTATTTGGATCAAATATTAAACTATTTAATTCTATGCGTCTACCATATTTACTTATTTCTTTATTACTACCATAACCATTAGAACTTAAAATCAAGCAATAACACGAACCATTTGTTCTATATTTAATTGGACTATTCAAATATGTAGGATTGACTTCCATATTTTCTAGAAAAGCAAAATCACTTCCATATGAAGTATCTAATTCATATTCAACTTCAGTAAAATCTAATTTTTCTCCAAAATTAATCTCATTAAATCCAAGAGCCTTAATTTTTAATGCTAGTGCTTTTATTGTTTGTATATCCTTATTATGTTCTTGAATATATTGATAAAAATAATCCTCTGCTAAGTTTTCTCTACGTTTCCCTTTTTCATCATAACTTAAAACAGTTAAATCACTTAAACAAGAATACTTATTCATTATTTCTATAGTATTTTTATGTTTTTCTACAAACTCTTTATATTTGTTAAAACCAATAAATAATTTCCCTTGCATAACAGAATAGACCTTACTGACTAAATTCCTATTGCTTTTAGATTTAATTAACTCTTCTAAATCATCACAAAATAATTTATAATTTTCTCCGACTTCACATAAAACAATCAAATGATTAGTTTGTATTTTTTTACAATGTTTATTCCTTTTTTCAATTACCGCTGAATAAATCATACCTAAACCTCCCTTAACTACATATTATTTTTTGTTTACGTATATAATAATTGTTAAGTATTTCAGCGCTTCTACCTTATTCAGACTCTGCAAGTGTTTTATATCTATTTTCTCTAGCATCAATATTCATTAAAATAAATTGTCCTTTTAGTTTTTCTAACTCTTTCAAATGAAATTTCATCAATTTTATTTTCTACTCGATAATTACAAAATCAATAAAGCATTTAACATATGTGAACCATTTAAAACTTATATTTTGATTAACTCTACACATTTACTTTATGACCATTCATCACATAATTTAATAGCAAAACCATTTTTCAATAAATGATTAACATAATCATAAAAATATTCCAAAAATCTGCATCAACATAATATAATAAACTTTGTGAAACATAAGTTTTTCCTTCAAAAGTACCAATAAGTTCACTCAAAACTATACTAATATCTTCTCTATTTTAAAAGAAAAGTACTCAAAACAAGTGCTAACCAATATATTGGCGAGTACTTAACATTGCGTTGTTAAGTATTCCCGTTTTCATTTTATGCAAGTTTCCTTGACAAATACACCATAACATAAAAACGACTTTTTCACAAGTCGCGTTTTCTATCTTTACCTCGAATCTTTCCGAGTTTTCTATCAATCTGGTGGAGATGAGGAGAATCGAACTCCTGTCCGAAAATACAGCTACATAAACCTCTACAAGTTTAGTTAACTAAATATTCTCATATACCATTCAAGTAGTTAACGACAAAAATGATATACCAGTCGAAAAATTCTTGCTATCTCGCCGACAAAAGACAGCTATAATCTAGTAAAAATGAACCCTCAATTATTCCCTAGATAAAAACAATCAAGAGCGCAGGCCATTAAATTATTAGGCGAAAGCAACTGCTTGGTTTCCACCAAACATGTTAGCTACTGCATTTTTAATTTTGTTTGCGTTTATTTTTTTTGTTCGTAACGAGTTCCTTCGACTTGCCATCTATGCTCTAATATTCCCGTCGAAACCATGTCATCCCCATGTAAGGTAATTATAACACATATTTAAGAAATTTACTAGTTAAAGTGTCAAAGAAAAGCTTTTTTCATAAGTTAAAGATTACTTATTTTTTTAATGTGGTATACTATTAAGGGAGATGATAAGATGGAAGAATTACAATTTACAAAAGAATGGAGAAATTTTAAAGAAGGATTATGGAATCATAAAATTGATGTTAGTGAATTTATTCAACTTAACTATACTCCATACAACGGAGATGATTCTTTTTTAGAAACTCCAACTAATAAAACTAATAATATTTGGAATAAATGCCAAGATCTTCTTAAAGAAGAATTAAAAAAACACGTGTTAGATATTGATACTAAACACATGTCAGGTATCAATGCTTTTGATAAAGGTTACATATGCCCCGATGACAATGTAATCGTAGGACTACAAACAGATGCTCCTTTAAAAAGAATTGTTAACCCTTATGGTGGCATACGTATGGTCTATCAAGAATTAGATGCCTATGGTTACAAATTAGATCCTACAGTTGATAAATATTTTAATGAATATCGTAAAACCCATAACCAAGGAGTATTTGATGCCTACACTGATGAAATTAGAACAGCTCGTCATGTTGGCTTACTAACTGGTTTACCTGATGCCTATGGTCGAGGTCGTATCATTGGTGACTATAGACGTATTGCTTTATACGGAATCGATTTTCTTCAAGCTGAAAAGAAAAAAGATTGGGATAACTTAACAGGTCCCATGACAAATGATTTAATTCAACTACGTGAAGATGTATCCATGCAATACAAAGCCCTTGAAGAAATCAAAAAAATGGCTGCTACCTATGGTTTTGATATTTCTAAACCAGCTACCAATGCTAAAGAAGCCATTCAATGGACTTATTTTGGTTACCTTGCTGCTGTCAAAGAAAATAATGGTGCCGCCATGTCTTTAGGACGTGTAGATGCTTTTCTAGATATTTACATTGAAAGAGATTTAAAAGAAGGTACTATTACTGAAAAAGAAGTTCAAGAACTTATCGATAATTTCATTATCAAATTACGTTTAGTAAGACATTTAAGAACTCCAGAATATGACGAACTATTCTCAGGTGATCCAACATGGGTAACCTGTAGTATAGCTGGTATGAGTAATAATACTAAACACATGGTTACTAAAAATTCTTTTCGTATTATTCACACCCTAACTAATCTAGATCCAGCTCCAGAACCAAACATGACTATTTTATGGAGTGAAAAGTTAACCGACAACTTTAAAAAATATTGTGCTAAAATGTCTATAAAAACTGATGCAATTCAATATGAAAATGATGATTTAATGCGTCCAATCTATGGAAACGATTATGCCATTGCCTGCTGTGTATCGGCTATGCGTATTGGTAAAGATATGCAATTCTTCGGAGCTCGTTGTAATCTTGCTAAATCATTACTATACTCTATTAACGGTGGCTACGATGAAATGACTAAAACTAAGGTACTTGAAAATGTTGCGACCATGGATGATGAAATTCTTGATTATAAAAAGGTTAAAGCTGCTTATTGGAAAGTCTTAGAACAAGTAGCCAAAATTTATTCTAGTGCTATGAACATCATCCACTACATGCATGATAAATATGCTTATGAAGCTGGTCAAATGGCTCTTCATGATACCAACGTTCATCGTTACATGGCCTATGGTATTGCTGGTCTGTCAGTAGCAGCCGACTCTCTTTCTGCAATTAAATATGCCAAAGTAAAACCAATTCGTGATGAAAATGGTATTACTACAGATTTTGCTATTGAAGGTGACTATCCAAAATATGGAAACGATGATGATCGTGTAGATGAGATTGTCCTTGAAATAGTTAATAAAATCTCTAGTGAATTAAAAAAACAACCAACTTATCGCGAAGCTGAACCTACTATGTCTGTTTTAACAATTACTTCCAACGTAGTATATGGTTCTAAAACCGGTTCTACTCCCGATGGTAGAAAAGCTGGCGTTCCTTTTGCTCCAGGAGCTAATCCTATGCATGGACGTGATGAAAGTGGTGCCATTGCTTCATTGAACTCTGTTGCTAAAATACCATATGAAAAATGCTGTAAAGATGGAATTTCAAATACTTTTTCTATTATACCAAATGCTTTAGGTAAAGATTTAGATGAACAAACTACTAATTTAGTAACTCTTTTAGATGGTTACTTTATTCAAGGCGCTCATCATTTAAATGTAAATGTTTTAAATAGAGAAACATTAATAGATGCTATGGAACATCCTGACAAATACCCTCTTTTAACTATTCGCGTATCAGGTTATTCTGTACACTTTAATCGTTTAACTAGAAAACAACAAGAAGAAGTCATTTCTAGAACTTTCCACGAGAAAATGTAATATGAAAGCTAGTATCGATTCTATAGAAACATTTGGTTTAGTTGATGGTCCAGGTATCCGCGTCGTTGTTTTCTTTAATGGATGTAAACTTCGATGCAAATACTGCCATAACCCCGAAATGTGGTCTAAAAAAGACAATAATTTAACCCCAGAAGAAGTAGCCCACAAAGTTCTTAGGTCTCGACCATATTTTAAAAATACTGGTGGTGTTACTTTTTCTGGTGGTGAACCACTTTTACACAGTGATTTTATTATTGAAACAGCTAAAATTTTACAAAAAGAAAACATTCACATTGCTCTAGATACGGCTGGTGTTGGTAATGGTAACTACACTGAACTACTAAAATACGTTGATTTAGTACTTCTTGACATTAAACATACTAATGAAAAAATCTACCAAGATATTACTGGTCATGATATTAAAGACGTTGAAAATTTCATTACAGCTCTAAATCAATCTCATAAACCTGTTTGGATACGTCAAGTAATAATTCCCGGTATTAACGACACCAAGGACTATATGCTAGAATTAGCTTCTTATTTAGAGCACATTAACAATATAGAAAGAGTTGATTTTTTACCATTTCATCGTTTAGGTAGAGAAAAATATCTTAAATTAAATATTCCCTATCCTTATGAAGATAAAAATGATATGGATAAAGATAAATGCCAAGAGCTTTATAATTATTTTACCAAAATATACAACAAAAGACTTCACTAATAATGAAGTCTTTTTTATCTACTTTTATGTATTAATGTAACATAAAACATAATTAATAATGTCCAAATTCCTTTAAATTTTTACTATTTTCTCTTTTTAAATCTTTTTCTTTAATTGCTTCTCTCTTATCATAATTTTTTTTGCCACGACATACCCCTAAAGAAACTTTTAATTTATTATTTTTAAAATATAATTTTAAAGGAATAATTGTTAATCCTTTTAATTGGACTAATTCTTCTATTTTTTTTATCTCTTTCTTATGTAGCAGTAACTTTCTTGTTCTTGTTTCTTCATGATTAAAAATATTTCCTTCCTTATAAATATCTACGAACATATTCAATAGATAAAGCTCATTATTTCTAATAATTCCATAACTATCACGAATATTACATTTTCCTGCTCTAATAGATTTTATTTCTGTTCCTGTAAGTACTATTCCAGCTTCTATTTCCATTTCTACAAAATAATCATGTCTAGCTTTTCTATTCTCAATTACCATCATCATCACCTATATTTCTTCTTAAGTCTTATCATACTACATAATCTACTATTTATTGTACTTTTCTTACAATTTCAAAATCAATTGTCTTATCTTCTTTAGATGCTCTTACAACTTTTACAACTACTCTCTCTCCTATACTATACTTAATATGAGATTTTTCACCTGTTAAAGTCATATGATCTTCATCATAATGGAAAAAGTCTGGCATATCTCGTAATGGTACTAATCCTTCAATCAAATTATCTAATTCAACAAACATACCAAAACTAGTTACAGAAGAAATCATTCCTTCATAAACTTCTCCAATATGACCTTCCATATATTCTGCCATCTTCATATCTTCGACTTCTCTTTCACAATCAACTGATGCCCTCTCACGAGCCGAAGAATGGTCAGCAATATATATTAATTTTTCTTCCCATTTATGAATTGTTGCCATATCTATTTTACCATCAAATAAATAAGTATGTAATAATCTATGTACCGTTGTATCAGGATAACGTCTTATTGGTGACGTAAAATGAGTATAACACTTACTAGCCAAACCATAATGACCTAAATTTTCTGGCTTATATACAGCCTTTTGCATACTACGCAATAATAAACTAGATAAAATCTTAAACTCCGGTTTATCTTCTAAAAACTTAAGTAATCTTTGCATCGTTGTCGGACGAGTATCTTTTATATCTCCTGGTATTTGATAACCTAAACTACCTATAAAACCTAAAAAACTTCTTATTTTTTCTTCTTTTGGTACCTCATGTACTCGATAAATAAATGGCAAATTCATAAAATAAATATGGGTCGCAACACATTCATTAGCCGCAATCATAAAATCTTCTATTAAATTTTCACCAATACCTCTATCTCGCAAAACAACTTCTGTAGGTACACAATTCTCATCTACTAGTATTTTAGCTTCATCTACTCCAAAATCAATATATCCTCTTTTGATTTTTGCTTTTCGTAAAATTTGCGCTAACTCAGCCATTAATCGTAAACTCTTTTCATATGGTTCATACCCCTCAGGTACAATATTCTTTTCCAAAATACTATTAACTTTTTTATAAGTCATTTGAATTCTAGACCTAATCACACTTGGAAATATTTCATAATTTAATTGTTTTCCAGCTCCATCAAACTCCATAACACATGAAATAGCCAATCTATCAACATTTGGGTTTAAAGAACAAATACCATTTGATAATTCGTGTGGCAACATAGGAATTACTCTATCAACTAAATAAACACTTGTTCCTCTTTCCATAGCTTCATTATCTAAAGGACTTCCTTCTTTTACATAATAACTAACATCAGCTATATGAACTCCTAATTCATAGTGTCCATTAGGTAATTTTTTTATAGATATAGCATCATCTATATCTTTTGTATCATCACCATCAATGGTAAATATTTCTAACTTCCGTAAATCTTTTCTTCCATGCATGTCATAATCTAAAACCTCCATAGGAATATTTTTAACTTCTTCTTTAACATCTTCCGGAAAATCTACATTAATATTATATTTATGTACAATAGACAAAATATCAACACCTGGATCATTCTTATGACCAATTATTTCTACAACTTTGCCTTCATATTTACTATTATTAATTTTTTTACCAAGTTCTACTACTACTTTATGACCATCAACCGCATTTAAAGAATCTTCTTTAGAAATAACTATTTCTAATTTAATTTTTTTATCATCCAAAGTTAAATGACCTAACCCCTTTTTATCAAAATTAATTTCACCGATATATTTTTGAACTTGTCGTTTTAAAACTTTTAAAACTCTTCCTTCTAGTCTATCCAAAGTCATTTTACTTGTAATCTCAACTAAAACTATATCATCATGAATAGCTCCATTCATATTATCCTGTGCAATATATACATCATCTTCTAAATTTTCAATTTCCACAAAGCCAAAGCCCTTTTTATTAGCCCTCATTATTCCTTTACGCAAATGACTATTTTCTAATAACATATACTTGTCTTTATTTGAATGATAAACAATAACATCATCCTCTAATTGCTTCAAATTTTCAATAAACTCTTTTGTCTCTTCTACACTATTAATTCTTAATAAATCTTGTAATTCATAAATATCCAATGCTTTATCACTATTTTTTAAAACATTTATTATATCATCTTTCACTAATATCACCTTCTATTTTTATTATACTATAATTACTACTAAAAACCAAAAAAAAAGACTTACGTCTTATAAAAACATAGCAACTAAACAAATTCCAAAGAAAGCTAATCCTAAGAGTAATGTTATTCTACTAATAACTAATTCTGAACCTCTTTCTTTTCTATTTTGAAATAATTCATTTCCGCCACCAGTAAATATTTGAGCAGCAGCTTCTGATTTTGAACTTTGCAATAAAACAATTATAATTAACAAAATTGATATAACTAGTAATACTGTCTTCATAAACTCTCCCTCCCTATCAACAACAATTATATTACCATATACTACTAAGAAAAGCAAGTTTTCTACTTATTTAGCATAAGAATCAAAATCAACATATTCATCTTCTGTAAGATTACCATCTTTATCTACAATCTGACCATCATCATTAAAAAATTCATTTTTTAGTACTTCCCCTGAAGCAAAACTATTATCTTCATTTAAAGTAATTTCTCCATATTTTTTCCCTAAACGTTCGAAAACAATTTTATGTTTTTGCTCTAAGTCTAAAAAATAATTCTTATTAACTTGCGCATGATTATAACTTCTAGCACCTGTTATATCATAACGGGTACCTAAAAGAGTATTACTATAAACTTTCATAATTTCATCATTACTATTTTCTATAGAAACACCATTTTTCTTTTCATACATTTTATTTATTACAGTCCAAGCTTTTTCATCATATTTTGTACCTTTATCTTTATAATAAAGACATGCCTTATCAATACTCCTCAATAATTTAAGAGCTTCTCCTACACTACAATATTCACTTATATAATCTATTAATTTAAACCAATCATGACTTCCTGCTGCATCAATATAATTTTCTCCACCTATTATTTCACATAATGCCTTAACATAATTAGAATTTTTTCCATACACTGTAACATTGGCATAAGCTTTTGATTCTTTAGTCAAAATATCTGCTGTTCCTTCGTCTAATTGTTTTCCAATATCAAAAAAGTTAAGGAAAGAGCCATAAAAATTTTGTTGAAACAAAAAGTGAAAAGCTTCATGTAATTTCAATTCTTTTATTTGTTCTGGTTTTTTTACAAATAATCGCTCATTATAAGTAATACTATTTGTCATATAATTAGTAACCGCAAGTAAAGTACCTTCATCTCTTTTGCCTACTTTAAACTTTAAATTCTTTAATGTATCTAAAATTTCTTCTTGATCTAAAACATCAGCATATTGGCGAAGAAATTCCTGTAATTCAGGATAAATATCCTTCCACTGCTCCTGTAATTTAGGTGACTCAGAATAAATTTCATCAAACTTCTGCACAAATTCTTCATTGCTTAGATTAATATTTTTAGTATTAACATAATAAAAATCAACAAGATGTGTTCTAGGATTAATAAAAGGTCCAGCACTAATAGTCTCCAAAGTAATCATTCCACCAATACCTACCGTTACAAAAAACTTCTCAATATTTTTATGATTAACATTTATTTTCATTAAACCGCCTCTTTTTTCCATAGAAAATTATATCAAATAATATTTTTATCTGTCAATTTTCCAATAAAAAAACCTTGGTCAAATATAATCAAGGTTTCTTTTTATTGTAATTTATATTACACTCCATTATATGTTATCTCAAACGGCGCTCCTACAGTCCC
>CANQSQ010000026.1 GCA_947626565.1 uncultured Bacilli bacterium
ATAATATATATATATATATATCAAGGAATTTATCATAAAAAAAACTACATTTCTGATGTCTCCAAAATAGAGAATACATCATTTTTTGTAGTTTAGTTTTTTCATATATATAATCTTTTTTAATTCCATTTAACTTAAACATAAAAATCTTATTAAGAAATTAGTTTAATTATTTTAAAATATATGGATCTTCACTAGAACCATTTCCACCATCTAATTTAACATTACTTTTTAATGTAACTATTGGTTTAATATTTCCAATAGCACTATCTTCATCTTCCTCTGACATTGTATATGAATCTTCGTTACCTTTTAAATAAAGTGTATATAATGATGATGTTTCTAATTTATAACTATTTGTCTCACTACTATAAGTTAATTTTGGCAAAGAATAGGTTACATAATCAAGATTCCAGTTAAAATGATGTCCCATTAAAGCTTCTGCATCTCCTGTAAGCCAAACATTCCAAGTTTCATCAAGTAAATCTTTATAATCATCATTAGTTATACAATCTTTTAAATGATTAATATGAAATCTAGCATTAAAAGTTATTTTTTCATTGTTGAATGTAATAGTTTTCCCATAAGAAAACTTATCAATATAACTATAATAGGTTTTATTTATACTTTCAAAAACATCTTTACGTGAACCACTTGTATCAATATTTTCATCACGAGTATATAAAGAAGATTCACTATCATAAGTTTTTAAAAAATATTTAACAGTTTCATCTAAATCTAACATTCCCTCTACATCATCTCTACTTAAGATTCTACTTGATTTAGCATATTTACTATTTAGATATATATCAGCAATATTTTTTAGTTCACTATCATAATTTTTTATACCTAATTTTCCGTTTAAATAAAAAGCTTTATCAATATTTGTCATAGCATAGCCGTCTAATAACAAGTCAACAGTACCATCCTTATTAACTGTCATTACTCTCCATTTTTCTTCTCCCGTAGTTTCAAAAGTTTGATCTTTTGTATATCCTGATTTATCTGCAGGTGAAACATATGATTTATCACTTTCTACTTTATAATCAACATAATCGCCGACTTTAGCAACTGCTGCTAAACTATTTTTTGAAACTTTTTTGGTTTCACTATTATTTTCTGTTTTTGCACAACCTACTAGACCCACAACTACAACACCCAAAAGTAATATAAATAATATTTTCTTTTTCATTATTTTTCCTCCTATTTTATTAGTCCCATATCATTATTTGTTATTCATCATTTTTAGTCTTTACTTACTAATTTTATATTAGCATTAAAACATCATAAACAGAAAAATATTTCATCACAATTTTTATCATCTTCCCTCATATACAACTTAGAAAAAAAACTGATTTTTCTAAAACTATTATAATATATATATATATATATCAAGGAATTTATCATAAAAAAAACTACATTTATGATACCTCCAAAATAGGGAATACATCATTTTATAGTTTAATTTTTAATATCATTTCTTTGAAAGGCACACTTAATTTAAATAGCACAACATTTTTAAGTTAAATTGTATAAAATCCTATTTTTCCATTTTCTTTTCTAGAAAATAATAATAGGTATAGTACTTGTAATTGTTATATTTTATTTAATCTTATTTTTAACAAATAAATAGGATACTAAAAAAAGTGTGCTTCAAAGGTGTACACTTTTTTTATCGACTAAAGTCTAATATCTAAGAAGAGTAGGGGATAAAAATAATTAATTTACTCTTAATCTAATTTCAAAGTATCTAACTAAAATCCAAAGAATCCTTATTTTAAATTTTCTACCTCAACCAAAAATTGATTTAAACTCTTGTACCACGTAAACATGCCTTGTTTTTTATTAACAAATTTTTGATATTGTTCTTCATTAAAGTCATGATTATTTTTCCATCTATTTAAAGCTCTTTCAAAGCAAGTTTCTATAGCAGTTCTCATTACTATAACTTTTCCTTTTAAAATATTATAGTCTTTTATATTTCTAAATTGGGCAGAGTCTATAACAATTGTTTTATCTATATTTTTGAAATAATCTAAAACTTCTAAGTAGAATTCATCAAAATTAGTAAATAGGTAATCTTTCGGTTTATCTATAAATATACCTCTTAACTCAACACTTTCCTTGTTACTAGATTCTTTATCACTAAAAACAATATCAGTATCAATAATTATATAATTATTATCCTTAAGATATTGAGTACTAAAATAAGATTTTCCACTACCTGATTCTCCTGTTAAATTAATAATTTTATCATTTGATAAATCTTTTATATAAGGCTCTTTATCAACAAATCTACTAATTAATAAGTCTGATTCAATCTCCTTTAACCATTCCATAACTTCCTCATAAACTTCAATACCATTTGTTGCTGTAGCATTACTTTGATATGGTGTTACAAAATCATCTACTTCCTTTAAAACAGTATGAATATTACTTTTATTTACCTTGTCTTTAATAATTTGTAAGCAAGTATTTCGATAACCACGAATAGCACATCCTATTAAAGCTTTATAGTAAGACTTCTCAGGTAAATCTGCGTTAAGATAAAATTGCATAGCTATATCATCAGTCACAGGAGTAGGGTTAGATAAAATAATTTTATTACTTCTAAAAACTCCATGAGGACTAGATTCACTTGGACAATCTATTATTTCAGCATCTTCAGGAATTTCGACATGATAAAGGGTATCACCTCGAATTAACCATCTTAATATTTTATCTTCTGTACTAAAATTAAAACCACCCATTTCTTTTGGATTGTCAGCTTGAGGATTCCAATTATCTGCAACATTAATTTCATTTAATTTATATTCTAAATCTTTATTAGCCCCTGACGTTTTACCGAACATAACATTAAAAAAATTTTTATTTTCCATAACTTCACTCCTTAATCACTTTTCCATCTAAATTACATATATAACTTTTTGGAAATAAGGATTTTAAATGTTTTAACATATTATCATTTTTTTCAAAACTTCTTCCAACAATTATACCCTCAATAAAACATTTGTTTATCCCAAATATAACGTAAGAAGCTCGTTCAAGAAAAGTATTGTTCATATTATCAAAAAAGTTCCTTCGTAAATCTTTTTTGATAAAATAATTAGAAGTTTTTTTATTAAAATTAGTTCCATTAATATCGTTTAAAAGTAATGATTTTCCATATTCTGAATCAAGATTAAGAATGAAACCAATTTGATTGATATCTCGCACTAAACTAGGCATAAATCTAATTTCCATAGAGGATTCGGCTTTCCATAACCAATGATCAATAGTTCTCATTTCTTCTACAAACTGATCTAATTGTTTATATGGAATTTGTTTAATAGTTTTATCGTATTTCACAATCATGCCACTATAATTTTTAATATAAATTAGAAAGTAAAATATTATTTTTTACTTTCCATAAACCAACTACAAATTGAAAAGCATGATTTCCTAAATCAACTGTTGCCTCCTTACTTAAAATTCCATGTTCTGCGATAAAATCTGCTATTTTTTCATTGTTACCAATTCCATGTAAATAGTGTGATGTTGATAATTTAACTTCATCACCAATTTTATATTTATGCTCTTCTAATTCAAACTGGCTATTTTCAATTTTAAAAAACTGATCTATTTGACTATCTACAAGTTTTCTTATTTTACCTTTATATTTTTTAGCAGAATACTTTTTACATTCCAAACTATTCACATTTTACCTCCATCCATTTTTTATAATTAAAGTATAACTCATATGCAAATAAAAAATTAAGAGGAAACTAAATATTTTAAAAATAATAATAACTTGTATCATTGTTTATCCGATGATAAATTTGTTCTTTTATCATAATTGATGTACCTCATTTATATTTTCTATCTTAATTAAATTATTATTTTCAAACTCTAATTTAAACAACTCAGGTACATTCCAATCACCTGCAAAAAATTTGTCACCATCAAAATATAATTCTATTAAATTTGTTTCTTCATTTAGCTTAACATCACACCACGTACTTAACATAGCAGAAAGAGAAGTACCATGAGCAACAATTACTATTTTTTTACCTTCATATTTATTTAATGCCTCAAGTAATGCCTCATTCATTCTAGTATGTACTTCATTTAATGACTCTCCATCATTAAGTTTATAATTCCAATCATGAAATTGATGTTCAAAGAAATCTTGTGGAAACTCATCCCACGTTTTTATTCCAAATTTTCTTTCTCCAAATCTTGAATCAACATTTAATTTAATATTATTTTTCTCAGCTATATATTTTGCTGTTGCCATTGCTCTTACATAATGAGAGGAGTAGATAACATCAACATCTTGGAGTTCCTTATATTCACTCATTTTTTCAGCTTTCTTTTCTCCTTTTACACTTAATGGTTGTTTTTCATTTTTGAATTGTTCTGTTTCATCACAATCATATTCACCAAGCAATTTCTTAAAAGGCTCTGAATGTCTAGCAATAAATACTATTGTCTTCATAAACTCACCATCCATAATAAAAGTATATCATACGTACTAAAAATAACGATACTTAGTATTAAAATTATATTAAAACTAAAAAAAATTGCCATTTCTAGCAATTTTCATGTACTAAATATTTATTTGACTAATTCATAAACATGATTCATTGGTTCATAAGGTTGTTCAATAGATTCTATTATTAATTTATCATTCTCAAAATGACAAATATAGGTTATATCTATTGAATCATCATAACCATCACCTAAACTTCCAACTCCTGATGCATTTGTTATGTGAATAATTAACTTATCATCTTTCATTTCATAAGTACCTTTTTTTGTACTTTCCCAATATTCTTCATAAATTTCAACGTTATTATCTTTTAAAGTTAGATAAGTATTATAACCTTCACTTTCCGTTCCAACATTCTCAGGATATGTTTTAACATATTTTCCTTCCTGTACAACTTTCTTTTCTCTAACTTCTTCCATTTCCTTCAATGTTTTTTCTACTTCTTTTACTTTCTTTTCTACGTTCTTTTTTACATCATCTATTCTTTCTTCTTCTGTTTTATACATATTTATAGCTTCTTTTACAACGTCCATATTGAAGTCATCATTATAATTTTGTTTAATATCTTGGTCCTTTGTATCAACAAATACTTCATCTACTTTTTCAATAAAAACTTCATCTGCTCCACCTTTAGATACACTATCTGTTTCTCCTTGCTTAAAAGTATAATTGTTATCTTTACCATTTATTTTATCTTCTACTTTACTGTAGATATTATTTTCTTCTCTTCAATATTATATAAAAATTCTACAGTAGCCGGATCTTTATTCCATTATCATAACAGGATTTTTCATATTATCTATTTCATAAAAACCAAAAGTCATATAATCTGCATTTTCTGGTAGTCCAGCTTCTTCATATTTATTTTCTTCTTTAATATCCGTTAGATAAGTATAATATGTTTGTCCCCAAACAGTATCTATTGGTTTATTTGCACTTATTACTGAAAAAACAGCATCAACTACCATATAAAGTACTATTATAATTACAATTGTTACTAATAATCTTTTTCCTTTTTTTATATCATCACTATCGTTATTCTTATTTACTTTTTTT
Source organism: uncultured Bacilli bacterium (assembly GCA_947626565.1). Classification (GTDB taxonomy): domain Bacteria; phylum Bacillota_I; class Bacilli_A; order RF39; family UBA660; genus CANRGD01. Next base: position 5,588 of record CANQSQ010000026.1, read on the forward strand.
TCTGCTTTTTTTTTATTTCTGAACTATATTTATCCTTCATTTCCTGTTTTAGTCTTTTACATTCTGGATAATGTACTATTGCATTTATAATCCCTAACCAAAATCCCAAAGCTAAAGTTATAATCCAAGAAAGAACACTTATACCTGTTCCAATCATCATTCCTTTAGCCAAATAATCTTCTGTTCCTAAAAAATATGCTTCTATTATCTCATCTGAAGATACTTGAGGCACATCAATCATAAGATCTGGAACTTTATTTTTATCAAATAATAATAGTCCCCAAGCAATACCACTGGAATAGAATACTGAAGCTAAAAAATATCCCATAAGCAGCATAAGGCCAAGAAGTAACGTTCCACCAATCTTCCCCATACCATTAAAATCCATACTTCCATTTACAATCCCAAAAATAAGTAAAATATAACCAACTGCAAAAAATATGGCAAAAAATTTATTAAGTTTTTTCTTTCTTTCTTGAATCCTTACATAATTAATAAATTTTTCTTCATCTGTCTTACCTAAATCAATTATCATAACTAAACACCTCTCTCATTACCTCTCTTTTTAATATTCATTATAATATATATATATATATATCAAGATACTAATTAACAAAAAAATATAAGTTGCTTTTTAAACGACTTATATTAATTATTTTAGAAAAATACCATTCTAATAAGTAATATTAAATTCACAAAACTTTTTCGCTAAATATTAGTTTATACAAATTATTATTTATAAAAAGATAGTCAATTATCAAACTTTTTGATATACTAGGCTATAACAAACACAGGTAAAAAACTATAAAATATATAAACAGAATAATAGAAAAAATTCTAAATAAAAAATCTTTCTAATATATTTCCATAAAAATGATGCAGATAAATTTAGAATTGAAGAAGGAGACAGAATAGTATTGTTTTTATATAGAAATTTCGACAATAAATGAAATTATATCCCAACATATGGTATATAATTAAAGCAAATTACAATGTAGTAAAAATCTATGAATTAGGAGTGTTAGTATGATAAAAATAGATCAAAAAATTAAAGAATTATTTTGTGAAAATTTCAAAGACAAAATAAATGAAGATGAAAACTATGATGACTACATATCATCATTTAAAAAAGAAAAATTGGAAAAAGTGTACAAAATAGTTGCCGTAATGGAAAATGATAATGATAAATTAGCACATATTCTTTCATTGTCTACTCATCCTAAGAAAGTAATAGTAGAAGATTTTAAAAAAAATATTAAGAAAATATATAGTACTTTACTAAAAAATTCTAACGAGGATATATTAAAGCAAACTGAAATGTTTTTGAAATTATATAAATCAAAAACAATGGTACTTAATTTATTTGATTTAAAATTTTCATTACATTTTATAGAATTTTTAAATAATTATAATTTAGCAAAAATAAAGTATATAAATAACCAAAAAAATCTTTACATATATACGCCCTTAGAATTAAGAAATATTTTAAAAGATATTATAAAAGATAGCACTATAAAAAAGAAATGTAAAGAAAATACGAATTATAAAAATAACATACATAACATTATATCTGCATATGGGATTATTTCAATAGATAAATTTTCTGAAATATACAACGCAATTTATGAAAAAACAAATACTCATACCATTCTTAATAAGATAATTATTAATCATGCCTTTGATGAAGAAATAAATTTAGCTCATACAGATAAAGGTTATTTAGTGTACAACAATGGATTTGAAGATGAATGTGAAGCGTTAACTTTTTACTATTCATTATCAGAAAAAATAAATTATAAAATATTCACAAAAGAAGAATATGAAGAACTAGGAGAGGGTTACTATCATCAAAAGTATAAAGAATATGCTAAATTATGTGAATATCTTGAAACTGAATTTGATATGAGTGAAGAAGAAATATATTACTTTGATGAAAATTTTATATTAGATTATATGTTTTCGTATCAAATAGATTCAGATATCGCAAAGAAAAATCTAAGCAATAATCTAAATAAGGAGTTTGGAAAGTTAAATATAAATGACAAATCTTTTATTTCAAGTACAATATTATCGCTTGCTAAAAAATATCCTAATTTTAATTATAAAGGTTATAGCTACAACGAAATAAAAGATAAGTAATAATATTAGTTAAAAAAAGTAGAATACAAAGTAATTTAATATTTTTGATTGTTTAATTAAACAAAGAGTAAGATTATATGAGATTATTAATAAATAATGAATAAGAGGTGAATAAAATTGGAAAAAATATATAGTGATACAACATATACTATAGGACAATTAATATCTTCTATTGAAACAGGTAGTATTGCAGTGCCAGATCTTCAACGTGAATACGTTTGGAAACCATCAGATATAAGAGATTTACTCGATTCAATGTATAAAGGATATCCAATAGGTTATTTATTATTGTGGGAATCACAAGGACGAGAAAATGATAGCAGAAACATTGGTGTTGAAGAAAAAAATAATAGGCACGATTATTTAATTATTGATGGACAACAAAGATTAACTTCCCTATATGCTATAATGACAGGCAAAGATATAAAAGTTAAAGGAAACAAAAAAATTAAAATAGCATTTAACCCTTTGACAGAAAAGTTTGATGTACAAAATGCTAGTATTGAAAGAAATCCTGAATAGATAGCTGATATAAGTGATTTATATTTAGCAACGTCTATGTACAGTTTTATGGTTAACTACATTGAAAGAGTTAATAAAAGTAAGTTAAAAAAAGGTGAACCTGAATTAACCCAAAAAGAAAAAGAAAAAATAGAACATACAATAAATGATTTAATAAACTTAAAGGGATACAATATTGGTACGCTAACAATTAATCACAATGTTGATGAAGAAAAAGTTGCCGATATCTTCACCCGTGTTAATTCAGGTGGAGTAAAGCTAACAGAAAATGATTTCATTCTAACATTAATATCTGTGAATGATCCTGATTTAAGGGATAATATTGAGAAATTTTGTAATAACAATAAGCAAGCTGTTATTAAGTTAATGAATTTAGAACCAAAACATGTAATTAGAATTGCTATGGCATACATATTTAAAAGAGGAAGATTAAAATATGCATATCAAGTACTTAGAGGTATTGAATTGAAAAAAGGTTCTAATAAAATAGAAGATGAAACAGCAAAAAGAACAGCATTCACTGAATTAAGATTTGGACTTAAAAATGTATTAAACATAGAAAATTGGAATCAATTTGAAAAAGCTATTATTTCAGCTGGATATTTAAATGAAACAAATATTACATCTACCAATGCACTAATTGCGTCATATATTCTATATTTAATTGGGAAATATGATTTTGAAGTAGATAATAATTTATTACGTAATTTAATTGCCAGATGGTTTTATATTATGGTTTTACGGGGAACATATACAAATTCATTCGAAACAACAATTCAAGAGCAATTAAATGAGGTACTTGAACTAGATAAAAATAAATATAGTTTTAAAGAATACATTAACAAAAAATTGCGATTATTATCAACTGATGATTATTTTGAACAAATTTTACCAGAAGAATTATCAACATCTTCTACAAATTCACCCTCATGGAACGCTTATTTGGCAGCATTATCTGTTATGGATGTCAAAGCTTTATTCTCTGATTTAAAAGTATCATTATTATTTAGTGGTAATTTGGATGGAACAAAAAAATCAGTTGAAAGACATCATTTGTTTCCAAAAGAATACTTACATTCAATTGGAATTACAGATGATAAAGATACAAATCAAATAGCCAATTATGCTTATATTGAATGGCCAGATAATATAGAAATTAGTTATGATTCACCAAAAGATTATTTTCCTAAAATGATATCATTATTTGTTCCAAAAGATAGAATAAGGGAGCTTAAACTAATTCATGCATTACCTGATGAATGGTATAAACTTGATTATAAGGAATTTTTAAATCAACGTAGAAAATTAATGGCAATTGTTATCAAAAATGGTTATGAAACATTAACTAATAAAAATTTTATTGAAGAGTAAAAAGCATAATAAATAAATGCTTTCACCAATCTATAATATAAATTTACTATATCAAGTATATAATATTTACAAATTAACTTTGTTATTAAAAAATGATTGAAAAAAGTCAATCATTTTTTATGTTCTTACAATCAAATGGGAAAGAAATACATTATAATCACAACAAGCCTGTCAAGTTGTGAGAAAAGGATTTATTAACTAGCTGAGAAAAATCAAAAGTATGAGTAAAACATTTTATGCAAATTAGAAGTTGAATTCCGAATTTGCATAAAAATATGCCCTATTTTTAAATATTATATTTTTTAACACTCTCAAATAAATTCATCATATATTCATTAAAAACAATACAATCACTATACTTTTCAACCATCTCTTTAATTTCTGCTAAAGTGTACCATTTAACTTCAGATAATTCTTCCTGTTGTAAAACAAATTCATTTTCTTTTAAATTAATTTCCACATAATAATAAATAGTAAATTCTCTTTTCCCAATAGGCTTTAAATATTTAGAAGATACTTCTACACCTAATTCTTCTTTTATCTCTCTTACAACAGCATGTTCTAAATTTTCAAATGCTTGAACGTGTCCTGCTAAAACAGACCATTTATTAGCATAAATCTTTTATTAGCACTTCTTTTTTGAAGCAAAAATTGACCTTTATTATTACCGATAAAAACAACAATTTCATAATGCAATAAATTTTTGTCATGAAGCTCATTGATATCTACAACTTCTCCTGTAAAATTACCATTTTCATCTATAACTTCTATTAATTCCATGCAAACCTCCATTTATAGTTAATTTTATAATACAAAATCTTTTCCTTTTTGCTTTTACGCTACTAATTGATATAAAAAATAACCAATCGTAATACATATTGCAATTATAATTGTTAACATTACCACACTAATAAAGCCTTTCGCATTTGGAGATGCTTTAAGGGTACTATCGTTTGATTGGTCTTTTTTTTGCGAGTCAACAAACATAGATTTCAAATCATTTTTTTCTTCTTGTTTCGTAGGAGAAAACTGATTTTTATTTATTATCATAGATGAATTTAAGAATGGCAAATTGATTGTTTTCATGTGAATGCTCGATGAAGAAGCTTCTTTTTTATATTCTTCTTGTTTTCTTTTGACAAAATTCATAAAAGAATCCAACATATCATATTGTACATTTGGGTTTTTATAATTTTTATATATTTCACTTACAATTGAAACCATATCATCCTTTTTATCTTTAGTCATAAGCTGATAAATTTTTTTTCGTTCTACTCCATGATTTTTCAAAGTATGCATATTCCATGAATCCATTGTATAAATACCAAAATTACTAAAATCTCCATACATTTCTTTAGCATACAAATAGGCAATTGGATCCTTCTTTTTATTTTCATTAGCTCTTTTTTTGGGTTCATCAATGTCATCATATTTAAAATCTACATTCTCTTCTAAATCTAAAATAAGATATTTTTGCTTCTTCATTCCCTGATAAATTCTTTCAAAAAATGGTTCTAATTTTTCATAATCATGTAAATATAATCTACGTCTAAATTCGTAATCCCATTTTCTTTGTTTTTCTTTTACTTCATCTGGATTTTTCCCTCTATAAAAATGGAATCGATCTGCTTGACCATAAGCTTTATTCATGAGCCATTTTAACCAAACATCACAGTTCTGTAACACACCTTCAAATCCCTTACTGAAAAACACTTTTTCTGATTCTTCTATTTTATTTGAATGTTTTCCAATTACAGGATTTAATCCTTTTTCATTAATTGAAGATAAATTTTCTTGATCCGTAAAATGAAAAAAAGCATCCTGTAAAGAATCATCTAAGATTCTGATTTCAAATTCTGTTTTTGACAAGTTACTTCCTCCTTTTTATTTCTCATTTTAATAAATCTAAATTATCAATTTTTCTTTGAAAAAGAAATTACATATTCTTTAAACAGATAATAAATTAATCTTATAAAAAAACGATTTTCCTCTAAACTAGAAAGTTTGGTGTTTCACTAGCAGGGAATGGATAACAACTCCCACCAATAGTTTTAAGATTTTGTCCTAGACTAAGTTAGCCCCTCGCTAGTTATCGGATTAGTATAATACTATCCTCTCCTATAAGTTATAAATTCAGTTTAATTATTTTTGGAGATGGTGTCAAGTCTAACTAAGACCTTTCTTTACCTTTTTTGACCTCTAACGTAAGAGGTCAAAATTCTTGGAATTCACCTGTAAATTGTAGAGTGGATTTAGTTCTCAGTTTTACTAAAAGTATATAAATAATAAAAATAAAAACAAAAGAACATAAGGTGTATAGGAAAAGGCAGCTTTTTTATTACTAGGAACTAAGAAAAAGTCATTTTAAAAAGTACCATGCTTATGTATACAATATTAGCTATAAGTATTATAAAAAAATATAACTTTACTGACAAAAGTGAATATGTTATAATATAGGCACTTTTCATGACTTGAAGCAAATATTTTATGTATGATATAATATAATTAAATAAAAATATGAAAGTAGGGGAATAATGGATGAAATAAAAGCACTTATCGATTTTATTGAAAAAACATATTTAAAGATAAGCAAAGACTGGACCAAAGATGACAAATATCATCCATTAAATATGAAAACAAGCAAAGTTGAAAATATATATAACGATGAGAAGTTACTACTATATGTTTTCAATTATAGAGCTTTTATTAATGAGCATACTATTAATATTACAGATGACATACAAGGAATGAACTTGATAAATACAGTGAATACTCGTGTAAAAGCACTAAACTCAATTCAAGATAAAATTGAAAAGTATGAAAATAAAAAAGAATCTGGTAAAATACCTCTAAAAAAATGTTTGAATGACATTTTTGGACTTAGGATAATTCTAAATAAGAGTATTTCTTATGATGAAGTAATTAAATATATTGAGAACAATTATACTAATTTAAAATGCATAAAAGCATTTAGAGGAGATTACAAAGCAGTACATATATATTTTGGAAATGATGACAATATGAAGTTTCAATGGGAACTGCAGATTTGGAATAAAGAAGATGAACATACAAATTTAGTGTCTCATGCTAAACATAAACAAGAATATACAAAATGGGAAAAAGAAAATAAATAGTGGCGGTGATAGAATGATTAAACACTTTATTATTTTAGCAAGTGCATATTCTAAAAGAACGAGAATAGCACTAGATTATTTCGATGAAGAAATATTACAAATGGATATTATTAAAAAAGATCTTGATTTCATTATGGATAAATTAGGAGATGACGCACCAATTTCTACACACTACCTTCAGACAAAAAAAGTTGGATGGAAAGAGGTAGAAAAACAAGATAAGTTTTTTGCTAAGGCACAATTAATAGATACAAAAGAAGAATTTGTAGAATTAATATTAAAGGATAGAAAATTGAAAGGTATTGATATTGCTAAATATATACTAACAAGAGTACCATGTACTCATTTAAAGTTAGAAAAATTAGTATATTTATGTTATGCAGACTACTTATGTGAAGAAAAAAAGAAACTATTTAATGACAAAATATATACTTACAAGCTTGGACCGGTAATTAAGTCTGTTTACGAAAAATATAAAAAATCTGGTCATGATTTTGTAGAAGATGACAAAAAAACAGAAAATGAAACTAAAAAGAAACTTCCTATAAGAAGTAGAATAATAGCTTCAGAGGAAGGTTTGAAAAAAATATTGAGTATCGATAAAACTCTAGAAAAATATGGAAAATATAGTGCACATGAGTTAGTTGATATTACTCATAACAGTCTTTCTCCATGGACAAAAGCCGGAGCAGGGACTTCACAAAATCAAGAAATAAGTGATGATTTAATATTAAAATTTCATAAATATGAAACTATTTAAATAAAAACAATGATAAAAACACACTCTTATATAATAATAGGTGTGTTTTTATATTACCATTCCTCATTCTTACCTTATCCCTTTTTTTGCTATTATCAAAAAAGAATCTTTTTAATATCATACAAATAATTCACAAACTCTTGAGCTTGTTTATTATCAACAGAATGTATTATTTCTTCAAATATATTAGAGTTTTTTAAATAGTTACTTCTATTAAAACATATAAAATCCTGTTCATAAATCCTTCTTGAATAAAACCTCTTTTTAGCTTTTTAAGTCTTACTTTCATGTAATAATATTAATCAAATTTCAATACTATATTTTACACTTTTATAAACCAAAACAAGGAAACGAATTTAAGTTTCCTTGTTATTATTTTAAACTTTTTTGCTATTTTATGTTAAATTTTTTTATCATTTCAAAATTAATTCAATCCACATTTTTTTAACATTCTTTTTTTATCATGTTTAATAGCTTCAATAAGTCCTTTAGAATCGTAAAGTTTTTGTAATAACTTTAAGTATTTAGAATTGCTTAGTAACTCTATAGTTCTTTCTAAATTAGCAAAAACTTCTTCTTTAGTTAATTCTTTTGATGGTTTATATAAACGATCGTCTGTATAGTTATCAAAATCTCTACTTTTATAATGACACTTCAAATCACCATTTCTATTAACAGTATAATATTGCAAGTTATAATGTAGTTCAGTAGTACCCCAACCTTTAGGAACTTTATCAAATCCCCATATACTTTGTGTAATATGGCTATATCCAAATACGTCACTTAAAACTATTATGACGGTACTATTTACTACTCCTAAGGAATTTATCTTATTAAAATATTCATCTATTTTTTGTTCATCTGCTACTAATTTTTTATATTCTTCTTCTATATAGTCTAAAATAGGAAGTTCATCTTTTAAATATTTTTTATATTCTTCTTTATCATCAAATTTCTTTAGACGTTGATATCTTTTTACAATTGTTTCTAAATCACCACCATCCCTAACAAAATTTTCCTTAAAACAACCAACACTATATTTTTTTAATAAAAGTGAAGATTTCAACCATAATGAATGGGCTTCAACATTAAATTCATCTTCATGAATAACTTTATAAGCAAATTGTAATGCTTGAGAGTATTCTTCTATAGCAATATATTTTCTTATATCATCCAATTTTTTAGAAATTCCTCTTATTCCTTCTACTTCCACTTTTCCTGATAGCTCTACTTTATATTTAGCAATGGCATCTTGTATTAAAACAATAGTTCCACAATATTGACATATAGCTTTTTCTAAATTTTCATTTACTTCTATATTTGCTCCACAATTAGGGCATTTTGCTGGGCTTAATTTCATAATTTCATCTACTCCTTATCGATATAATTATATTATTTATCATTTTAGAAAACAATATTTTTTGTCTAATTAATAAAAATCACTATATTATAAGGTAAAATAAAAAGCCAACAAAACGTTGACTTATATATGTGAAAGTTCGATAACTCGAACATATTTTCTGGCAGGGGATGAGAGAATCGAACTCCCAACAGTGGTTTTGGAGACCATTATTATACCATTTAACTAATCCCCTAAATAAAATTTCGAACAAGAAAATTATAACATAAAGGAATTTAACTTTCAATACTAAAAAGCAAAAAACACTACTGTTAGCAATACTTGTAGATTATTATTGAAAGTGCACAATTGTTGTGCAATTAGTTTTAGAATTTATTTATAAGCAAATCATTTACAAT
>CANQSQ010000027.1 GCA_947626565.1 uncultured Bacilli bacterium
GTAAATGATTTGCTTATAAATAAATTCTAAAACTAATTGCACAACAATTGTGCACTTTCAATAATAATCTACATTTTCAATAAATTTAAAATTAAACTTGTTTAATAAAAAAAAGTATACTATAATATAAATATAATAGGAGTGTAATTATGACTAGTAAACAAAAAAGAGTTCTTTCTATAACTTTAGCTATTTGGGGAGTAATTTTAATAGGTAGTGGTCTTATAATGGATGCTTCCGTAAAACCTATTATAAATACTACATATGATTTAACTATTTCACAAAGAAAAGTTAGTGAAGCTAAAACTAATGAAATTATTTTAAAAGATATTACAATTGAAATTAATAATCCTTTAAGCGTAGATGTTAAAGACTACCTAGAAAATGTTGATCAAATTGATGCTAAAACTTTAAAATCTTTAAAATTAGATACCTCTATGGTCAAAATAAATGAAGCTGGTTCCTATACTTATACCGTTACTTATAAAAAGAAAAAGTACAATGGAACTGTAACTGTTAAGGAACAAGAACAAAAAGTAGATTTAATTTTAAAAGACATAAAAATTGAAACCAATAGTTCTTTACCTGTTCCAAATGAAACTAACAACTATGACTATTCTTATTACATTCAAAATACTGATAAACTTACTTTAGAAATGCGTCAAGGAATTCTTCTAGATTTATCCCAAGTTAATACTACTGCTGAAGGAACTTATAAATATACTATCACTTTTAATAGTCGAACTTATATTGGTAACATTACTGTTTATAAACCACAACCAAATGTAATTACACCAAATACTCCTCAGACTAGTCCTTCACCATCACCTACAACTTCACCATCACCTTCACCAGAAGAAACATCAACTCCATAACAAAGACCTTAAAAACTCATTTTTAATGAGTTTTTTTATGCCTCAAAAAAAGACTGCCCAATCGCAATCTTTAAATTAATCTAAACCAATTATTTTATCATCAACTACATCTATTTTTTCATAGTTAGGTTTCTTTGGTAATCCTGGCATTCGCATTATATTACCAAGTAACACCGTAATAAAACCAGCTCCATTATATATCTCAATATCACGTACAAAGACTTTAAAATTAACAGGAACTCCTACCATTTTCGCATCATCTGACAATGAATATTGTGTCTTAGCTATACAAACTGGAAGATGAGACAATCGACCATCTTCTAACAAACGTAACTTTTCTTCAGCCGTATCACTATATTCTACAAAACTTGCTCCATATATTTTCCGACAAACAGTCTCAATCTTTTCTTTTATCGTTACATCATCATTATAAAGTAATTTAAAATCATTATCATCATCAATAACCTGTAACACTTTATTCGCAACATCTATTGCTCCAGTTCCACCTTTTAAATAAGCTTCACTAATAGCCATAATGATTCCTTTTTCAGTACAAAAATCTTTAACCAATTCAATTTCTTCTGCTAAATCACTATCATATTTATTCAAACAAACAACAATATTTTTACCATAATATTTCAAATTATTATAATGCTTCTCTAAATTTGCTAATCCCTTTTGTAAAGCTTCTTTATTCTCATCATATATATTTTCTTTACTAACACCACCATGATACTTTAAGGCCTTTATAGTAGCTACTAAGACAGTACAATCTACTTTTAATTTAGCACTACGACATTTAATATCATAAAACTTTTCCGCCCCAAGGTCAGCTCCAAAACCAGCTTCTGTCACAACATAATCAGCCACTTGTAAACCTAATTTCGTTGCAACTACACTATTACAACCATGAGCAATATTAGCAAAAGGACCACCATGTATAATTGCAGGATTTTGTTCCAAAGTCTGTACCAAATTTGGTAAGAAAGCCTCTTTTAATAACGCCACCATTGCCCCTTCTACCTTTAAATCTTTAGCATAAATAATTTCTTTTTTACTATTATAACCAATAATTATTTTTCCAAGTCTTTCTTTTAAATCAGTAAGCGACTCAGCTAAACAAAACAAAGCCATTATTTCACTAGCTGCCGTAATAGTAAAACTATCATTTCTTTTACTTAAACCAATATGACGTAGTTCTCGATCATTTACATCTAGCGTTCTATTAAAAATAACTTCTTGAATATCCAATTCATTACCTTGATAAATATGATTATCTATAGCAGCACACAACAAATTATTAGCTGCCGTTATCGCATGAAAATCACCTGTAAAATGTAGATTAATATCTTCCATTGGTACAACCTGGCTATACCCTCCACCCGTTGCTCCACCTTTCATTCCAAAAACAGGTCCCATTGAAGGTTCTCTTAATACTACTACCGACTTTTTATTTAACTTACACAAAGCATCATCTAAACCAATACTAACAGTTGTCTTACCTTCTCCATAAATAGTTGGACTTATAGCCGTTACTAAAATAAGTTTAGCCTTAGGTTCTCTTTTTATATCTTTTATTTTGGCTTTAGTAGTACCATAAAGAATCAAATCTTTATCCGATATATCTATCTTTTTAGCTACTTCTCTTATATCTAACATTTGACAAGCTTGACTTATTTCTATATCTTTCATTCACATCACCTAGTTCTATTATAACACTTCCTCCCAATATTTAAAATTAAAGATTATACATCAAAAAAAGACAGTGTTTTTATAATTAACCTATCTGTTACTTTTTTATATCTTTTTCTAAATTCTGAAAATTTTGTATTTTCTCCTGTAATAACATAATTTTCATATCCATTTTATTTCTCTCTTCCAGCAACTTTTCTAACTTTTCCTTTAATATTACTAAATCACCACTATCTCCTCTTGGCTTTTTTTCTTCTTTTTCATACTCATCAACATGCACATCAATTATTCCCTGCATATTATCTTTTTTCATGATTTTAACATACTTTTCTTGTCTCATTACTTTAAAAAAATCAATAACTTTCGCCGTTTTTTCTAAATCATGCTGATCAAATGCTAAATAAATCAACCATTCTAATTTTCGAGCTTGCTTTTGATTAAAACCCATTTTTAAAAAATTAGTAGGTAATTCTTTCATAAAACTTACTAAAGACAAATCTAATAAATAATTAGACTCTAATGGTTCATTCAAATACTTACATCTAATTAAATCAATGAAACCGATTAATTCTTCTCTAACCCCTGCCCTAACATGACTCAAAACATCATTCATTAACTTTTCATCTAAAACTTGATCAAGAGTTGTTATACCTCTATTTAAAAAGACAGGATAAAATGAACTATAAGTACTAAAACCAATATCTAATAAACTTACCTCTGAACTAGACTTTTCCAAACATTATCACCTTTACAATATCTTATCACAAAACACTTATTTATAAATATTTTTTACACATCTTTTATTTATCATTTACGACAAAAAACTTTTTCACCTACTTTTTCTTACCTAAATCACTAATTCTTATCTTCCAAAAAAACTTTTTACCTTCAATTACCCTCTTACTTTTCTTTTTTTGCCACTTTGCCAACTTTTTCACATTATGATATTATCAATTTCATTAAGAAAAAAAGGAGGGATTATTTGAAAAAAACATTATTTTTCTTAATGACTATTTTAAGCTTCTTCTTCGTACAAAATCTCTCGGTAAAAGCCGAAACATATTCTTTCTATGAAGCTGAATACATTGATAATATTTATATGAATAAGTATGATCCTACTACCCAAACAACTTATTATCAAAAAGCTCGCTTTTTCAGACAAAGTGGTACTAATATGCACGCCTATTGTATTGAACCCTTTTCTTACTTCTATGCTTCTGGAACTTACAATTCTACTTTTGATATTAACAATTTATCTCCTACCCAAAAAAGAAATATTGCAGCTATTGCTCATTTTGGTTATGGTTATCTAAATCATTCAGATACTAAATGGTATGCCATCACTCAACTACTCATTTGGAAAGAAGCTAATCCGAATGGAGACTATTACTTTACTGCTGGTCTTAATGGAGAACGTATTAATCCTTACAACAACGAAATACAAGAAATATATAATCTCATAAATGCTTACTACCAACTACCTTCATTTGCTAATAAAACTTTTTCTATCGTAGGAAATTCTTCCATTCAATTAACAGATACTAATAATACTATTAATTATTATCATACTTCTAATTCTAATGCTTCTATCAATAATAATCGTCTTATATTAAGTTTCTTTAAAGAAGGTTTAAATGAATTTAATTTCACCAGAAATGATTCTTTCTATAATAAACCTATTATTTTCTACCAGTCAGCAACTAGTCAAAATCTTGTTGAAACAGGTGACTTAGAAAATATTTCTTTTAAAGTTTATGTAAAATCACAAACTACTTCCATAACTATCAGCAAAATTGATAAAGATACCCAAAGTATTAAACCTAGTGGAGAAGCAAATCTCGATGGAGCTGTCTTTGCTTTATACAATGAATTTATGGAAAAAATAAAGGAACTAACTATAAAAAATAACCAAGCCTATTTAAAAAATTTAGAATATGGTACCTACTACTTAAAAGAAATAAAAGCTGGTAAAGGCTATACCCTTAATGATAACATAATTAAATTCACCATCTCTGAAAATAATCCACACCAAACTTTTACCGTTGAAAATGCCCCAATAAAAGGAAAATTAAAAATTCATAAAGTATATGGACACAACGACAATTTTTCTAATGAAGCCAATATTTCTTTTAATATTTTTGATTCTAAACATCAACTAGTAAAAACTATTATTACTGATGATAATGGCTATGCTGAAATACAATTACCAATTGGTACTTATAGTATTGAGCAACTAACTACTACTGAAGGCTATGAAAAAATAGAACCATTTACATTCACAATAAAAGATGAAACTACTCTAACTTATGAATTAAAAAACTATCTTATTAATGTACCTAATACCCATACAGAATCTAACATCCTTATTTTACTCATCTCTTTCCTTACAAATCTTTTATGTTAAAAAAATTTTTTAATAGTCTTTTATTCCTAACAATTACCCTTTTTATCTTATCTATAATTAAAATAAATGTACCATCAACCCATTTACCTAAACTTAATATAAATAAAATATCTTTTACTTTTCCCAAAGCCTTAGCTACTATTTCTCCTCAAGAAGAAAATATTTATGGCAAACTAATCATCAAAAAATTACACATAAATAATTTTTTATATTTACCTAATTCTCCACAGAATGATGTAGATAAAAATATAACTATCTTAAATGAATCAATTTCTCCTACATCACCCAATAGTATCATTTTCCTTGCTGCCCACTCTGGAAGTGGACCAACTGCTTACTTTAAAGACTTAAATAAACTCCAAAAAGGTGATGAAATTATTCTTGACTACCAACAAAAAGAATATTTATATGAAGTAACCAAACTCTGGGAAATTCCCAAAACAGGTTCAATTAACGTCGCTAAAGATTCCAAAAATCAACTAGTTCTAACAACTTGTAGTCCAACTAATAAGAGTCAACAATTAATTGTTAATGCACTCCTTAAAACAATTACATAATAAAAACTATAATTTTTCAGTTGTTTATCATCTAAAAAAGATTACTAATTCAAAGTAATCTTTCTTTTATTTTATTTATCTTTTAGTATTTCTATTGCCTTCTTCAATTGTGTATCATTTTGTTGCGTAGGATTCGTATAATAATCCTCAGATTGTTCCACTTCAACATCTGGTTGAATTCCTTTTTCATTTATCCATTTTCCTTTAGATGTCAACCATTTTTGTGAAGTATATTTTATACTTGAACCATTAGATAATCCCAAAGCTTTTTGAACAGTACCTTTTCCATAAGTTAAATTTCCAACTACAGTAGCATCTTTATAATTTTCTTTAAAGCAAGAAATCAATATTTCAGAGGCTGAAGCACTACCAGAATCAGCTAATATAACTACTGGATATTTTTTCTTAGCACTATCTTCAGCATAAATCTTCTTCTTTTTGCCTTTAGTTTCTAATTGATATAATACTGTTTTATTATCAAAGAAAACATCCAAAATATCAGCAACTTGACTTAAATGACCACCAGGATTATCTCTAACATCAATTATCAAAGAATCAATTTTTCCATCTATCTTTTTCATTTCTTTTTTAAATTGCTTACCAGTATTAGCGGCAAAATTAGTCAAAATTATCAAACCAATTTTTTTATTACCTTCTTCTATAATACTAGAAGTTGCAGAAGTTAGTTCTATAACAGTTCTTTTAACCTTAAATGTTAACAAGTCATTACCACGTAAAACTTTCATTTCTATCGTTGTATTTTCTTTACCTTTTATCAATGCCACTAACTCTTCCCCATGAATATTAGTAACATCCTTACCATCTATTTCAATAATAGCATCATCAACTTTTAAACCTGCTTTATCAGCTCCACCTCCGCTATATATTTCAGCAATCTTATTATTAGCATCATCATTCATATAAATACTAGCTCCAATACCAACATAAGATCCATCTACTGATTGATTAAAATCACTCGTATCTTTATCATCCATATATAGTGAATAAGGATCATCTAAAGAACCAACCATTCCTGAAATGGCAGCATTTAAAAGTTCTTCATCATCTACCTCATCGTAGTAATTACTTTTTATATTACTATAAACACTTATAAACTCATCTAAAGTCGCTGGAATTTCTCTCCCTGTTACAGGACTACGTTTATACGTTAAAAAGCACCCTACCATAACTCCAAATATAATAGAAACAATCACAATCGATAGAACCTCTACCATATTAAAATCATTTGCTTCAAAAAAACTTCTGACTTTACTTTTTGATATCCGTTTCTTTATTTTTTTTCGACTCTTTAAATCTCTTTTCATACTCTAACCTCCTTATTATCATATCACATATGCAAGCAAAAAAAAAGACATAAAGTCTTTAAAAATTTATCCCTTTTACTAAACATTATTGTAAATAATTAGTAATAGCTTCTTCACCTTGTACATATTCAGTAACACTATTATTATTAAACTTAATTAAAGTAGGTCCATTTATTTTTAATTCTTCAATCGACGTTGGATTTTGATTTACCTCTTCCTCAGTAATATATCCTTTATTAAAAGTACTACTCATATCAACCATATATAAAGGTATTCTTTCATCTTTACTTTTATAAGTACTAATTACAGAACCTAAATTACTATACAAATCAGAATCACTCTTATCAAAATAAACAACTAAATATTCATCATCAGTTCTATTAAAACTAGATCCCGCTAATATTTCCTCAGTCTGAATACTTGTTTGCTGACTAGCATTACTATTATCGGCAGTATCATCATTAGTTAATTCCACAGTAAGTAAATAAAATACTCCTAATACAACAACTACAACTAAAGATACTATAATTACATTTTTCACAGAAGTATTAAACTCAACTTCTGAACTCATTTCATTTTTCTTTTTCTTTTTTGCCACTTCTATCACCAAAGTCATTATACCATATCACTAAAAATAAGAAAAGTCTTATTTCATCGTTGGTATACTATAAATAGATTGCGCTATTTCTACTAATTCATCCTGCTTTAAAACATCACTTACTATATAATATTCAATTCCATTACTAACCCATGATAAAGAATTATCAGTCATAATTCCTAATGAATCCATCAATCTATATGGTTCACCATAAGTTGGTATAACCGTAAATTCATCCTCCATAACAGCCGTTTCTTCAACTAATAAAAAGGGTTTTTCACCATCGAATGTTAAAATTACTCTTTCTTTGTTATCTACTTTAACTTTTTCTTCATCAACTAATTTTGTCCCACTAGGTAAAAACAATGGATAAATTGACCCCTCAAAACTACCTGTTTCTTGTTCTACTGTATTATCTAAATAACTTTCCATTATAGTATCTAAATCAAAATAATCTTTTTTAAAAGTAGGTGAATAATCAATATCATCAAATATCATTTTCATATTTATAACATCATTTTTATCATAAACCGTAACTTTCTTTAATTTTAATCCTTTAGTAAACTCCACTTTTTGTTTCTTCAAATTACTATTATTTGGATAATTAACCGTTGTAACAAAAATATAACGATCTTTACTCTCTGTAAATTTCCTATTTTCTTCTTTATTAATATCATTCATAATGGCATCTAGTAAATATATTTGTGAATTACTATAAGGCCAATCACTTTGAAACTTAAAACTTTTATTTAAAGATGGTGTAAGTACATAAACTCCACTTTTATTCTTTAAAATTATTTGAGTATAATTATTAGCTTTATTTGTTAACTCTACTCGATAATAATCATCTTTTTTATAACTTGTTGTTATATCATAATTATAAACGTCATCATTATTTGTTATTTCTAATTGTCCCGTTAATTTATAAGCATTACTATTATTTAATTTCTTATTTAAATCTTTAACAATACTTTTCTCACTATATTTGCCGCAACCAGTTACCAATAATAATAAACAAACCAATACTACTATTTTCTTTTTCATAATCCACCTCTATATTCTACTTTATTATATTTAAAACCCTAAATCATTATTCCAAAAAAAAAGTAATTTCATTATGAAATTACAATTGTAAACTTTAGTGTACCAGAAAGTTAACCTACATACACTTTTTTAACAAATAAAAGACATATAAGTTTTATTCTTATACAATCAAAATGCCAAAACAACCATGAAAGAAGAAACTTATATATCTATACAAATTATATTATTGCTATTTTTACCATTAAAGATAATAAACTTACCCTACATAATTCTATTCTTTTTCAATAATTAAGGTACTATAGCAACTCTAGTAGAAATATGTGTTAAAGCCGTACCATCTTGTCTTCCTACAGAAAATACACCAGCAGATGTATTATTATTACTAGAATCATAATAACCACCTAACACTGGCCATGCCCATGAACTATATAAAGCTGTATGAGCATCATTATACCAACCTGTCGTTTCACTCCAACCATAGCCATAGCAAATATTACCATTACAAGCTTTATCAGTCATTGTAGTTGAACTACCAGTGTAAGTATCATAATACTTAGCATCAGGAAAACTACCTAAGCCAGATGATGATAAAGTACTTCTATAATTTGCCATAGCATATTCAGAACATCCACCAGACATATCATATATTCCATAAATAGTACCTGTTGTACTAGCACCTGTTCCAGTTCCAACTACATCATAAGCTACTTGCGTTTCTGTCGTACTTCCAGAAGGCATTTGATTACTAGAACCTGTAATATATGTTGAAGACTTATTTACATACACTTCTTTATTAGCACCTATATAATTACTATTACCATATTTGCCATAAATACTTTGTGACAAATATGATGCTGTTGACCACTCTGTCATTTTTATCATATGAACATCCATTGTACTAGTGCTAAAGCCGAAAGTCGACGAATTATTTGTTTGCATACTCCTAATAGCATAGAAATAGCAACCTAAAGTCTTATTTGTAAGAGCTTTAACTGAAGGTTTTACAACCAAACTACTCACATCACATGTTGTATTTTTACAAGATGAACTTAAAGTTCCTCCTAACTCAAACTTACCAATCCATAAACCAGGTAAAGCTTTAGTACCAAATGTAAAGCCAGGCATTAATTTATAATTTGCTGTTGTAGAATTACTAGTATTACTCAAAAATTTAATCGATATACCACCAGGAGTATCTTTTGAACCTCCTGCATAACTAGTTCCCATATTTGTATACATATACTCATATCTTGGTATCCAAACATACATACCATTAATATCATCCATAGGTATTTCCGTACCATTTGGAGCATTCTGATATGTACTTCTCTTATTAGAAACAACAGTTACGGCATTAGCCCATATTTGTTGACCATAATTATGACTTTTAGTAATATCAGCTTTTACCCATTTTTTACATATATCACAGTATACAACCGAAATCATACCACTTGCTAAAGTAGGATTATTAGCACCTGATGAATCTGTATACTCTGGAAAACCTGTTATAACTAAATCACCCGTTACATTAGGAATAGCTAAAATTCCCCCACTAAAAGATTTATTAGTAACTACATTATTATTCATTTTTACTAAAAAATCTAACGGTTTATTACCTATATTAACATTTAAAGTAGTTCCATCCATAACTTCAGTTGGAAAACCATTACTATCACTTATACAAGCGTAACTAACTTTATGATATTTTCTAAAATCATAATATAACTTCAAATCATAAAGTGTATTTGAACTATCGAAACTATTACCATCCTTATACTTTATTGTAATATAAAAAGTTTTAACTGCACCACTTAAACAATTACCATCCAAACCACAAAGGGACTCTCCTATTGAATAATCTTTTAATTCATAAGTCAAATTACTAGGAAGACCCGTTATTTGTAAAATGCCCATTTTTTCATTAGAAAAATTCGTCACTTCAACTTTATAAGTTATTGAAGAATTAATATTAGTTAAATTGACCCCAATGATATTCTGATTTTTAGAAAACTGTGATGAATAAGTCTCAAGTGCCTCATTAACATTATTTAAAGTTAAATCCGTAATTCTTATATCAGCTTTAACTCTATAAGCTACCTCTCCACTTATATTCAACTCTTTATTTAAAGCAGCATACCCTACGGAACACACTAATGTTATTAATACAATAAAACAAGCTAAAAATCTATTTAGTTTTCCTTTACTTATTTTTTTCCACACTAAAAATTGCTCGTTTTTTCCTTTCTTTCTAAAAAAACAACCTTTCATATTTACTAAAATAACCTCCTTGCGAAAATTATTTTTATCTATCATTTACTAGAAATTATACCCCCCCGTTTCATTTTGTCAAGTGCTTATTTTTTCAAAAATATCAACTTTCAGAGTCAAAAAGATTCCCACAAAACATTTAATCGATTGCACTATAAATGTGTTAGTAATAATATCTTTTAACTATTTTTTTATTAAAAAAATATAAGCTTGACACTGTAATTGCAAAAAACACATTAAAAGAATTTAAACTTATATCTATAAATATTTAGATATTAACTTATTAAATATTGAATTCATAGAAAATTTATTTAAATATGATATAAATAATAAAGCTACAGAATAACAATGAAAAAATAGCCTTTGGATACAGAAAATATAATATTTTATATCTATTAAAGTCATTATAAAAGGATGACCTTCGTCACCCTTAATAAAGTAATTCATTCATCAAATTTATTGTTTACCAATGCTATTTGACAAATCTATTTGTCAACATCATTATGGCATTATCACTATGAAATTACTATTTTTACTTCTCTTCTCTTAGATTCATATGTAAGTCGCAAATCATTACCTCTAACTTTGACTTCAACATTATACTCACCAGCTGTATATCCTTCCAAATCTATATAGGCAATTATATCAGATGAATCTAACTTACTAATTACATCTTCACTACCTGTAACAACTACCGTTACTTGAGTATCTTCCTTAGTCTTAGCTTGAACTGATAAGCCTTCTGCTAAATTCTCTGATCTAACAGATACATTAGGGAATTCTTTTGTAACCGAATTATCAACAGCTACTTTAACAACCATTGTTTTTACACTTAATTCGGTAATACCCTTAGGCTTCTTAATTGTTACATTAAAGTCTTTATCTCTATCCAAACCATTAACATCAATTTCAACATCTAATTGTTGAATTTCATCAATAACTTTTTGATCTCCGTATACTGTAACTGAAGTTACACTAGCATCTAAAGATTTTATTGCTTTTCCAAAAGCTAAGTTACCATTAGGAATAACTCTTATTGGTACTTCTTTACTTGGTGATGTTATCGTAATACTTGCTGTAACAGTCTTTGGTACTATTTCAACATCTACAATTTTACCATCATTATCGTACGCAACAAGTGGAACATCCTTCAACGTAATCTTTCCTGCTTTTGGATTAGGAATATTCTTAACATCCACTAAAGCTCTAACAGAAGCTACTTTCTTCAACTTATATTCTGCACCTTTTATAATTACATCTGTCCTATCAAGTTCTACATCATCAATATAAAGCTTAGTATCCAAACTATCTTGATGTAAAATATCATAAGTCAAACTCTTTGTCTCACTTACTTTCTCATAAATAGTAACTGTGACTTGTGATGGATCTAACTTATAATCTAATGATTTTAATCTTTGGGTATATCGTAAAGTAACTTTATGATTGCCTGGCTTTAAGCCAGTTAAATCAACTGATACTCCTTTCGAAGGAGATTGTTTAGCTAAAAATATATGTCTTCTTTGTCCAATTAATGTAATATCAACATCTTTAGGTAAACCTTCAACTACATATAATTCCTCATTATAAACAGCTGTAACTGGTTGATTATATAAAATTTCCGCATATTGATCAATCATTACACTCGATTCTTGATCTATTATCAGAAATGTACCAAAAGCTAATATTAAACTAACAATTAACAAAGTTGATTTTCTACCAGCTAATCTATCAAAGCTTTTCATACTATCATGAAGCGCTTCTGAAACTCTTAAAATTACCCTTGTAATTGGCGTTATTAACACTTTATCAAAGAATGAACCAATATGACGACAAATGCTACCAAAAAAACTACTTATCTTCTTCATATATCTCTTCCTCTTCTATTACTTCTTCTTCAACTTCTAAATCTTGTTTTGGTTTTAATTCGTCAATAAGCATCATTCTAACATCATCCAATGTTAAATTATAAAGTAAATCTCCTTTTACTGCAATTGATACTCTACCTGTTTCTTCTGATACAACTATACATATTGCATCTGTTTCTTCAGCAAGACCTAACGCAGCTCTATGTCTTGTACCCAAACGACGATTTATCTTTGGACTACTACTGGTAGGAAAAACAGCTCCTGCACAGGTAACTCTATCTCCTTGAATAATAACTCCACCATCATGTAAAGGATTTCCTTCATAGAAAATAGCAATTAATAAGTCACTACTTAAATCAGCATATAATTTCTTAGCTTTATCAATATAATTACCTAAACTTATATCACGTTCAATTACTATTAACGCTCCAATACGTTCTTTTCGTAAATAATCTATTGCATTAACCATTTCATAAACCATACGTTCCCGTTCATCTACAGTTAATACTTTATGTCTCCCTAATAATTGACTACGTCCAAGTTGCTCTAATATATTTCTAATCTCTGGTTGAAATATAATTATCAAAGAAATAGGTCCCCATTGAATGATATATTCAAGTAATACACCTATCGTTATAAATCCAAACCAATCACTTACAAATTTTAAAATTATTATAAAAGCTACACCTTTAAATATTAAGGAAAGCTTAACGTTATTCTTTATATTCTTAAGTATAAAATAAAATATTAACCATACCAATAATATGTCTACAACATTTCTTACAATGGATAATACATCTGTTATTGTTATTGACATTAATTCATCTCCTCAGTATAAGAATCCAATCTTATACAATATATATGATAACATTTATGCCAAGATTTATCAACCCAACAATTGACTATTTTAAAGGAAATTTTTCTCTGTAGATTATTATTGAAAGTGCACAATTGTTGTGCAATTAGTTTTAGAATTTATTTATAAGCAAATCATTTACAAT
>CANQSQ010000028.1 GCA_947626565.1 uncultured Bacilli bacterium
TCTAGAAAAAATTAAAAACCTCAGAAACCCTTATAAAACAAAAAGCGTTCCCTCTCTCGAGGGAACTTCAGGGGGTTCGGTTGAATATACTCTCACATTGGACCGTGAGAGATATCGGCGTGATATACATCACGCATCTTAAATATAAAGTAAAAAGCAAAAATTGTCAATCACTTTTCTCATTATTATTTTTACCTTTACACTACCCAAATTTTCAAAATTATTATATATCAACATTTACTAGAAATTACTACTGTAAACCTTTTTAAGCTTCCGTTATTGATGCAATTAACTTTTTCTTCAAATCATCATTATCCGTATCTTTATTCAATAAATATTCTTTTGAATCTTTTTTAGCTTGCAACAATATTTTATAATCCGACCTAATATTAGCAATTTTAAATGACATATCACCACTTTGTCTTGTACCAAATAAGTCACCATGTCCTCTTAATTTAAAATCTTCTTCACTAATAACAAAGCCATCGTCTTCATTTTCCATTATCTTTAATCGTTTCGCATCACTATCACTAATCAAAATACATTGTGACTTAGAAGTTCCTCTTCCTACTCTTCCTCGTAATTGATGAAGTGTTGACAATCCAAAACGATCGGCATCAAAAATAACCATCGTTGTAGCATTTGGTACATCTACTCCAACTTCCACAACAGTTGTGGAAATTAATATATGAACTTCATTATTCTTAAATTGCTCCATTATCATATCTTTAGCGGCATTAGCCATCTTCCCGTGAACTATATCAATTTTATACCGTTCACCAAAGGCTAATTTCATCTGATCTCTCAATTGACAAACCGTAGTTAAATCAGAATTATCACTTTCTTCTATTAAAGGAGCAATTACATAAACTTGATGATTTTCCTTCAATTCTTTATACATCATCTCTAAAACATCTTTTATTTCACTATTCTTCTTTACATACGTATCAATCTTTTGTCTACCTTTAGGTCGTTCCTTAATTGTTGAAACATCCATATCTCCAAAAATAGTCAAAGCATAAGTTCTAGGAATTGGAGTTGCACTCATATATAAAACATCTGGTTTAACTCCTTTATTTTGCAAATTAGCTCTTTGATGTACTCCAAAACGATGCTGTTCATCTGTTATAACTAATCCCAAGTTATTATACTCAACTTCATCTTGTATTAAAGCATGAGTTCCAATAACCATATTTATACTTCCATCTTTCAAACCACTATATATTTTTTGTTTATCTTTTTTAGCCGTTGAACCAGTTAACAAAGCAATTTTTACATCAGTTTCTTCTAAAAACTTCTGTAAATTTAAATAATGTTGCATAGCTAATATTTCAGTTGGAGCCATTAAAGCACTCTGATAACCACACAAACTATTAGCATACATTCCAATAAAAGAAACTATCGTCTTACCACTACCAACATCACCTTGTAATAATCTATTCATTCGATGTGGAGCCTCTAAATCAGTAATAATTTCATCAACAGCTTTTTTCTGATCCCCCGTCAATTCATAAGGAATTTTCTCAATAAACTTATTCAATTCTTCACGATTAATCTTTCTTTCTAACCCATTTTTCTCTTTTTTATTCTGTTCTTTTAAATAATTAATTTTAAACATAAATTCAAATAACTCTTCATATTTCAATCTAATAGTTACCTCTTTTAATTTCTCACTAGTAGAAGGATTATGAATAATATTTAATGCTGTTTTCTTATTTAAAAAATTATATTTTTCCACATATTCCTGCGGAATATAATCAGGTATATCCTTTCCATAAACCAAAAGGGCCATATTAATATACGTAGACATATTTTTACTAGTTAATCCACTAGTGCAATGATAAACAGGCTCTATTTTTATTTTATTAGACAATACACCTAATTTTATATCAGAAGCGGTAATAACATTCTTGGTCTTATCTAATTTACCAATAACGGTAATCCCTGTTCCAACCAAAAGTTGGCTTTTTAAAAATGCTCTATTAAAAATAGAAACTCCAACTACACCCGAAGCTGTTACTAATCGAAAGTTCATTTTATTAAGTCCCGCCTTAAAGCGCATCAAAATAGGGACACTTTCCACTTTTCCATCAATAACAATTTTTTCTCCATCTTCAACTTTTGCTAAGTCATTTCTCTCCAAAATATCATAGCGAAATGGATAATGTGTAACTAGATCTTCTATAGTATTTATATTAATTTTATTCAATAAAGAAAGAGATTTAGGTCCAACACCTTTCACATCTTTTAATTCTGCCACAGGTATCACTTCCTTCTTGGCATATTATAACATAAAATTACCAAAAAAACCAACAATTTACCCCTAAAAATTTTTTTTCATTTTTTTTCGTTTTTTTATTGACAAATGTTTTGGTTTCGGTTAGTATAGTAATCACCAATTCGGAATTAGGCGAATTGGTCGCTAGTATCACACTAGCCAACCCCTTTTTATTCTTTTTGGAGGTTGCCCTTCAGGGGGTGCAACCTCTTAGATTAAAATGAAAAAGATGTCTCAGGACATCTTTTTTTTGTTTATAAATTATTAATACATATAAAGTTAACCGTTTTTGAAAAACATTTTTCCAAAAAATTTAACTATACTTTTCTCAATAAAAGTTTCTACTTTTTACTATTCTTCCTTATTTTCTAAAGAAGCATAATATTCATATCTACTAACAGCATTTTCCTTATTATTATCTAATAACTTTTCAGCATTATTTGATAATTTCTTTAGAGAACGGTATCTATCTTCACCAACAATAAACTCTTCATACTTATTAAAATCTGCTTTACTATCCATCTTAAATTCTTTCGTAACTGGACTATAATGAAATAATGGAAAATATCCCGATAAGGTAGCTTCTTTCTCCTCATTTATACTATTTTTCATTCCCTTAATAATACCTTGAGCAATACAAGGAGCATAAGCTATAACAATTGAAGGTCCATCATAAGCTTCAGCCTCCTTCAAAACCTTAATAGCCTGAGCTGGATTAGCTCCTAATGATATTGTACCTACATAAACATGTGGATATGTAAGAGCAATCTTAGCTAAATCCTTCTTAGCTGTTTCCTTACCACTAGCAGCAAATTTAGCAACTGCTCCAATTCTTGTTGATTTAGATGACTGACCTCCTGTATTTGAATAAACTTCTGTATCTAATACTAAAATATTTACATTTTCCTTATTAGCTAATACATGGTCAATTCCATTATAACCAATATCATAAGCCCAACCATCTCCACCAATCATCCAAACAGATTTAGGATAAATAAAATCTTTCAATGTTAGTAATTTTTCTATCTTAGTACCATCAACAATATCTAATAAATCTTGAGCTGTTTTTTCATTAATTTCTTCAACATAAGCCTTATAAACATCCATTTCACTTTTTTTCACCAAATTCATATTATTTTGAATCAATGAAACAATCTGTTTTTTCATGGTATTATCCGCAATTCTCATTCCAAAACCAAACTCGGCATTATCCTCAAATAAAGAATTAGCCCATGGTATTGAATATGGCATTGAAGGCATTGAAGCTCCATAAATTGACGAACAACCAGTTGCATTAGCAACTATCATTTTCTCTCCAAACAATTGAGTAAGTAATTTTAAATATGGAGTCTCCCCACAACCAGCACATGCTCCCGGAAACTCAAATTTAGGCTTAACAAACTGACTACCTTTGACCGTTGTTGTTGGCATAACATCTTTTTTAACACTAACTTCTTCAAATAAATATTTACTAACTTCATCTTTTTTCTCTTTATATAATTCATCCTTCATTTTCATTAATAAAGCCTTAGCTCCAGCTTTACCAGGACAAACCTCACTACATAAACCACAACCTGTACAATCAGCATAACTAACCCCAACGGTAAATTGATAATCCTTATCTTTAATATTAGCTGGTAACATATTGTCTTTTAAACCATCAGGAGCATCCATTACATCTTTTTCATCCAATAAGAATGGTCTTACTACTCCATGTGGACAAACTAATGAACATAAATTACAAGAAATACAATTTTTAGCATTGTACTCTGGTACCATCTTACTATTATCTCTTTTATCCAACTTTGAAGTACCAACTTCCATTTCACCATCAGCCATTTTAATAAAACTACTTACTGGTAAACTATCACCTTCCATAGCATCTATAACTTCAAAGAAGCTCTTCTTCTTTTCTACTTCTTTATCAAAATCGACAAATGGTACTTTAACAGGATGCAAACACTCTAAACTATTTTCAATTGCTTTAATATTTTTATTTACTAAGTCGCCACCTTTATTAGCAAATTTAACAGCTAGATTTTCTTTTATCTTCTTAACCGCAAAATCAAAATCAATTATTTTACCTAACTTAAAGATTAATGTTTCTATAATAGCACTAATTTTACCATCAATACCTGCTTCACTAGCAATACTTGATGCATCTATTATAAACATTTTTATATTCCTACTTTGTAAAATAGCCTTATCATGAGCACTCATCATCGCTAAAACTTCATCTGGCGTTTTACTTGTATTTAATACAAAGACGCCTTTTTCTTTAATTTTCTCTAGCATTTTTAATCTGCGTAAATAAGAATCTTTTGTACA
This sequence comes from uncultured Bacilli bacterium, assembly GCA_947626565.1. Classification (GTDB taxonomy): domain Bacteria; phylum Bacillota_I; class Bacilli_A; order RF39; family UBA660; genus CANRGD01. Next base: position 4,607 of record CANQSQ010000028.1, read on the forward strand.
AACTACCAAACTTGCTTCTTCTACATAATATGTTGACTTAACTGGTTCTTTACTAAAGCGTAAATTGGAAATAGTTACTCCACCACTTTTTTTAGAATCATATTGGAAATATCCTTGAACATAAGCATTTGTATATGTACCCGTAATCTTCATTAAATCTTTAGAAGCACTAACCATTCCATCACTACCAAAACCATATACCAAAAACTCTACATTCTTAGTTGGAATTCTAAATTTATCATCATATTTAATAGACAAGTTAGTAACATCATCTTCAATACCTACTGTAAAATTATTATGTACTTCTCTTGTATCTAAAAAATCAAATATTCCTTTAATCATTGCTGGTGTAGTATTTTTACTAGATAAACCATATCTTCCACCATAAACATTTACTTTAGCATCAGCTTCTTTTATTGTTCCAACTACATCTAAGAATAATGGTTCTCCAGCCGCTCCATGTTCCTTAGTTCTATCTAATACTGCAATCTTTTTTACTGTTTTAGGTAAAGCTTTCAAAAAATACTTTGTACTAAAAGGACGATACAAATGTACTTCTATTAAACCAACATTTTCACCTTTAACTTTTGTTAAATAATCAATTGTTTCCTTAATAGTTTCACAAACAGAACCCATCGCTACAATAACCTTTGTAGCATTTTGACTACCATAATAATTAAATGGTTGATAATTCTCTCCTGTAATTTTATTAATTTCTTCCATATAACTATTAACTATATCTGGTAATTTATTATAATATTTATTTCTAACTTCTGTTGCTTGGAAATAAATATCTTCATTTTGTGCTGTACCTCTAATAGATGGTTTATTTGGATTCATAGCTCGTTTACGAAATTCTAATAAACTTCTTTCATCAATCAATTCTTTTAATTTCTTCGTATCTATAACATTGACTTTTTGTAATTCATGACTAGTTCTAAAGCCATCAAAAAAGTTCATAAATGGTACTTTACCTTTAATAGCTGCTAAATGTGCGACTCCTGTTAAATCCATTACTTGTTGTACTGAAGATGAAGCCAACATAGCAAATCCTGTTGCTCTTGTGGCATAAACATCTTGATGATCACCAAAAATAGACAAAGCATGTGTTGCCAAAGAACGAGCCGCAACATTAATAACACATGGTAACATTTCTCCGGCAATTTTATACATATTTGGAATCATTAATAATAAACCTTGACTTGCTGTATAAGTTGTTGTTAAACATCCAGCCTGCAATGAACCATGTACCATTCCTGCTGCTCCCGCTTCACTTTCCATTTCCACTACTTTAACCGGTGTATCAAAATAATTTAATTTACCTTCACTACTCCACTTATCTGTAAGTTCTGCCATAGGTGAAGCAGGTGTAATAGGATATATTCCTGCTACCTCTGTAAAATTATATGAAACATATGCAGCTGCTTCATTACCATCCATTATCTTTTTCATTGTCATCATCCTCTCTCTATTATTAATTATAGCATAACTAATCCCAAAAAATATACCTTATATTATTTAATTATCATCTTAATTTCTAAATACACCTTAAAAGGACATAAAATCCATAATGTCCTTTTAATTATCTATCACAACATCCTTATTAGCTTCTTATTAATAACATTTTTCTAATATCTAACACAATACTAACTTTTCCTTATTATTACAATACTTTTATTAGGTATCAATAAAATACATACTCTAATACAGTAGTATCTTTTTCATTACATACTCTAACCACCCATAAAATATTTCTAATTTACATAAGACATATAAGTATTTAAAGATGTTGTTCTCTGAATACTTATTCTTGGAATTTTATACAAATCACAACCCTTCTTTACCTTTCTCATACCACCAATAAAAGCCATTTTAAAGCCTGCCTCTTTTACTACTTCTATAGCGTAATCATTAAATTCATAAAAAGGAAAACAAAAAGCTTCTGTACCATTTAAAGTTTCTCGACTAAGTTTTAAATCAGCTACTAATTCATCTTTATTTTGACATTTAAGAGGACTTCCTTGACCTCCTGGACAAACTCTAGTGTTATGTAAATTATGTGAATGAGACGCAATTTCCATATACTCAGAAGTAAACTTTTCCATTGGATACCAAGAACTAACTAAAAATAAAGTAGCCTTTATCTTAAACTCCTCTAACAAAGGAATAAAGTTCTCTGCTCTAGCCCCATCATCAATCGTTATCAAAATACTCTTTTCAGGAAGTCTAATTTCTCCTTTTATAAACCATTCTAATTCTTTAGTCGTAAGAGTTAAAAAATTATTATCTTTTAAATATTGAAATTCTTCTCTAATTTGATCCTCACTATGACAAATAGATTCATTACATGTTTCATCGCCATGTAAGTAAATAAAATGATAACACGTAACTGGTACCTCTTCTGCTTCTATAGCCTCCGTATTTTTACTTTCTACTACTTCTTTAACATCCTTTTTATCCATAAAAAACAACTCATTAAAATATTCAACATAATACCCTTGTTCCGTTGTCCTATAAACTATTGCTTCTATACTATCATCTAATTCATAAATAATTTTCTCATCTCGATAAAGTTTTACCTTATCTTTACTAATAACTTTTAAATTAAATGGTAAATAATTTTTATATCTTACATCTGTAACTTTTTCCTTAGTACTTTGATTAACATTTTTATAATTAATATATAAATTTGTTCCCTTAATCCTAAAATATTGCGTTTTATAATTTACTATTACTACATCTAAATTAATTATTTCATCCTTATAAATCTTACCTACTTTTACAAATTTACCTTTTTCTTTTCTCAATAAATTACTATCTTTATTAACAATTACCACTCTATTATAATGTTCTTTTATTTCTAATACTTTTTTCTTTTGTTCTTCTTGTTCTTCTAATTTTCTTTTTTCTAATCGTACTTCTTTATAATAATTATATCCTAATAATGAAATTACTATCGTTACTACCATAAAAATAAAAAATCCTATTTTTATTATTTTCTTATTCATCTAATTCTCCTATTCCGTTACTTTTTTATTATTTTTATTAGTAATAATCCAAGCATTAGAAACCATTCTTCCTCCATATTTGCCTCCCGCTGAAGGTTTATTTACTAGTTTTCCTCTAATACTCATTGTTGAAGAAGCTCCTCCATCTAAATTGGCTGCATTATATGCTCCATATTTAAGTAAAATGTCTATTAAATCATTCATATCTGCTCCTAAACTATAACCTGGTAGTCTTCCTTCTATTACTAAAAACAAAACTATTCCATCTTGTCTTTGGGCAATAGCCGTCCGAGGAGCAATACCCCAACCACCATCACCATGCACTTTACTAGCCTTACCATTAACTATTAATAAAGGTCCAAATTCTATGGCCTTAACCATTCCTTCTTTTATGGCTACTTCTGGAGTACTTTTTGAAAAATATAATTTATTTTCCTTCGTAAAGCCAATTAACTCACCACTACCACTTAAACCTTTCCAAATTACTTTAGCATCTTTTATAATAGCTCCATATGGCAATGAACCATTTTCAAAACCACTATAATCTTCAAATCCTCCTCCATTTATTCCTACAATACCATTATTATTTTTTACTAAATTATTAACTGATTCTCCTTTTTTCCCTAAATTAGAACTAACTACTAATTCTATATCACTAGGATCATAAACAACTGTTAAATATCCCTTAAACTTTTTTGTCTCAATCCTTATTATTTTATACAAATCATTTTCTTTATCTTTCGTTAATATTTCTTTTTCGTACTTGGATTTATTCTCTACTTTATTATATTCTTTTCCAATCACAATATCCTCAAGATGTACTTTTTCCTCTACTTCTTCTACATAATTACCTTTCATTACCTCTTCTATTACTTCATCACTATATAATAAACGAGCCCAATATTTATGAGATTTACTAGTCATCGTAGAAGTAATAAAAAAACGTTTAAAACTCTCATCATTTATAATTACAATTCCACTTATAACTACAATACTTAAAAGAAAGACTATAAAACCTATAATTAATTTTTTTTGACTACGCTTTTTCATTACAATCATCCTAATTATATTTTTTATTACATAAAAAGCATTGTTATACTACTTACAATGCTTTACAAATTACTTTTTATAAACTCATATATTCTCTTATATGTTGCAACATCATAATGCAAACCATCATGAGAATTAAATCCTGTCGAATCAATATAACTATTCGCATCAATATATCTAACTTTAGAAGATAATCCAGACTTCATAACACTATTAAATGAATCAATTTCAGTATTTAAACTTTGGTATCTATCTCTAGTAGGCATTACGGCTACGAAATAAGTAGCAGCTCCTTTACTATACCAACCATCTACCTTACCATTAATATATTCCAAATACTTTTCTGGTTCCCATAAATCATTAACACCCATTAAAATTATTATAGCCGTCTTAGGACCTATACTTGATTCTATTTGGGGAACTCCTGTAGACTTCATCCAATCTAATCCCATAGAACCTTCACAACTCCAAATATCATCTGTATTAACGGATATTTTCATACCTACTGTTCTAGAATCTCCTATGAAGATTAACTTATTAAAGCTACCAGCACCCTGACCTGTAACCACTTTTTCTTCTCCTTCTTCATAGCCACTTGGATCATCTACAATACCATGGGATTCTTCACCTTCATTTACTTTTATATAATCAGAATCACCACTTGACCTAGCGGACTCCGCCTGAGTCCAACAAGCTGCTAAAGTAAAAGACTCATCTAAATAATTCATAACCACATTAACTAAAATAGGTATTACAAATAACATTACCAAAGCTATTAGACAATTAAAAAAAGATTTTTTTAATTTATCATCAGGGTTACTCATCATCTTAATAGAAATAATAACCATTCCACCAATAGCCAATATAGGACCAATAATTTGAATAATCTGTAATATCTGTTTAATTATATATAACAAATTAGCAATACCCTTATTACCACATTCCAAAGCTAAAAGATTCATAAAAACCATCTCCTAGTAATCTTTTTCAAAGACATAAAAGTAATTTCCATCAACTAAGACCATTTCTTTGTAATCACCAAAAACATGAACAATCCCTTTATAAGACTTTATATTATCATATTCACAAGAAATTACAACTGGTTTTATATTAAATTCTTTTGCTTTATCAAAAGCTAACTTCAAAATTTCCTTATAAAAACCTTTACCTCTTTCTCTAGGTCTTATATCAATACCAATATGTCCAAATACCGTACCGTCTTTATAATCTAGAGAATGTCTAATGTCAAAAATACCAATTAAATCATCATTTTCTTTATTTAGAACTACAAAACAACTACAACCAACTTGTCCTTTTTTTAGATTAATTTCTAAGTCTAAATTTCTAACTAATCTATACCATTTATAAAAATCATTTATTTGTTGATAACCTTTTTTTAATATTAATGAACAATCACCTGCCATATATTTTTCGCCACACTTTTTATGTTCTATAGCAAAATCATCCATTATCTTTTTATCAAAAATATCTACACAACGACAATATAGTTCCATACTCTACTCTTTTACTACCCAAAAAGTTGACATATCTCTTAAACCATTTTTACCTCCAGCAACAGGTGTATTTATTATTTGATTATTAATTACTAATTCTGAAGATGAACCTCCGTCTAAGTTAGCTGCATTATATGCCCCATATCTTTCCATGACATCTGTCAAATCAATCATATCTGCTCCTAAACTAGTAGCAAGTCTTCCATTTATAACTAAGAATAAGACTATTCCATCTTGTCTTTGACCAATGGCACTACGAGGAGCTATTCCCCAGCCACCATTTCCTTTTATAAATGATCTTTTTCCATTAACTATTAAATAAGGACCAAACTCTATAGCATCACGATATCCCATATTTAAAGCCTCTTCACGACTCATTTTTCCAAGAACTAACTTATTATCCTTTGTAAAGCCAATAAAACCTCCACCCATTCTAGCATCTTCATAATCACTAACAACTTTACCATTTTGGATAACTGTCCCATGTGGTAAAGCTCCATTTGAGTTCCAATCTGGATCGAAGAATCCACCAGCATTCATAGCTATAACAGCATTTTCTCTCTTTGCTACTGTTAAAATATCCTCACCACGAACTTTCAAATACTTCGTAGTCGCAATTGATACTTTAGAAGGATCATAAATAGCTACTAAAAAACCTTTATATGAATCTCCCTCAATATTAATCAATTTATATAAAGCTCCTTCATCATGAGTTAATATTTCTTTTTCATATTCATTACGATAAATAGTTGTAGTATATTTACGAAACTTAATCATATTAGGGTCACTAACTTCATCAATTTCAATTACCTTGTTTCCCTCTAATACTTTTTGAATTGTTTCATCACTAAAAAACCATGTAGCAAGATATCTATGATTTAAAGTTGTCATTGCTGTAGTAATCCAAAAATTTCTAAAACCATCCCAAGGTCCATAAAATAGAAATCCAAATGTACTACCAAAAAAAATCATTACTATTATAGTAATTGTAATAATTTTTTTCTTTAAACTCCACTTTTTCTTTTCTTTTCTCTTATTATTCTTTTTACTGCCTAACTTCATAATTATTCTTCCTCTTTGCCATCATAGTTTCCATCTTTATTATAATCTACATATTTCTTCTCAGTTTTATATTCTGTCAAAGCAATAGGTGAACCTAAACCTTTCTGATATTCATTAAACTTCTTAATATTAGCATTATAAACATTTACATCACTAACAAAATAATTAACAACTTGTTCATAAATTGCTTCATAATTACTACATTTACTATTTATCGAACTATCTGGATAATATACATCTTTACATAGTTTTTTCATTTCTACAGCTTGTTTACCAATTTCATCTACCATATTTTCATAATTAGACAATCTAGTCTTAACTACTTGATCAGTACTAGCCATTGTATCAAAATAAACATTATTTAATACTTCAGTATAAATACTATCTCTTTCATTTTCAAATATTGACGTATTAGTACTAAAATCCTCAAATTGATCAGTTACAACATTCATTCTTTTATTCATCAAACTCTGATCTGTTCTAAGACCAATCAAAAAAGATGAAACTCCTCCAGCTATTATCATCACTAACCCTATCGCAAATAACACATAAGATACTACTTTACCCTTCATTTTTATCACCTTAATAAGATTTTACCAAAAAAATTACAAAAAGTACATAAAAAGAATATCTTTTTTTAGATATTCTCACTAACCCCTTACTATACTTAGAAATAAAAAAGATAAGTATTTTTAATCTACTTACCTTTTATTATTTATTTTTCATCAACAATATAATATTGAAAATTCAAATAAATATAATCATCATTAATAGACTTTAAATTAAACGTTAAAGAATCACTATCTCCAGGCTTATAAGTTTTATTTAACGTTAATATTAACTCTTCTAACTTTAAATCGCAATTTCCTTTTATATCACATAACATAGCTTTTTCAATCATATAAGTATTCTTACCCTTATTTTCTATATTGCAAGTAACAACTAGTTCATCTCTTTCACACTCATATGTTAAATTATCATAAATTGTATCTCCATCTTTTTCAACTAGAGTTTCATTGTCTGTTTTTTCTTTACTTTCTACTTTTTTTGAAGCATTATCTTTAGTACTAAATAAAACAGAACCAAAACCAACTAACAAAATTCCAACACAAATTAAGATAATTACTATTATTTTTTTATGTTTCATAAATCAAAACCTTTCTAATAATGCCAGCAACTGTCTCTTACTTGACATTGATGATAACGAGTTCTATGACAAGTATTATAACAAGTACTACAACTTTCTGAATATCTTGAAGAGGAAGATATTGGATGTCCAGCAGCACAACCTACAACACTATTAGCCCAATTTGTAGCCTTTTGTTCACAATCTTTTTTACTACTAGCAGAAACAACTTTTGAATCTGATTTTGTACCTATACCAGGTCGAGCTTTAGGACAAGAATAATATATGGTACAAGTATGAGTACAATTACAATCATGTGGTTCACAACTATATGCTTCTTGATAAGGATTACAATTTTCTGTATGTTCAGGGCACTCATTAGAATTAGAATTATATACTAAGACACTGAAACTTCTTGAGTAAGGAGTCGAATTTCCTGCTCCATCAACACAAGTTCCAGAAACCGTGGTACCACTATTTGGTGAACCAATATATTTAGAAGTATTACCACTTGATATACCAGATAAACTATCGGAACATGTTACTTTTACCGTCATACCATTAGTCTCCTTGTGCTCTCCAGCTGCATAATTCCATGATACAGTTGGAGCAGTCTTATCAATATACCACTGTTCATTGGCACCTTCACAAGAACGTTTATTACCAGCTAAATCAAACACCTCATATTTTACACCTCGTTTACCATTACCACTAATACTTACAGTTTTGGCACTAGGGCTTTTCTCTCCCCAATCACTCCATGAGCCTGTTCCTGTATTAGTGTACCATCTCCATTTATTGGTATCACTTGTAAAGCCAAAGATAAAGGATATATCATAATTTACCCATGTTTTTCTAGCTACATTAGCCGTCATAGTTCCACAAGTTGGCGCTGTTCTATCGATATAGACTTGTTGATCAGCAGGACAAGCAGTCGAATTACCAGCGTTATCAGTTACTGAACCTGGTGACTTATTTTCTTTCATTTCTTTATCAAAAGTCTGCGTTATCGT
>CANQSQ010000029.1 GCA_947626565.1 uncultured Bacilli bacterium
TCAGCAAAAGAAAAAGATATTAATAATAAACTTATTAATATAAAACAAATAGCTACTAAAAAAATAATTTTATTTTTATCTTTATTAACTATAGTTTTGAACATAAAATGCCCCTTTTGTAGTTATATTAAATTTAATATTTTTCTTATCTTTACTAATACAATTATAACTTATATAAGAAATATTTTCAACGTTCAAAAGCTTACCTAACCATCTATCTGACCTATTAAATTAACAAGAAAAAAATAAAAATCCACTAGTTTGAACTGAATCTCAAAAGTTGGACAGTTTAATTAGTGGATTTTTATTTTTTTATATCGTTCTTTATAAGGAGAAAATTCCTTATAAACAAAAAAAACTTCGCTTCGGAAGTTTTTTCTTTATTGTAATTTCAACCGCACCATTTTATTTATTTTTAATTATTTATTTGGATCTACTAAAATTTTAATTGCATCATCTTTACCAGATGTTAATCTTTCATAAGATTTTTGAACATCTTCTAGACCAACAATATCATCTACAAATTTCAATACATCTATTCTCTTCATTGACATTAAATCAATACAAGTTTGGAATTCTTCTTTAGTATAACCAATTGCGCCTTGTAAAGTCATTTCTCCCATAACAGCCATTACTACTGGAATAGTAACTGTACCAAGAGAAACACCTACTAAAACAACTCTACCTCCAGGACGTACTGCAGAAATTGCTGATGAAACAGCTGGTGAATTACCACAGCATTCTATAACTACATCAAAACCACCTTCAGTAGCTGCTAATATACTTGGAATCATACCTGTATCTTTAGCATCATACCAACTATCAGCAACACCTAATGATAATGCCTTTTGACCACGTTTTGGGTTAGTTTCAGAAACAGCTACATAGCTAGCACCTTCCATTTTAGCAAACATAGCACTAACTAAACCAATAATTCCACCACCAACAACTAATACCTTATCTCCTACTTTAATATCAGCTAAATGAACAGCATGTAAACCAACTGCTGTTGGCTCAACCATAGCTACTTCATCATCAGTAATATTATCAGGAACTTTTATAACCATATCTGGTCTAATAGCAATCTTAGAAGTCAAACCTCCAGGATTATCTAATGATAAACCAACTGCTTGGTTCCAAGTTTCTCTACAATATTGTGGATTTCCTGTAGCACAAGCTTCACAATGACCACAAGGTGAAATTGGTAAAGCTGTAATTCTATCTCCAACTACTAAATCAGTTCTACTTCCTGGATCTTCAACAATTCCACAAAACTCATGTCCCATTACTAAGCCTTCAGGTTCACCTTGTACCCAGTAATGAATATCTGAACCACAAATACCTGTTTTAACTATTTTAGCAATTACTTTTCCATCTTGTGACACAGGTTCAGGAATATCTCTAATTTCAAATTTTTTTACATCTTTTATCGCCACACATCTCATAACGACCATCCTCCTTATTTAAAATAATCATACCATAATAAAATAAAAAAAACATCTTTTTTTTAAATTAATTCTTTAAATTACATATATTAATGTAAAGGTGATTTAATGAAAATATGCGTTTATGCAATCTCTAAAAATGAAGAAAAATTTGTTTATCGGTGGGTCAATTCTATGCAAGAAGCTGATGCTATTTACGTCTTAGATACTGGTTCTACAGATAATACAGTTCAAGCTCTCAAAGACTTAAATGTCCACGTTAAACAAGAAATAATCTCTCCTTGGCGTTTTGATGTTGCTAGAAATAAATCCTTAGCCATGGTTCCTTTTGATACAGATATTTGTCTATGTACCGATTTAGATGAAGTCATAGAACCAGGCTGGCGTAAAGAAATTGAAAAATATTGGCAACAAGATACTACTAGAGCTAAATACAACTACAACTGGCGTCTTGATAAAAATAATAAACCTCTTATTAACTTTTATATCGAAAAAATGCATACAAGAAAAAACTATCACTGGACTCATCCCGTTCATGAAGTCTTAACCTATGAACAAGAAAAGGAACATGTCATAACAATTGACACTATTACCATTAACCATTATCCTGATGACTCTAAATCCCGTAGTTCCTATTTACCTCTTTTAGAATTATCTGTCCAAGAAAATCCTCAAGATGACCGAAATGTTCACTACTTAGGACGAGAATATATGTATTACCATGAATGGGAAAAAAGTATTAAAACCTTAAAAAAACATCTTTCTCTAAAAAGTGCCACCTGGAAAGATGAACGTGCTGCTTCCATGCGTTTTATTAGTCGCTGTTATAAAAACTTAGGTCGTTATCAAGCTGCTAAAATCTGGTTAACTAAAGCCTACAAAGAAGCTCCTTATCTTCGAGATGCCTTAGTAGAAAGAGCTATCCTTGAATATGAGCTTCAAAACTATAAAAAGGTCGAAAAGTTTGCTCTTAAAGCTCTACAAATTACTAAGCATACCAAATCATACATCAATGAACCTTTTAGTTGGAATCACACTTTATATGACCTTTTAGCTATATCTTGCTACTACCAAAAAAAATACTCTTATGCCCTTTTTTTTAATAATTTAGCCTTATCTTTAGCTCCTACTAATCCTCGTCTTTTAAATAATCAAAACTATTATCTTGCTAAAGTAAAATAAAAATGACTACCCAGTCATTTTTTATGCGTCTTTTGTATATAAATTAATCTTTCCTGCTTTATAAGCATCATATATTTTTTCCCAAATTATACTCTCTATATAACGACTTTTTTTAGGATGCATCAAATAGCGCAAAGTTAACTCAATATGTGTTTTAACAATCTTTGTATAAACAACTGGTTCATATTTATTAAAATATATTCTATCAGTAGTCTTTAATTCATTAATTTGATTTTTCATCTTTTGAGGAATATTTTTTATCGTATCAATATTATTTACAATTTTATATAATTCTTTCCTATTAGCCTCCAAATTACTATCTAGTTCTATCCTAACAACTATTTCATTCCAAACATATTTAAAGCCCATACTAAGATTTTTTATTGGTTTTGAAATAATTATAGAATTAGGAAATCTAATGATTACTCCTGTTGATTGGCCATTCTCTTCTTTTGTTGATATTTCTATAATTTCAAAATCAAAGGTTGATATATTTATAACATCACCTTTTACCCCATCAATTTCTATTCTATCTTCTACTTTAAATGGTTTTTTTACTCTTATATAAACCCCAGTAAAAAAATTAAGAATAACTTCTCTTAAGGAAATAGTTATAGCTGCTGACAAGACACTAATCAAGGTCATTAAATTTTCTATATAATCACTAAATATTAGAAAAATAACTAATATTTCTAAAACATTCAAAATTATTTGATAATTCTGATTTAAATAAAATACTTTTTTATCTGATGTTTGTCTTCTTTTAATAAGTACTAACCCTATTCTTTTTATTATTCCAAAAAATAATAAGGTTAAAAAAGTCGAGAAAATCAATATAATATATCTCGTCTCTATCGTCGTAATTTTACTCAAATAACTACAAAATTCATTAAATTTTTCCACTGAACAGCCTCCTTTCTATTCAAGTTTCATTTCAATTATTCCTTTTCCTCTACTACATTTAATATATGCTAAACTTCCGTTAATAATAGTCATTTTAGGCGCAACATGCCCTATATCAGCATTAAAAATAATTGGTAATTTATATCCAAAAATCTTTTTCAATGCCTTTTGATAAGAAAAGTCTTTATACTCTTGCCTTGGAAATAATACTCTTCCTACTACTATTCCCTTTACATACTTAAACCATCCAGCTTCCTTCATTTGAAATAGCGTTCTATAAAAATCTTCACTCGTTAAACTAAAGACATCAAAATACCAAATTATTCCATCCTTTTTGTATTTCTCAATAAATTCTTTTGTCTTATCATATTTTGTCCCAATCAAATCTCTTAAAACATCCAAACAACCACCGATTATTCTTCCCTTCATTGAGACTTCACCATTAAGATCTTCCCAATATACTTTTTCTTCTAAATTATAACCATCATTCCTTAACTCTTTATTTTTCTCATACAAGCTATAACTTTTTTGTACATCAATATTTCCTTGCATAATATCTAATGTTTTTTTTAAAGAAGAATGTGGTTTTTTCTGATCAAAACTACAAGCATTAAAGCCATATATCGTAGCTATATCCCAATTCGTTGTAAGTGCAAATAAAAAAGAGGTAGGATCACTAGCTCCCATATACCATTTTATGTTATTTTCAATATTTTGCCAGTTTACATATGGTAACATTTCAATAGCAAAATCTCCTCCAGTTGCACACATAACTAATTTAACTGTATCATCTTTTACCATTTCATCCAATTCACTAGCTCTAACTCTTCCACTATTAGCAACCTCACTAGCTACTCTAACACTCTTACTTTCTTTAATTTGCCAATTATTTCTTTTAAGTGTTGCAAGAGACTTCTCATAGTCTTCTAAATATTCTCCAACCCCTGCCGACATAGCTACTACTCCTATAGTATCATCATTTTTAAGAAACTGTGGATACTTCATTTTCTTTCCTCTTTCTAATCATTCTTATAATTATTTCATAACCTATAATTATTACTGCCCCAATTACAATTGTTACTATAGAAGCCATTGTTAACGATTGAGTAGTAAATTCTACACTATTTCCTACTTTCTTTAATACCATATTTACCATACCGCCTACTGCTAAAGACATTATCAAAACTATACCGCCACCAGTACACGTAGAAATACCCAATGTTTTTATCCAACTATGTAATGATTTATCTAATAAAGCTATAAGTACTAAAATAATCAAAATAGCCCCAATCATAAAACCTCTAAATTTTTTAGACACAAAAGTATTAAACCCTTCTAATAACATTTTATTACCAGGAGATAAACTTTCTCTGCCTTCCTCAACCATATTTTTATACTCTTCCGTCAATTCCTTATATTCATCTTGTTCTCTTAATTTATCAATGTCCTCATCCGTAATTTTTACATCAAATTCTTTTTCTAAATATTCTCTATTGTCCTTTATAAATTTAATCACATCTTCTTCAAGATTAACCGAATCCATGCCCTTATCACTAATTAATCCTTCTATTGTTGTATCAAAATACTTATTAATTAATTCCTTTATTTCCTCATTTTCTAGTAACTGATTAACTTTTTCATTTACTTCTGCATCATCAGAAATCGTACCACTACCATCATCACTACTATCAATATTCTCTATAATTTGTTGTTTCAAAGTACCTTTTAAAGCTGTTTCAATAACAGCTTCACTTAACATTCCTTTTACAGAAAAACTTAATACTAACAAGGATATTAAATTTACTAAACATAATAACAATATTCCCTTACAAAGACCTTTTAAAAATTTCATAAATTTACTCATCCCTTTCATAGTAAAAAGATTATATCATTTCTCCCCTTAAAAGTAAATCTTCTTAGTTATTTCCACACAAAAAGGATAATTATTTATCCTTTCTCTGTAAAACAAACTTTTCTTTTTGATAGTCTATTTCTATGACATCATCACTTTTTACACTACCATCAATAATCATTTTAGCTAAATCCACTTCAATGGTTCTACTAACTAATCTTTTTAAAGGTCGTGCTCCATAATTTACGTCAAATCCTATGTCAATAAATGCTTCTTTTGCTTCATTTGTTAACACTAATTTTACATTTATATCACTTAATCTATTTTCAATATCTTTGATAATTTTATCCAAAATTTCAGCAATAGCTTCTTTAGTCAAAGGATTAAACAAAATTATTTCATCAATTCTATTAACAAATTCAGGCCTAAAATGTTTTCTAACTTCATCCATAACTAAATCTGTATTTCCATCTAAAATTAACTCACTACCTAAATTTGAAGTCATAATTATAATCGTATTTTTAAAATCAACTACTCTTCCATTAGAATCAGTTATTCTACCATCATCTAATATTTGGAGTAATAAATTTAACACCTCTGGATGAGCTTTCTCTACTTCATCAAATAAAACAATGCTATATGGATTACGTCTAACCGCTTCTGTCAATTGCCCACCTTCTTCATAACCTACATATCCTGGAGGCGAACCAATTAATCTAGAAACACTAAATTTTTCCATATATTCACTCATATCAATTCGAACCATATGACGTTCATCATCAAAAAGTTCATAGGCTAACGTTCTAGCTACTTCTGTTTTACCTACACCAGTAGGTCCCAAGAACATGAATGATGCAATAGGTTTATTAGGATCTTTTATACCACTACGTGATCTAATGACCGCATCACTTACTAATTTTAAAGCTTCATCTTGTCCCATTACTCGTTTTTTCATATCTTCTTCTAAACTTAAAAGCTTTTCTTTTTCTGATTCAATTAATTTTGTAACAGGAATATTAGTCCATTTCGCAATAATTTGACATATATCATTATCTGTAACCGTATCACTTAATATCTTATTTTTATCTCTATTATTTAAATTATCTAATTCTTTTTCTAATTTAGGAATAGTACCGTGTTTTAAGATAGCAGCTTGTTCCAAATCATAATCATTTTCAGCTTTATCTAAATCAAATCTAGCTTGTTCTAATTCACTTTTTTTCCTTTTTATTTCTTCATTCAAATCTTTTTCCTTATTCCAAGCTTCACTTAATTCTTGTTCTTTTTCTCTTAAACCTTCTAATTCCTCCGCAATTTTTTCTAATCTCTTCTTAGATAATTCATCTTTTTCTTTTTTCAAAGCTTCTTTTTCTACTTCTAAACGCATAATATCATGAGTTAAAGTATCAAGTTCAAAAGGTACAGAATCCATTTGCACTCTAATTGTTGCACAAGCTTCATCTACTAAATCAATAGCTTTATCTGGTAAATACCTATCAGTAATATAACGATTAGAAAGAGTAGCAGCTGAAATTAAAGCTTTATCTAAAATATTGACACCATGATGAATTTCAAAACGTTGTTTTAATCCTCTTAATATTGTAATTGTATCAATAACATTAGGTTCTTCTACTTTTACCTTTTGAAATCTTCTTTCTAAAGCTCCATCTTTTTCAATATACTCTCGATATTCTTTTAATGTTGTTGCGCCTATTACATGTATTTCTCCTCTAGCCAACATTGGTTTCAAAATATTCGAAGTATCCATTGAACCTTCGCCTCTACCAGTTCCTACAATCATATGTATTTCATCAATAAACATGATTATGTCCCCAGCACTTTCTTTAACTTTATTTAAAACATTCTTTAAACGTTCTTCAAATTCGCCCCGATACTTAGCTCCCGCAACCAAAGCTGCCATATCTAATTCCCAAATAGTTTTATCTTTCAAACTACTTGGTACATCACCCTTAACAATTCTTAAAGCTAATCCTTCAACAATCGCTGTTTTACCTACACCAGGTTCACCAATTAAAACGGGATTGTTCTTCGTTTTACGTGATAAAACTCTTGTAATACTACGAATTTCTTCATCTCTCCCAATTACGGGATCAATTTTACCATTCTTCGCATCTTCACAAATATTACGACCATATTTTTCTAAAACGTTTTCATTTTCATTATTTGGATAATCATACATATTTATCACCTCATCTAACATTATACTCACTTTTTAGCACTTGTCAACATAGAGTGCTAATTTATATTTTAAAAAAAACTATTTTACTAATAGTCTTTACCAATTAACAATTTTTAAACTAGGCCACTTTTTTTGCCATTTCCTAGCTCTTTCTTCAAAAAAAGCCTTACTAGATTCTATTTTTACGGGTCTAATAATTCTACCAAAAATATCATTTAACCCATATGGAGCAAAAACTTTCATCTTTTCTTCTTCTAATCGAACTCCAATACAAGTAACTGTTGCACACCATCTACTAATAGCTTCCTCCACACTATTTACCGCTGTCTTTTTATCGACATATTTTTCATTATACCATAAATGAACTCGAGCTTGATTTTTTATATCACACACAACATTAATCTTTTTAAGTTTCTTCTCCAAGTCTTTAATAATCACATCTTCCGCTTCATAAGAAGTATCTTCATCGAAATAAACTATATCATAGTCCTTTATACCACTAGTTATCTTATTTCCTTCTAAATAATTAAAAACAGTTTGATTAATACACCCTGCACCAACATAATAATTTTTAAATTTCTCATTAGTATTAGCATATTCTTTTAATATTTGTAAAATAGTCATTAAATCAGTATTTTGTCGTAATATTTTTTCCAATTCTTTTACTTGAACATCCAAACTATCATTAAATCCCTTTATCATAATATTTCAATTTCCTCTTTTGGTTTATTTTTATATTCCTCATAAACTTTCTGTAAATAATCCTTATTAATTATTTTATCTACTCCTAAGACACTTAAATCAGTATAAACTCTCGTTAATAAATCCCGCATATTACTAGATACCTCTACTTTATCCCGAACTCTATTCCAATATGTTAACTGATATTCCTTAGTCCACTTTTCCTTTTGATAAGTCATACCTGCCGCTACATTATCACATATCATTTCTGCAAAATACTTATAAGGCATAAATGGTGTTTTATCTGGAGCTGTATAATCATACCAGTATTCATAATGATGTTTATTTCTTCCTTTATGATGTAACCACGCTTTAGAATAACCATTTACTCTTTTACAATTACTAATAGGACTCTTTTCCTCACTAAAATACTTTACACCCTCTAAAAATTCTTCTAAAGAATATTTAGATAAATCATGAACTAAGCCCCTAAATGGAATACCTGCTTTACAACATAAACAAAACACTTTAAACCGATGTTGATTAACTACTCGCAAATGTCCCCAAAAATTTTTCAATGTATATCTGTATTCCACTATTATCACCTATCTTTGATTATATCATCAAATTTCCTTTTTCATAAAAAAAAGCCTCTTAATTTGGCTCTATTTTACAACTAATATCTAAATTACTAGGACCTTCTATACAATATCCATCAATATCAAATCTTGAACCATGACAAGGACAATCCCATGTCAATTCCATTTCATTAAAAACTAAATTACATTTTAAATGGGGACACTTACTATAAACTATATGTCTTTTTCCCACATTATCTATATAAATAGCTACATCCTTACCTTTAATCTTACTAAATACTACTTTACCATCATACCATTTTTTCTTATGATACAAAGCTTCTCCAACTAAAGAATAAACACTACTACCCATAGCTTCTAACCACTTACTATATATTCTTCTTCGTGGATCAAAAATCATTTCATAAATACTACTTCTATCTAGCAACATATCACTAATTACTTTGCCCGCCAAAGTACCATTAGTCATCCCCCAAGTATTATACCCTGTAGCTAAAAATAAATTATCACTTATTTTCCCCATAAAAGGTAAATAATCACCTGTCATTATATCAATGTTACTCCATATATATTGATAATTACCAATCTCAGACTGTACTTTTTTAAATTTCTTTTTTATGTCCCCCTCTAAAGCAATATTCCAACCTCCACATAAAAATATCTTATATTGATTTTTATCCTTATAAAAGCGCATTGAACTACCTTTTTTATCTATACTAATAGCATCAAAATCATAACTCTTAGTCAAATATGCACAAACATATGATTTTTCCAAAGTTACTTTTAAAGGCATAAAAAAGGGTTTTAAAAAATAAGGATAATGACTGGCTACTACTACTTTTTTAGCTTTGATTAAAGCTCTTTCACATTTACAAATATAATAATTTTCTTTTTGCTCCATACTTATAACTCGACTATTTTCATATATAGCTATTTTATTTTTTATAAGTATCTTTTTTAAACTATATAAATATTTTAAAGGATGAAAGACATATGTATTATTTCCTCGTAAAACACCCGTATATTTTTCACCATCTGGTAAATTATCTTCTCTTCCAATGTTACTTGCCCCTATTTTTCTTAATATTTCCTCTTCTTTTTGTAATTCTTCCTTGTCTGATTCTCCACTACTATATAAATATGATGTACTTTTTTCCAAATTACAATCTATTTTATTTTCTAAAACTATTCTTTTTACCATTTCTATAGCTTCTTTTTGGGATTGATAATACTTTTTCGCAACATATGTTCCATATCTTTTATAAATATCTCGGTAATGTCCTTGCAAATACGTCAATTTACCAGTTGTTTTAGCACTTACTCCACTTCCCACTTTATTAGCTTCTACTATACAAACCTTTTTTCCACTTCCGATTAAATTATATCCAATACTAAGTCCTGTTATTCCTCCCCCAATTATCAAAATATCAACATCTAAATCTTTTTCTAACCTTTTATCACGAACATCACTACTAGTAGCACTCCATAAACTTTTATTCATACTTTTTCACCAGTATTAGTATTAGAAAAAAACTTCCTTTTAATACAAAAAAGATACCTTTACTAAAGATATCTATTTTATTCATAAGTTAAATCACCTATAAAATCTAAAGGAAATATTTTTCCTTCTTTATAATACTCTATCATTTTCATATTAGAATAATAAACTCTAAAATCATCTTTTTTTATTTCTAAAATTTCTTTAGGTGTTTTCCAAACTCTTTCTAATGTTCCTTGTAATTGATGCTGTTCATCAAAAGATTCTACTTGTGCTAAAAAGAAAATTAATACATACTTTTCATTATTTTTATTTACTTCTTGAATTGGCAATACTCCATTTAATTTAACATGATAACCAGTTTCTTCAAATGTTTCTCTAATAGCACCATCTCGAATTGACTCTCCAATTTCTAAATGACCAACTGGATAATTCCATTTCTTATAATTCTTTTTACTAGCTTCACTTACAATTAATATTTTTCCCTTATCTTCAACTAAACAACCAACTATTACCTGCACAAATAATCACCCACTTCCACCACTTCAATGATACCATAAAAAGTCTAATTACTATCCCAATTAATTAAATTTTACATATTTTTACTATTAATCATTATAATTATTTAAATCCACATAAATTTCCCCTTTTTTCATAATAACCATTTTAAAATTATTTAGTTTATACATAAATTTAATCTGGTCAAATTCTTCTTTAGTGATTTTTTCAGGTTCAAATTTATCAGTATATTTACAATCAACATCAGCATACTTATCACATTCATCTTTATTAATTATAATGCTTTGGAATGTATAAATAGCCCTATTTGTTTTTATTAAATTATCTACTACATATTCTATATTTTCTCCCTGTTCTAAGGTCAAAATAGCTTCTTTTTTCAAATTACTTGGTTGTAAAGTTTCTTCAAACATATAAATTTTATTATTCTCTCTATCTACCCAAAAATAATTCTGTTCTCCTGCTTTATTAGGAGCTGAAAAAATATTTTCATAAGAATCTTTTTCTATATTATTAATATAAGGCATCGTTAAATAACCATCTTGAAAATCAAATTTTACAAGTTCTGTTTTATTAGCATCAAAATAATAAACATTATTATCAACGCCAATTATACCTCCTCGAATAATTTTTTTAAATCTTATCTCACTCTTAATTTCACGACAATTTTTATCATTAGAAAATAATTGACTAAAATTTATTTGATATAACTTACCCTTTTTCGTTATAAATAAATTGTTATAGTAAGAAAAATCCTTTATATCTTGAATTTCTTCACAATTTACTTTTACTTTCGTCAAATTATCCTTAACACTATCTTCATTATTTAGAGCTACTTTCTCTTTCTTACCGCAACCACATACCAACATTATTATCATTAAACAACTAACGACTTTTACAAAGTTTTTCATATTAATCCCTCTTTAACATTATAACAAAAAAAAGAACACTCTCGTGCTCTAATTTACATAAAAAATTCATTATTATCTAAATGCATCTTATTCATTAAAAAAGTATCATTTAAATAATTCATATTTTCCATATTATTCATACTATTATAATTATTCATCATATCTTTACTATTAAATTCATTAGCTCCATTTTTTAATCTTTTTTCATAATATTCAAACAACTCTTTAAATCTTGTATAATGTACTATTTCTCTTTGTCTTAACCATAATAATGGTCCTATTACATCTGGATCATCAGTTAAATCAATTAAATTTTCATATACAGCTCTAGCTTTTTGTTCTGCAGCCATATCCTCTGAAATATCCGCTAACGGATCACCTGTTGTCGCAAAATAAGTCACTGTAAAAGGTACTCCTTGGGCATCAGTTGGATATAATGCTTTAGCATGTTCTGCATAATGAGCATCAAGACCTGCTTCTTCTATTTCTTTTAAAGAAGCATCTTTCATTAATTGATAAATCATCGTTGAAATCATTTCTACATGAGCTAATTCTTCAGTACCAATGTCTGTAAGTAAAGCTTTACCTCTATTATCAGGCATTGTAAAACGTTGATTCAAATAACGCAATGCTGCTGCTAACTCACCATTTGATCCTCCGTATTGCGTAACCAAATATTTAGCCATTCTTAAATCTTTCTTTTTTATATTAACAGGACATTGCAATTTTTTACAATATTTAAACATTCATATCACGCTCCCATGGCCAACTTCCATTCTCCCAAGCAAAATAGTTTGTATCACTATTCTCACTATTTACCATTAAAGGCCCATATTTTTGTTCATATTGTTTAGTTAATTGTTCTTCTTTCATTCGATAATCATTAAACAAAGCTATCATACTACTATCATCAGGATGAACATCTAAGTAAAGATTTAACTCATGAGCGGCAAAGGCAATTTCCGAAATTTCAAGTAACATTCTTTCTCTTTCGTCAGTAGCTCGTAATTTATTAGGTTTATAATTTTTATATTGACTATATAAGTCTGAAAATAAATTACCTTTTTCATAACCTTCTTTAGGTGTAAACAAAGATTGATTAGACATTGTATAATTATCATTTTTCATGTTTCTAAACCAATTATCATTAAAAAAATTATATTTATTCATAACTTCTCCTCTCAATTTAATTTATTCTTCCTAGGTTAATATGTATAGATAAATACCCAAATTACAAAAAACACTTGCAATTTTAGTCATTTTATTATAAACTAAAGAAGTCAATTAGAAATGGCGCCATTGGTGAAGTGGTTAACACGCTAGTTTGTGGCACTAGTATGCAAGAGTTCGATTCTCTTATGACGCCCCATATTGAATTTTACGCACACCTTTGTGCGAAAGATAAGTAAAAGTTCGTAATACTTGATATTATGGACTTT
>CANQSQ010000030.1 GCA_947626565.1 uncultured Bacilli bacterium
ATTTCTCGAAAATGTTTCTATAATTTGATTCATAATAAAATGTAGCTCATTTTTTTTGTAAAAAACCGAAACTCAAAACTTATACAACATTGACGCATAAACAAATGTTCGATATAATATACAGTAAGGGAGGTAGTTTATGAATCAAGATAAAATGCATTTAGTAAATAAAATATTTAATAATGAAACAATTAGAACTGTTTGGGATAAAGAACAAGAAAAATACTTCATAAGTGTTGTTGATATAGTTAGTGTTGTTTCAGAAAGTAAAGATGGAAGAAAGTATTGGAATAAGTTAAAACAAAGATTAAAAGAAGAAGGAAATGAGTCGGTGACAAATTGTCACCAACTGAAATTAAAATCTTCGGATGGTAAATATTATAAAACGGATGTAGTTGATATAGAAGGAATGTTTAGAATTATTGAATCAATTCCTAGTAAGAATGCGGAACCAATTAAACAATGGTTAGCAAAATTAGGTAGTGAAAGAATAGATGAAACATTCGATCCTTCACTAGCAGCGCAAAGAGCAATAGATTTATATAGAGCAAAAGGCTATGATGAAAAATGGATTGCAAAAAGAATTAAAGGTGTTCAGGATAGGAGACAACTTACTGATGTATGGAAAGATGGTGGAATAACTGAATCCAAAGAATATGCAATTTTAACAAATGAAATTTATAAAGAATGGGCTGGTATGACTGCAAAAGAATATAAATCATTTAAAGGACTTAGGAAAGAGTCTTTAAGGGATAATATGAGTGATATTGAAGTGACCCTTGCAGATTTAGGTGAAATAGCAACTAGAGAAATTGCTAAAAAGAAAGGCCCAAAAGGTTTAAATGGAAATATTGAAGTTGCAAGACGTGGTGGCAAAATTGCTGGTAATGCGAGAAAGGATTTAGAACAAGAAATTGGAGAAAGCGTAGTTACTAGTAATAATACATTAAACTATGAATATATTGATGAAAAAGAAATCGAAATGAAGTAATTAATTTATAATCAAAGAAAAAAATTATAAAATTAATTTAGATGAAAAAGTATATATCTATCAGAATAAAATGATAGATATTTTTTGTATATGAAAATACTCCATAAAAATGATATTGAATTTATTTTGCTAATATTAGGATATAATATTGTTTATGATATAATCTAATTATTGATATAGGAAGTGATAGTAATGGATTTTCCAAAAATAGAATTTACTCCAATGACATTAGAAGAAAATATAGAGATAATAAAATGGGCTTTTTTTGAGGAAAATGAAGGCTTAAGTGTTCATAATTATACAATTCAATATTTTCCTGAATTGGCTGGGATAGATTTGAATTCTAAAAAAGAAGAAGTTTATGAAATTATTAGGGATGTCGTTACAAAAGATTATGAAAAATATAAGGAAAAAATAGAGAATGAATCTAAAAGATATAATAAACTTTGGAGTAAATACAATGATGAATACTTTTATATGTTATCTGATTTTTTAGGCATTAGTTTTCCTAAAAACATAAAAAAAATTGATGCTCATGTTGGATTAATTCCAACTTTTCCTAGATATCTTGATAGCTTTTCTTTCTCTGTATCCACAAATTTAGAAGATTGGAAATTAATTGAGGTAGCAGCACATGAAACGTTACATTTTTTGTGGTTTGAAAAGTGGAAAATTATGTATCCTGAAACACCTAGAAGACATTTTGACTCTCCTTTTAATGAATGGAAATATTCGGAAATGGTAACAGATCCAATTTTAAATAATAAACCTTTTACTGAACTATTTAAATTTACTGAAAAGAGTTATGACAGTTTTTATGAATTATATGATGATGATGAATCGGTAATGAATAACTTAAGAAATATTTATTCTACTAATGATAGTATAGAAGAAAAGATAGAAAAAGGTTATAAATATATTGGTGATTATTTTAATAAAACAAATACAAAACATAAAAGATAATTAAAATACTACATAAAAAACGTATCAGGTGATACATTATATGGAATTAGTAAACAATTTGGAGTTAATATAAATGATATTCGTCTAGCAAACAACTTAACGAATGATGCCATTATTGTAGGACAAAGATTAATTATACCATCATCTACATCAACGGTATTATATATTGTTAAAAAAGGGGATACTCTTTATTCAATTGCTAGAGAATATGGAACATCAGTAGAAAAACTAGTAAGTTTAAATAATTTAAAAACAGCATCTTTAAGTATAGGTCAACAAATTAGAATACCTGTAGATGATTCGGTTAAAGATGAACCATATGGTTATACAATTTATACGGTAAGAGTAGGAGATACACTTTATAGTATTGCGAAGAACAATAATACTACAGTTGCTAAAATAAAAGAATTAAATAATTTACAAGTTGATACTTTAACAGTAGGGCAACAACTAAAAATTCCATATAATAAAATGTTAGATGAAGCTTTTGATAATGACTATTTAATTTATGTAGTAAAAGCGGGAGATAGTCTTTATTCCATAGCGAAAAAGTATAATATGTCAGTTCAAAAATTAATTGAAATTAATGATTTAAAAACTAATGTAATTTCGGTTGGCCAACAATTAAAAGTAATAATTCAAAAAGATAATGCTATACCAATAGGTTCTACTTGTTATGGTGAGGGATATGTTGAACCAACATATATTACTTATACTGTAAAAAAAGGAGATAATCTTTATAATATAGCTAAAAAGTATCAAGTAACTGTTGATGAAATAAAAAAACTTAATAATTTGAGTAGTAATGATTTAAGTATTGGGCAAGTTTTGAAAATTAAGGAGGCTAATTAGTGAATAATGAGTTAATTAGTTATGAAGAGTTTAAGAAAACTGATTCATATCAAAATTTTATAAGGGAAAATCCCAGTACAGGAACATTAAAAGTTCAAGCTTTTACTGCTTATAAAGCAGTACCTATTCCAAATGCTGAAATAGTTATTTTTAAAAATATTGATAATTACAAAGTAGTCTTTTTTAGAGGGTTAACTAATAGTAGTGGGATAATTGATGATATTGTTTTACCGGCTCCTGTTAATGCTTTAGAAACATCAATGGAAGCTCCTAAGTATACCCTTTATGATTTGACGGCTATTGCTGTTGAATATGAGGCTATTAAACAATATGAGATTGCTATATTAGGAAATCTCAAAGTAATTCAATATATTAGAATGACTCCAGAGGTAGAATTGGAAGGAGTAGAACAAGATGGCAATTAGAAGTCCAATAATTCCGACTGTTATAACGGTTCATTTAGGGGCTCCAGATGAGGCAGCTAGGAATGTAACGGTTCCTTTTGATGAGTATATAAAAAATGTGGCATCAGGGGAAATTTATCCAAACTGGCCAATTGATGCAATTAAAGCTAATGTTTTAGCTCAAATTTCTTTTGCTTTAAATAGAGTATATAATGAATGGTATCCTTCTAAAGGATATAATTTTGATATAACAAGTAGTCCTATTTATGATCAATCTTTTGGAGAAAATCGACAGTTTTTTGAAAGAATTTCACAAGTAGTTGATGAGTATTTTAATAACTATATTGTTAAAGATGACCAGGTACAGCCCTTATTTGCTCAATATTGTGATGGAAGAGTAACAACTTGTGAGGGATTGTCACAATGGGGAAGTGTTACTTTAGCTAATCAAGGTAAAAGTCCTATTGAAATATTAAAAAATTATTATGGTAATGATATAAAAATAATTTATAATGCTCCTGTTGAGGAAAATATTGCTAGTTATCCGGGGTTTCCTGTGGAACTTGGAACATCAGGAGATTTTGTACGAATGATTAAAATACAACTTAATAGAATTGGTAGAAATTATCCAGCTATACCAGCTATTACAGATGATAGTATTTATTTTACTGTTGAAACAGAAAATGCGGTGAAAAAGTTTCAAGAGATTTTTAACTTAGCGGTAACAGGGGTTGTTGATAAAACAACTTGGTATAAAATTAAATACTTATATAATGCTGTTAAAAATATAAGTAATTTGTATTCTGAAGGTATTTCTGAGGAAGAGGCGACTGTGCTTTTTGGTAATAAGTTACAATTAGGAGATACAGGTAGTTATATAAATACTCTTAATTATTATTTAAACGTTATTTCATATTTTGATCCAGATATTCCTTATTTAAATTTAAATAGCGATACATTTACAGAGAATACTAGGCAAATGGTTGTAGCTTTTCAAAATAAATATGATATTACAGCAACGGGAGAAGTTGATGCAAATACTTGGAAAGCCTTAAAAGAAGCATATAAACAAACAATTTCTAAAGTACCAACTGATTGTTTATGTAATGTTAGTGAATTTTATCCAGGAAGATATTTATTAAAAGGGATGACTGGAGATGATATAATAAATTTACAAAAGTTTTTATATTTGATATGTGAAAAAGGTCATGATATACCGGGAGTTATAGTTAATGGTAATTTTGATAGATTAACAGAGGATTCAATAAAAACAATTCAAGCTGATAATAACTTGCCAGTTAATGGAGTTGTTAGTCCAGCTACTTGGGATAAAATCGTTCAATTATCTAAGGAAAATTAATTAAAGACTAGTAATAGTCTTTTTATTTTGGTAAAATATAAGTATATAGATGTTGTAGAAAAAAGTTTTGATGTAATTTATTACTTTACTTTAGAAAGGAGAGTATAATGATAGATACAAAGCTTGATTTGCTTAGAAATTTTTTATTAAAGAAAAAAGAAAAAGTAATTATTGATTTAATAATTAAAGATTATGACAAAACAAATTTTTATATAGCATTGGTTTTTAATTATAACATAGAGAAATTTAAAGTTTTATTTGTCCCTTTGGATGTTATGGAAGAAAAGAATATTGAAGAGTATTTATGTTATCAGTTTATATTTTTATCATCAGTCAATTATATGTTAGAAACTATAAATGAGGCAAAGGAAATTTATAAAGAAGAGTCTTTTAGACAGCAAGGTAATAAAACGATGAAGGCTTATTATCTTGAAATAAATACTCATATTGATGGAGAGGATTATAAGTTTATAACAAATCAAAGTCTTCCTGAAGAGTGGAATTTCCTTTTTGATACAATAGTTACTTTATTTGAACATGTACCAAATATAGTTAGTGAGTTATGTAATAAGATTTTAGCTTTATTTAATAATGTTAAAGCTTATGTAAAATATGATTATTCATTTGATGTTGATTTTAGTAGAAATGATTTAGGGGTTTTTACTAAAGAAGAGGTAGAGTTAGGACAGAAGATTTATGCTACTGATAGGATTAAGTATTTAGAGAAAGTTCAAGATAAGTATTATGCTATAGTAGATGATGATATTGTTATTTTAGAATATAATTTGATGAAGGGAATTTTAAATGTTTATTCAGATAATAAAAAAATAGGCAAAGAATGTTTTTATGCTGTAGTTTTAGCGATTAAAGATAATTTAATTTTAAAATTTATGAAATTAAGTATTACAGAAGAATCTCAGAAGTTGAATTATTTATGTTATGATATTAATGATAAAGGTTTCTTGGTAATACATAAAAATGAAAAAAAAGTTATTCCTTTAAAAGACTTGATTGAAGGAAAAATTAGTTCATTTAAGGTTAGTAAAGAATTGAATAAGAAATTAGAAATGATAGTTAAAAATAAGTATTCTTTAGAAGAATGGGAAAAAGTTAAAGATAGTCTTATTATAGAAGAAAAATGATTATCTTTTCTTTTTTTAAAAAAATTAGCACTCATTATTGACAACTGCTAAAATTGGTGCTATAAGTAGTTTAAGGAGATGAAAATATGGCAAAAAAGGAATTTAAATCTGAATCAAAGAGATTGCTTGATTTAATGATTAATTCTATTTATACAAATAAAGATATATTTTTAAGGGAGTTAATTTCTAATGCTAGTGATGCGTTAGATAAATTATATTATCAAAGTTTAACTGATAAGAAAGTAAAAGTTAAGAAAGAAAAATTAGAAATTAACTTGAGTTTTGATAAAGAAAACCGTTTATTAACCATTACTGATAATGGTTGTGGTATGACTAAAGAAGAACTTGAGGAAAATTTAGGTACAATTGCGAAGAGTGGTAGTCTTTCTTTTAAAGAGAATATGACTAAAGAAGAAAAAATTGATATTATTGGACAGTTTGGAGTTGGCTTTTACTCAGCCTTTATGGTTGCTGATAAGATAACAGTTAATTCTAAAAGTGTAGATAGTGATGAAGCCTTTACGTGGGAAAGTGAAGGAGCTGATGGCTATACTATTAAGGAAAGTACTAGAAAAGATAGAGGTACAGAAATTGTATTAAAGATAAAGGAAGATACTGAAGAATTTGAATATTCTAAATATTTGGATGAATATGAGTTAAAATCACTAGTAAAAAAATATTCAGATTATATAAGTTTTCCAATTAAAATGGAAGTTACTCATCATGAGTTAAAAGATGAAGAAAAACATGAGTATGAAGATAAAAAAGAAATTGAAACTTTGAATAGTATGGTTCCTATTTGGAAAAAAGATAAAAAAGAAGTTAAGGATGAAGATTATAATAATTTTTATATGGATAAATTTAATGACTTTGATACGCCATTAAAAATTATAACTTCTTCTGTGGAAGGAATGCTTTCATACAAAACATTATTATTTATTCCAAGTCATGCACCATATGATTATTATACTCAGGATTATGAGAAAGGGTTAAGTCTTTATGCTAATGGGGTAATGATTATGGAAAAATGTGCTGATTTATTACCTGATTATTTTAGCTTTGTAAAAGGTGTAGTTGATAGTGAAGACTTATCTTTGAATATTTCTCGTGAAATGTTACAAGAATCACATAATTTAAAATTAATTGCTAAAAATATTGAAAGTAAAATTCGTAAAGAATTAGAAGATATGATGAAAGATGACCGTGAAAAGTATATGTCATTCTTTAAAACTTTTGGAGTTCAATTAAAGTATGGTGTTTACAATAATTATGGTCAAGATAAAGATAAATTAAAAGATTTGATTATGTTTTATTCAGCAAAGGAAGAAAAACTTATTTCTTTAGCCGAATATGTAAAAGCTATGCCAGATAATCAAGAGAGTATTTATTATGCAGCTGGTTCATCAATTGAAAAGATTAAGTCATTACCACAAGTTGAACAAGTAAGAGATAAAGATTATGATATTTTATATTTAACCGATTATGTTGATTCATTTGCTATAACAGCTATTCAAGAATATGAAAATAAAAAATTTGTTAATGTAGAGAGTAATGATTTGGATTTAGAGACTGAAGAAGAAAAAGAAGCTACAAAGAAAATTAATGAGGGAAATTCAGATTTATTGAAAGAGATGGCAGATGAAATAAAAGAGGTTAGCGAAGTTCGTTTTAGTAATAAGTTAAAATCTCATCCAGTATGTTTAACTTCTAAAGGTGATGTATCAATAGAAATGCAAAAAGTATTTGATGCTATGCCTAATGAAATGGGTATTAAGGCTCAGACAGTACTTGAGATAAATGAAAAACATCCTATTGCTAAAAAATTAAAAGAACTTTATAAAAAGGATAAGGAAGAGTTTAAAAATTATACCAAAATTCTTTATAGTGAAGCTAAAATGATTGCTGGATTACCAATAGATGATCCTACTGAGATTAGTCGCTTGATTTGTGATGTAATTGCAAAATAGATGTCAAATGACGTCTATTTTTTTGGGGTAAAGAAAAAAATTAAAAATAGTAGTTTACAAATTGTAAAAAAAAAATTATATTTTAAATGGAGGATTTGTCTTATGGATAAAAAGAAGAAAATAATTTTAATCGGGGTAATTTGTGTAGCTATAGTTGTTATCGTTTTTGGGGTTTTTTGGATTTTTTATGAGAATAATAGAGAAAGTACTGATAAAACGGAAGATAATTTTACATTCCAAGAGGGAAATGAAAAGGAAATTAACGATAGTGAATTAATAAGTAAATTATCTAAAATAGTTAGTGGTGTTATCAATATAGATGAAAAGGCAGAATCTTCCAGTATTATCGGTGTTGCCGATTTTCTTATTAGTTCAGATAATGGTATAAGTGAAAAATTAAGTGATGATACTAAGCTATTTGTAGTATTAGAAAACTTAAATGATAGTGATTTAAGAAAGGCGATAAAAGAAAATAGTAAGACGCTTGGTGGTAGTGCAAGTGGTTTTGTGATGTCTGATGGAGCTGAAGGAGAAAGTGCTCCTACTATTTGGTCAATGAGTATAGATAAAGTAAAAAGTAAGTATAAAGAGTATTTTGGTGAAGAATTAAGTAAATTTAATAAAGCTGGAAATTGTGAAGAATATACTTATGATAGTGAAAAGAAAGAGTATGTTTGGAATATACCGAAGTGTTCAGTGTCTTCAGGTAATTATGTATATGTTTATAAAAATAAGTATAGCTTATCAGAAGATGGTAAGTATGCCTATGCTTATGTAAATTTTGGTTCAGCTACGTTTGATGGAAGTACTTATACAATTTGCAAGGATTATAATTCAGTTAGCATGTATAAAGAAAAGATAAATGAAGAGGAAGCTAAAGCTTTTAGAATTAATGAAAGTAATTATAAAGATTTTGCCCAATATCGATTTGTATTTGAAAAAGGCAAAGATGGTAATTTTGCTTTGATAAGGATATTACCAGTTGAAGAAGAAACAAAGTAAATGAGACGTAAAAATCGGCTTGATAAAGTCGATTTTTCTTTACTTTTTAAGGAAAATGTGGTATTTATATAAGTATATTTTATAATGGGGGAAGGTAAGTGAAAAGAAAATTTTTTAAAGAAATTTATTTAGCAACTTTATTAGTAAAAAGATGTTTAGGAACAGATGAATATCTTTTTGAAGTTTTAGGAGTAATGCTTGGAACAATTGATTTTAAGAAAAAAGTGTTTATCAATAATCATGACCGAGAATATTTAGAAATGAATGATGAAGATTTTTTCAAAAGTGAAAAAAGATATTGTTTTTATAATAGTATATCCTTAGAAGATTTCAGTAAAGAAAATAACAATGAAAGTGATATTAACAAATTAGTAGAAAAATATAATGAAAAATACCAAGGAGTAGCTTATTATTTTTATGGTAGTAAGAATGATGATTACTTTATAATTGCCTTTGATAAAGGAAAACTTAAAAAAATAGATGTCCAAGAAACGATTGCTAGAAAAGTAAATGGAGGAGATTGGTAATGAAGGAAGAGACTTTTTTGAAACTTAAAGAAGATATAAAAATAAAGGGCTTTGAAAAGGTGTTGGAGGAAGAAAAAGAAAAATTAAGAGTTCTTTTTAAGGAAATGCTTAGTTATAAGAATAAGAGTTTTAATGACGATGAAGATTTCTTTAGTCTTTTAAATAAAGTTTATTATGATTATCATTATTTTGAAAGTGATTTTCAAATAGCTAAAACAGCTATTAAGTATCATCAATTTAGCGGTAATAGTTATTATGAAGAAGAACCAGTAGATATTAGTGAGGAACGAGTTATTTTTATTTTAAGAGAATTGAATATGACTTTAAGGGATGAAAAACGGGGCTATAAAAAATATGCTGATTATTATGAAGATTATAATTTATATGATGATAAACAATATATGATTATTTTAAAAGAAGAGATAAAGAAATTTGAGAATTTATTAAAGGAAGTGCTAGACTTTTTACATGTTGAATATAATAAAACGGATGATTTTATAACTTTATTATATTTAACTATTGATAATTATCCGTACTATAAATATTATTTATTTGACTTAAAAAGAAATCTTGGAGAACCTATTTTAACAGTAATTGAAAAGATTCATATAATTAAACAGAGGTATAATAAGATAAAAAGTACTTATAAGGATTATGATATCAATAGTAAAAAGGAACCATTAACTTAGATTTTTGTTGTTATTTAAGGATTATGTGTGTATAATAGGAACTTGAGGTGACTTAATGTATGAGTATAGTTTTAGATATGATGTATCATAAGGGATGGAGAATTTCTTTTGATGAACCTAAAATAACAGAATATATTGCTGATAATTGGACATTATTATTAAAAAAAGGTGTTAAAGAAGATTGTCGTGAGGGAGCTTTAGTAACATTTTGTAGTGTTAATGATTGTATAAAATGTGAGAATAGTGATTTAAAAATAATAGCAGGAGATACAGTAATTAAAGATTTTAAGCAAGATGATAATAAAGAAGCAGAAAAATATGTAATTGAATTTTTTGATATGATTCCTGATGCTAAGAATTTAGTAGAATATTTAAGTGATCCAGATAGTGATTACCGTATTACAAGAGATAGGGATAAAGAAATATTACATTATGCTAATAGAGATATTAAAAAAAGAGAAGAGAATTGGAAAAGGTCTTTAAAAGCAAAAGTTGGTAATACTGATGAAAAATTATATGTTAAACAAAAGATAAAAAATAGTAAGAATTAACTAGAATTTTTGGTTCTAGTTTTTATTTTTTGTAGATTTATTGATTATTATTTAGTATAATTATTTATAGTAGGGTGATGGCAAATGTTAGCGAAAAAAGAGTTAAAAAAATTAGATGCTTATTTTAGAGCTTTAAATTATTTATCTGTAGGACAATTATACTTGTTGGATAATCCTTTACTTAGACGGGAGTTAACTATTAATGATATAAAACCAAATGTTGTAGGTCATTGGGGTACAACGCCAGGTCAAAATTTTATTTATATGCATTTAAATCGGGTTATTAAAAAGTATAATTTAAAAATGATATATATATCAGGACCAGGACATGGTGGACAGGCTATGGTAGCCAATAATTATTTGGAAGGGGTTTATACAAAGTTTTATCCAGAAATAACAGAGGATGAAGAGGGATTAAAAAAGTTGTTTAAACAATTTAGCTTTCCGGGAGGTATTTCATCGCATGTAGCTCCTGAAACACCTGGTTCAATTCATGAGGGTGGAGAATTAGGTTATAGTCTAGCTCATGCGGCAGGAGCAGTTTTGGATAATAAAGAGCTTATCGCTGCTTGTGTAGTTGGTGATGGTGAAGCAGAGACGGGTCCTTTAGCTACGAGTTGGCATATAAATAAATTTTTAAATAGAAAAAAAGATGGAGTTGTTTTACCAATTCTACATCGTAATGGATATAAGATTGCTAACCCAACAATTTTTGGAAGAATGAGTGAAGAAGAGTTAAGTGATTTCTTTTATGGATTAGGTTATAAACCTTACTTTGTTACAGGAACAAAGACAATGAAATTACATGAAGAGATGGCAAAAGTAATGGATAAAGTAATCAAAGACATTATAAAGATAAAAAAATCAGGTAGTGGAGATTATCCAATGATTATTTTAACGACACCAAAAGGATGGACGGGTCCTAAAGAAGTTAATGGTAAAAAGATTGAGGGGTCTTTTAGAGCTCATCAAGTACCTATTCCTATTAGTAAGGAACAACCAGAAAATTTAAAATTGTTGGAAAAATGGTTAAAGAGTTATCATCCAGAAGAATTATTTGATGAAAAAGGTACTTTGAAAAAAGAATTAAAAGAGTTGTGTCCGGCACCATCTAAATGTATGGGAGCAAGTCCTTATGCTAATGGTGGAATATTATTAAAAGAACTTATTGTTCCTAATTGGGAAAATTATGCTTTTGATGTAAAGAAGCCAGGAGAAATGATGGCTCAAGATACTTTAGAATTGAGTAAGTATATTAAAGATATTTTTGCTTTTAATAAAGAAAATAGAAATTTTAGAATATTTGGACCAGATGAAGCTTTATCAAATCGTTTAAATTATATATTTCAGTCAGAAAATAGGACGTGGAATTTTAAAACTAATAAGAATGATGAATATTTATCAGATAAAGGTAGAGTAATGGATTCTTTCTTGTCAGAGCATTTATGCCAAGGTATGTTGGAAGGTTATTTATTGACTGGAAGATATGGAGTTATGCATAGTTATGAGGCATTTATTAGAATAGTTGATTCAATGGCTAGTCAGC
Source organism: uncultured Bacilli bacterium (assembly GCA_947626565.1). GTDB lineage: Bacteria > Bacillota_I > Bacilli_A > RF39 > UBA660 > CANRGD01. The sequence goes on from CANQSQ010000030.1 coordinate 11,995, forward strand.
ATGCTAAATGGTTGAAAGTTGCTAACAACTTGGAATGGAGAAAACCTATTGCTTCACTTAATTATTTGTTAGTATCACATGTTTTTCAACAAGATCATAATGGTTATACTCATCAAGATCCAGGCTTTTTAAATCATTTAGTAACGAAAAAAGCGGATGTTGTTAGAATGTATTTACCACCAGATACTAATTGCTTGTTATCTTGCTTTGATCATTGTATAAAAACCAAAAATTATATAAATGTAATTATAGCTTCAAAGCATCCGAGACCTCAATGGTTAAATAGAGTTGAAGCGAGAAAACATTGTGCTAAAGGTTTAGGAATTTGGAAGTTTGCTAGTAATGATGAGGGAAATCCTGATGTTGTAATGGTTTGCTGTGGTGAAACACCAACGTTAGAAACGTTAGCGGCAGTTAGTATTTTAAGAAAGTCAGTTAAAGGTATTAAAATTAGGGTAGTTAACGTAGTTGATTTGATGAAATTACAATCTCCTGAAACGCATCCACATGGAATGAGTGAAAATGAATATAATGAGATATTTACTAAGAATAAACCAATTATTTTTAATTTCCATGGTTATCCGTCTCTTATTCATCAGTTAACATATAAAAGAGAAAACAGAAATATCCATGTTCATGGTTATAAAGAGGAAGGTACTATTACAACACCTTTTGACATAAGAGTTCAAAATGGAATAGATCGTTTTAATTTAGTAATAGCTGTTTTAAGAGAGATACCTAAGTATAGACAATCAGCAGAAGTCTTAATAGAATGGTGTCAAGAAATGTTAAAACAACATAAAGCATATATTCAAGCTTATGGTGAAGATATGCCATATATAAAAGATTGGAAATGGGATTTATAAAATCTCATTTTTTGTTCATAAAGAATTTGCTATAAAAATAAATTTAATAATGACAAAAACATAGGCTTGAATTATAATATATAATATAATTGTTGCGAGGGGGAGTAAGATGTTAATAAATAGAGCATATATGTTTCGATTATATCCAACAGATGAACAAAAAATATTTATTAACAAGTGTATTGGTTGTAGTCGATTTGTTTATAATTATTATTTAAATAAAAAAGAATCGATGTATCAACAGAATGAGACATTAACTTTAAAAGATATGAAAAAAGATATTCCCTCTTTATCAAAAGAAAATGAGTGGTTAAAGGAAGTAGATAGTTCTTGTTTAAGAACCTCATTAGAAGATTTAGATA
>CANQSQ010000031.1 GCA_947626565.1 uncultured Bacilli bacterium
ACACTTGCTTCTAATAACGCATTATTTAAGGCTTCACTATCCGCAATAAACTGATTATCCGTAACTTTCTTTATAGGATCTAAAATAACATTTCCCATCTCATATTGAATACCATTTATCGTAAGCCATGGATATTGACTCTTCAAATAGTTATATTGATTAACTTCATTAGGCGTATTTATATTAGGAAGACCATCAGTTAAAAATAATACTATTACCTCTCTATCATCCTCTTTTTGATAATTCTTTAACATATTACCTACATCTACTAAAGCACTATAATAATTAGTTTCTCCTTCAGCTTTCAAATTATCAATTTGATTTAATAACCTCGTTTTATCATTAGTTAATTCTGATAATATTTGTGAGTCATTCGCAAATCTAATTAAACTAACTCTATTATCCCCACTTGAAAATATATTACTTAAAAAGTTCCTACAATTAGATTTTAAAATATTTATTCTAGACTCTGTATAAGAATTACCATCATAAAAATATTTTTCTACTTCATTCATTGAACCAGATGTATCAAATACTAAAAATATATCTGTCTTAGCTGTCTTAATCATACTTTTAGTATCAACATCAAAAGTAATTTCAGCTGTACCCTTACTTACCCATTTTCCAGACTTTTCGATTCTCCAAGCACCTGGTTTATTATCTTCATAACTAACATTCTTACTATAAATATTAACACTTTTAATAGGAGTTATTTCAGCAAAAGAAAAAGATATTAATAATAAACTTATTAATACAAAACAAATAGCTACTAAAAAAATAATTTTATTCTTTCCTTTATTAACCATAGTTTTGAACATAAAACGCCTCTCCTAATAGTCATAAAGATACTAAACTTAAAGTCTTTCTTATCTTTACTAAAATAATTATAACTTATATAAGAAAGATTTTCAATGTTTAAACGTTTCATTATAACTACTCTAATTACCTTTATTCTAACTATGAATTCTTCTTTCAATCAAAAAAAATCCTATTCCTACAAATAGAATCTTTTCATTATAATTTCAAGTGTCAAACTTATTTTTCCTTTAACACTTCTTCTAACAATTTAATTTCTTTTTTTAATTGATATCTTTTTACTCGATAATTCTTCGGTAACAACTCCCTTAATATTTCTCTTGATTTTAACTCTCTTTGATAATATTCATAAAATAAAGCTGTTCTCTTTTCTAAATGTATTGGTCCAAAGAAATATTCTTTTCTAGTATATTTTCTTCTTTTACCTCTTTTTAGTATTATTATTTGATAAATAAATTTTTTATCTTTTACAAATTCCTCATTATCAATATAAAAACCATTTTTCGTAATAAATCTTTTTACATCCTCTATATAATTATTAGGACTTAGTATTATTGTCTTTACTTTTTTTAGTACTTTCATATTATTTTTACAAATACCAATAATATTTCTACCACCCATACCAGAAATAATTATTGTATCAACTTCATCACTATAAGTATCTAATCCATTACCAAGTCTTACTTCTATCTCTTTTTCTAGTTTTTCTCTTTTTATATTTTTTTTAGCTTGAAGAACAGGTCCTTCGGCTACATCACTAGCAATAGCTCTAATGTTTTTCTTTTTCTTTACCAAATAAATATCTAGTAAAGCATGATCACATCCAACATCTAAACAAAAGGAATTAGCTTCCACTAAATCCCCTATTTTTTTTAATCGCTCATTTATTTTCATTAATCTGTTAAGAAATCCTTCAATTTTCTAGAACGAGATGGATGTCTTAATTTACGTAGTGCCTTTGCCTCTATTTGACGAATTCTTTCTCTTGTTACCCCAAAGATTTGTCCTACTTCCTCTAAGGTGCGACATTGACCATCATCTAATCCAAATCTTAAACGTAAAACTTTTTCTTCACGTTCTGTAAGAGTCGCTAAAACACCACTTAATTCTTCTTTTAACATTTCAACAGTAGCGTAATCTTCTGGACCCATTGTTCTCTCATCAGGTATAAAATCACCTAAATGGGAATCATCTTCTTCACCAATTGGTGTCTCTAATGACACTGGATCTTGTGAAATTTTATATACTTCACGAACTTTTTCAATGGTAATTCCTAATTTTTTAGCAATTTCTTCATCGGTTGGTTCACGATTTAACTCTTGGGTCAATTGTCTTTGTACTCGTGCTAATTTATTAATAGTTTCAACCATATGTACTGGTACTCTAATAGTTCTAGCTTGATCAGCAATAGCTCTAGTAATAGCTTGTCTTATCCACCAAGTAGCATATGTAGAAAATTTATACCCCTTTGTTGGATCAAACTTATCAACAGCCTTCATAAGACCAATATTACCTTCTTGTATCAAATCTAAAAATAACATTCCACGTCCAACATATCTTTTAGCAATACTAACAACTAAACGAAGATTAGATTCCGCAAGCATTCTCTTAGCTTCTTCATCACCCTCTTCAGCTCTTTTAGCATATTCAAATTCTTCATCACTAGTAAGCAAATTAATTCGTCCAATTTCTTTCAAATACATTCGAACTGGGTCATTAATTTTAACATCTTTTGTCATTGTCAAATCTTCAACAATGATATCACCAGTAATTTCTTCGCCACCAGCTTCATCATCACTGCCATCTTCAGTCACAATATCAATATCTGCTTCTACTAAAGCATTATATAATTCATCTAATGAATCACTATCAATTTCTAAGCCCTTTAACTCTTCAGCTAATTGTTCATAAGTAATAAATCCTTGCTTTTTACCTAGCGCTAGTAATTTTTCTTTTCTTTCCTCTAAAGTTTTTATTTCTCCAACCATATCTATTCTCCCATCCTTAGTTTTCTAATTTTTTCAACTATTTTAGCTTGTTCTAATGGATCTACTTCTTTTTTCATTAAATTAGTTAACCTTTTTATTTCTTGATTATGACTATACTCTTTAACAACCTTGAAATATTGAAATAACTCATCCTTTGTCGTCTTCTCATTATAACCACTTGCTAAAATCTCTTTCAGTAAAACTAATGTTTCCTCTTTTTCAGACATATAAGTATAAAAATCAGCTATATTAATAAAACCATTTTGCTTATAATAATAAATTATTTCATTACACAACAAGCGAAAAACTTCATTTGGTAAAATTAATTTTTCTTTTTCTACCTGCGAAATAACCCAATCATTATTCAGCATAAAATACAAAATCTGTTCAACTGCTTTTGTATACTTATCCTTTCTCTTATGTGGTATTTGTAAACTAACAACTTGTTTTTTTGGTTCTTCTACCTCTTTTTTCAAGCTATTTAACCGCATTTCCAGTGTATTATACCCTATATCAAATTCTTTTGCAAGTCTTTTAAGCACAACTTCTACTCTAATTGGGTCATTTATTTTTAACATTTCTTTAATTACGGTATTTATATAATTAGCTTTTTCCTCATCACTTCGAAAATCAACCTTCTCCCGTAACTTTAATAATTTAAAATCCGAAAAATTTAAAGCTGACTCTATTAAATTTTCAAATTTCTCTTTACCATTCTTTAATATAAAGGAATCAGGATCATCAGGATTAGGAAGTCTTATTACTTTAACCTCAATTTCTTGATCTAAAAGCATTTGTCCAATATTCAAAGTAGCATGTACTCCTGGATCATCACCATCTAAACACAAATAAATATTTAATGAAAGTCTCTTTATTAAATTTATTTGTTCCTTAGTTAAAGCTGTTCCCATTAAAGCTACTGTATTTTTTATCCCAATGGAACTAGCTCTTATGACATCCATAAATCCTTCCATTATTATTACACTTTTTTTACTGCGACATTCTTCTTTCGCCACATGATAATGATATAGTAACTCACCTTTTCTAAAGATTTCAGTTTCTTTTGTATTTAAATATTTATTCTGATCAGTATCCTTATATATACGTCCACTAAAACCAACTACTCTGCCACTAACATCATACAAGGGAAACATAATCCTATCTCGATAAATATCATAATCATCATTTACTAAACCTATTTTATTAAGTACTGCTAAATCATACCCCTTTTTTGTAAGTAATGTTGTTAAATCATTTCTTTTATCTAAAGAAAGTCCTATTTCAAACTCTTTTATCAAATTCTCTGTAATATTACGTTTACCAAGGTAACTTTTAGCACTCCGTCCTATAGTACTATTTAAATTATTCTGATAATATTTCAAAGCTAACTCATAAGCTTCATATAATTTTTCATTTTTACTAACGATTTTTTTGGTTTTTACTCCACTAACATCTACGCCTACCCGTTCTCCCAAACTCTTTAAGGCTTCACTAAAACTTATATGTTCATAATCCATCAAGAACGTAAACACATTTCCTGTCGCATGACATGAAAAACAAGTATATATTTGCTTCTCTCGTGATACACTCATTGAAGGATTAGAATCATCATGAAACGGACAAACTCCAAAAAAATTCTTTCCTCTTGCTACTAACGGTATCTTTTCACCTATAATGTCAACAATATCTATCTTACTACGAATAAGCTGTGCAAGGTCGTTATTCATTGACATCACTCCCTTATAAAACTAAACTTTATTATAACATTACTTTTTTATTTTTTCTACTGGTTTTATCAAACTTATTTGAGAAATTTCATCTTCAAAAAAAGCCTTAAAACTATCCATAGTACTTATACTACTATTATCTATAAACATAATCCCTTTTTGAGCACAAATAACCCTATCCCTTTTAGCCTCCCAAAAATTAATATTTTCTCCATAACTAATTATCGTAAAATCAAACAACTTAAATATCTCCTGAAAATTCTCTTCATTTAATACTTCCTGCATTTTTTTAAGCATCTTTTTATAAAGTTTAACTACTTCTAGTTCTTTTTCTATATACTTATTTTCTTCTTTATATGATTCTATATCTTCCTCTAAAAAACCTACCAAGTTAATTATTTTTGCTTTTAATAACTGTACCTTATTTTCCTTTAAAGACATTACTAAATCTCTTTCATCTTCTTCTAAATCCTTACCAAAATTATTTATAAAACCATTAACATCTTTATAATTACTTACCAATTCCCAAAACTCGTTATTAAATAATTTATACTCTTCCTGAATCATTTCCTTAGTTTTCATAAACTCACCTAGTACATTATTCTAATAATTACCCTAAGCAAAGTCAAGAAATTATCTTTTAATTTCAAAGAAAAAAAGTTAATTTCTTAACTTTCTTAAATCAAGGACTTTCTCATAAACGTTTCTATATCTTTATTGATATAAACATTTATCACACCTTTATTAACTATCTTAACAAAACCTAATCCATTAATAACCAAATCTTCATCATACTTAACGTCATATGTTGTTACATTCAAATCTTTTAAATCATTATTATTAATTAGGTTAAGTAATCTTCTTACTTTCAAATCATTAGAAATAAATAACGTAAAACTATTTCTTTCCCCTTCCACGTAATCTATTCTAATCATATTTTCTATAATAATTGACTGATTTTTTCGTAATTGATAAGTTCGAGGTTTTATTTCTTTATGAGGTGAAATTTTTTTAACCATAGCAGCATCAACATGATTTAAAATCGAACCTGCCTCTATTAATCCTGGTGTATCTATCAACATCAAGTAATCATTAACTTCAATATTAATTGTATTTAAGGTTGTTGATGGTAATGGAGACATTGTTAACTCCTGCACATTATCTGAATAATTTTTTATAATTCTATTTATTAAACTACTCTTCCCAGCATTAGTATGTCCAATAACATAAACATTTTTTGAAGTCTGATAAAATTTAATTCTTTTCAATAAATAATCAATGTTATAATTTTTATTAGCACTAATTATAATAACTTCTTCAAATAAAGCATTAATATCTTCCAAATATTTAATTATCTTTTTTTCTTTAACTGACTTAGGTAAAATATCTTTTTTATTTAAAACTAAAATCATTTTATTAGGAATAATATTTCTAATTTGCTCTAAATTTTTTTCTAGATTTAATAAATCTGATACGTACAAAACTAAGTCTTTTGTTTTACCTACTTCTCGTAAAATATTCATATACTCTTCATTTGATTTTGTTACCATTTGATATTCACCATAGTTTTTCATTCGAAAACATCTTTGACAAATATCATTTTCTAAACTAGTTGTATATCCTTCTTGTAAAATATTTTCATCTTGCAGTACCACTCCACAACCTGTACATCTTTTTTCACTATTCATAATAATTACCTCGTTTTAATAAACCTCTTTTTTCATACTTTTGTAATATTTTTTCTTCTACTTTTCTATTTAATCCTGTTATTTTTAAATCTTTATCTCCTAATGGATCAACTAAAATAGTCATAATCTTAAATCTTTTACCGGCTAACACATCAGTAATAATTTGATCTCCTATTATAACCATTTCTTTTTTCTTAAGATTATACTTTTTCTTAATCTTTTGTAAACCATATGTTGCTGGTTTCATACTAAGAGATACTCCACCTATTCCTAATTCTTTTAAATAGGGTAATAATCTTCGTTTAGTATTATTAGAACATATAATTATTAAAAAATCATCTTGTAATTTTTTGATAAGCCTTTTGGTTTTTAAAGGACACTTACTATTATCAATTAATCCTAAAGTATTATCTAAATCAAAAATTAAACATGTAATTCCTCTACCTTTTAGTAATGAATAATCAATATCAAAAATACTTTTCTTATACATCGTTGGTTTAAAGATTCCCATTTCATCACCTGTTTACTTATTATACTCCAAATTTGCCTAATAGTCTAATTATTTACTCTTTGTGTTACCATTTCTGTTTGCATTGTTATCTTATCAAAGGTATAACCATTATCTTTTCCATATTTGATAATGTTTCTCACGGCATCTCTTGTATAGTCCTTTATATCATGCATTAAAACTACATTTACTCTATCTTTTCTTAAACTATTCACAACATTCTGATAAACGACATTACTATCTGTTGTCTCTCCTGCATCTCCTGATGTTATATTCCAATCAAAATATTTAAAACCTCTATTAAGTACTTCTTTTGTTAAATAACTCATAATTCCTTGAGAATATCTTCTACTTATAGTATTACTTGATCCGCCTGGAAAACGAATAATTTTAGACTCAACTCCCGTAATTCTTTTAACTCTATCTTGTACACTATATAAATCATCGAAAAAACTTTCTGCTGAAGCATATACAGTAGCATAATTATGACTAGATGTATGTAAAGCTACCGTATGTCCTTCATCATACATTCTTTTTATTAATTCATCTGGCCCACTATTAGTTACGAAAAAAGTAGCTTTAATTCCCTCTTCTTTTAAAATATCTAAAATAACATTAGTTGTACCATCTCTTGGACCATCATCAAACGTTAAATAAATATTTCCATTTTTATCATGTTCTGATACAATAATTTTTCTTTCTACAGAAGCTTCATTATTAGCCTTATCTTTAACACTATATTTTAATATATACTCACCAGCTACTGAAGTATCAACATTACCATCAATTTTAACCTTTTCTTGTAAATTGCTATCACAATTATCACTAACATCATATAAAGGATCACTATATTCATCACCTACAAAAAGATAATTAACTAATCCATCTTTTAAAGTAATTGTTGGTTTTTCCCTATCTTGATAAATAATATTTCTACTTATAACTTTTTTATTACCAGCCTTATCCGCAACCGTATAAGTAATTTTATCTTCTTCCTGTTTTACTTTAACATTCTCTGTAATATCACCATCATAATTATCAATGGCCTTATATTCTTCAGCTTTATACTCTTTTCCTGGACACACATATATATCACCAGTATCAGCCAAATTAATACTAGGCGCACTAGTATCTTTAACGACAACCTTCCTAGTAACTTTTTTCGTAAAAACCCCTACTTTTACTTCATAAACAATTTTATATGTTCCTAATTTACTAGAATTAACCTTTCCCTTAACCTTAACATTTTTTGTAACACTATCTCCTAAAAAAGAGGCCTTATATCCCTTTTCATGATAAGCTTCCTTATAATTTAAAACTATCTTTTTCTTGCCTGTCAAGGTAATTTGTGGTAACAATAAAAAATTATACATTCCTATTGCTACTAAAAATAATAATCCAATTAAACCCCATATCATTATATTTTCTTTCTTTTTCTTATCAAGTTTTATTAAATCTTCTTTTACATGCTTAACTTTTTTCTTTACTTTTTTTTCTACTTTTATCCATTTCTTTTTAATTCTTTTTATAGCAGCAATTATTTTTTCTTTCATTTACTACCACACTCACTAACTTCTATAACTATTATATCTTTAAAACCTTTTTTTGTCTATTTGTTAAAGTATTTTTATCGTATTTCATATTTATTATTTTTTATAAATTCTCTTAATATCTTAGTTAAGGCTCTCTTCTCTATCCTTGAAACATAACTTCTAGAAATTCCCATTTCTTTAGAAATACTTTTTTGGGTTTCTTCTTTAGTATCATTCAATCCATATCTTCTTATAATTATTTCTTTTTCTCTTTTTGATAAGACATTCATATATTTTTTTAATAAATTTATATTATCTTTCATATCTATATCTAATGTAAAATCTTTTTTAGGGGCTTTTAAAACATCAATTATTGCTATCTCATTACCATCTTTATCATAGCCTATTGACTCATTAATTGATATATCTTTAGTATACTTATTATTACTTCTAAAATACATTAATATTTCATTTTCGATACATCTAGCACAATAAGTTGTAATTTTGACACCCTTTTCAGGCATAAATGTATCTACTCCTTTTATTAAACCAATCGTTCCAATACTTATTAAATCATCATTATCAACATATTTAGTATCAAATTTTTTAACAATATGGGCAACTAAACGTAAATTATGTTCAATAAGCATATTTCTAGCTTCCCTATCTCCCGCTATCTTTTTCTTTATACATTCTTCTTCCATCTTACTATCAAGTGGTTCTTTAAATACTTCATTAGAATAACTTCCAGTAAAACACCAGAACTCTTTTAAAAATTTTATCAATTCAAAAAACATATAATCACCCATAATAATTATATGTTTTTTTGTCGTATTATTTTCTTAGCTTTTTGATATAACCAAATACCACTACTAGCCCCAATTGTATCTAGTAAAACATCTAATAATTGTCCACTTCTTCCACTAATAAACAACTGATGTATCTCATCACTACAAGCATATCCGAGACAAATAAGTATTGCTATTAATAGACTTTGTTTATCTATTTCTCCTCTTTCCATCATATAACTTATTACTAATACTCCTAAAATAAAATAAACCAAAAAATGAGCTGTTTTTCTTACTAGAACTACATATTTATCAATAATTTCTTCTTTTTCTTTAAGAGTTAAATCTTTTTTTACAAATTTATTGGCTATAAAAACAATAACTGAATCACTTTTTTTCGTAGACTCTACAGCATTATCATTAGAAAACCAAAATATTATTCCCATCCAAATAATTATAAGTAAAAATTTTATTACTCTCTTCATCATACTATCACCATTATAAATATATCATATTATTTATTTTTTGTAATAATCACATAAGTTATTAAATATACCATAATATTTTAAAACCTTATTAGTAACATCTTGTCCCTCATTCAAATCTAATACCGAATAAGAAGCATCTTTTATCGTTCCCATAATTGAAAATAAAATAAAGTAATCACGCAACTTAGTAATATCTCCTGCAAACTCCTCAAATAAAATTTGACTAAAATCTTCTTTCATCGCCATCATACTTAATCTCTTCAAGACATCTTCATACGAATCCTTTTCCTGTGTGTGCATAATTCCTAATGTTTTACAAAAATTAACTGCTACTTCTTGAAACTCCCCATAATAATCAAAATTAGTCAAAAATGGTCTATCACCAAAAACTTCCTTTTTTACTTTAAATATCTTAGGAGATCTTTCTTGTTTCATTAATCCATAACATACATTTTCTGCTGTATCTTGCACTATCGTTTCATCTAACATTTCAAATCCCATAACAAAATACTCATTTGAATCAAAACCAAACCTTTTAGCTTCTCTCTGAACTTTCGCATTTTCCCATATTTTTTTAGATTGTTTAATAACATCCAACTTCCACTTTTGATTAATAATGTGACCATATTCATGAGATGAATATAACAATGTTCTTTGTTTAGCATTCATCTTTTTATTATCTTTTATATAAGGATTTATGAAAATTCTTTTTCCAATCGTATACCCCGAAAAATTCATCTCATTTTTTTTCACAAAGTTAATTAACTCAATACTAATTAATTGTCTTATTACAAAATAAACATTACTTTTTTTTACATATCCTAATTTTATTAATTCATAAAAGTAATATTCAATATTATTAACAAATTCTCTTATTTTACGTAATTTAAAATTAACAATATCAGTAGAATCATTTTCTTTTTTTCTTAAATAATAATTTACCGAAATACTATAAATATTTTTTAAAAAATCTTCAAACCCCGCATATATAGAGTTACTCCAATCATACAAGCATTTATACTCCACAACCATCACCCCTTAAATTGGTCATATTATAACATATTTTTTTCCTATAAGCAATTTATTTATATAGTTTTTTCTTTTCCTTATCTACCTCTTCTTTAGCCATTAGTGCCTCTTGAGGAAAAGCTTTTATTAAATAAGGAATCATTCCTTGCAAATCTATTTTTTCTTCGATTAAAGCATCATCCAACTCTTTTTTTATTAATTTTACTATTAAATTTTTAACATCTTCTCTTAATTTTTTTTCAACACTCATACCACTATAATTCTTAACTATCCTAGCTAAAACTTTTTGATAACTATCCCACTCTAAAATTTTTTCTAACGGATCTTGCTCTGGTACACAATTTTTATTTAGACCTGGTATTAAGTTTCTTCCACCACCTGGTCTCTCCATAAAATTATAATAGCAACCATTTTCTTTAAGCATACTACATTTCGTTTTTACAGATACTAAATCAATAATATCTCGATTATTATTTCTAGCTCGTAAATATAAAAATGGTGTACAACATGTTTTTCCCCTTATTTCACTAAATCTTAATAAAGCCACAACGGAAATATTTCCTTCACTTAACTTTTTCAATAAACCTTTATAAGTCAAATCTTCAAAATCAGAAATCCAATAATCACAACCTGACTTTGTACAACAGTAGCCTCCACACTTCTTACAAATATCTTTATTTTCTAGTTTATTCATTAGAGTACCTCCAAATACCCACCATTATAACAGAAAACAACAAAAAAAGAAAGATTTTTATATTAAGGACTCTTAAAAAGTCTCATTAATATGTTTCTTCCTTTATTCTTCTATTAGCTATAGCATTATAAGCTTCTTCAATATCATTAAAATAAATAGTTTCCGTTTTTAACTTCTCATATGTCTCATTACCCTTACCAAGAATTAAAACCATATCCTTTTCTTTGGCCATATTAATAGCTTTATTTATAGCTTCTCGTCTATCTATTACTATTTCATAATTATCATGAGACTCTTTTAATTCTTTTATTATATCTTCACAAATTTTCTGAGGATCTTCACTTCTTGGATCTTCATACGTAAATATTGCATAAGTAGCATTTTCCACTACAACATTACCTACTTGCGGTCTTTTTAAATAATCTCTTTCTCCTGCTTGACCAATAACCACTATACTTCTATTAATATCTAATGTATGTACAAAGTTTAATAGTTTTTGAATTCCATTAGGAGTATGAGCATAATCAACCATTACATAATAAGGAGCATTAGTATTCAATAATTCCAAACGACCACTTATTTTTATTTCACTAATTCTCTTCAATATTTGTTCCATACTTACCCCTAGTGCTAAACTAGCTAACATACCAGCTGCCAAATTATAAACATTAAAATCTCCTAATAATGGACTTTCAATATTATATTCTAGGTCTTTATATTTAAAAGTTATATCGGTCTTTTCTGGGTATATTTTAAAATTCATTATTCTAAAGTCACAATCTTCAGCCATTCCATAAGTTAAAACTTTACCATTACTAGCTGCTTTAACTTGTTCATAATAAGGATCATCTCTATTTAAAATACAAAATCCATCTTTCTTCGTCTGTCTAAATAATTGTAGTTTAGAATTAACATAATTTTCAAACGTACCATGTATATTTAAATGTTCAGATGTAATATTAGTAAACACACTTAAATCATACTCAATAGCCACTAATCTTCCTCTAAAAAATGCTTCACTACTAGCTTCCATTGCTACATACTTACAACCATTTCTTAAAAATTCATCTAAGTAATCATATAAAATATGAGCATCAGGTGTTGTATTAGGATTATCGCCACTAAACTTAGCACAACTTCTACCATTAGTTCCAATATAGCCACATAAATCATTTCCTATAAGAGTCTGTATTATCGTTGAAACACTAGTTTTTCCATCTGTACCTGTTACACCAATCATTTTTAACTTTTGATCAGGATAATCATAAAATTTTTGACACAAATATGGCAATTCTTTATTAGTATCTGGTACTTTAATTATTGGCACATCTTTATTTCTTATATCTTTACTAACCACAATAGCACTTGCGCCATTTTTAATTGCTTCATCTATAAAATCATGACGATCTGCTGTAACACCTTTCGTACAAACAAATAAATCTCCTTCTTTTACTTCTTT
>CANQSQ010000032.1 GCA_947626565.1 uncultured Bacilli bacterium
GACTTACTAATTGGAAACATTCTCCAAATGGTAAAATTATGAAGTATGATATAAGTATTGCTAAGAATTATTTGAACAATCAAGAAATAAAAAAATTAGAAAGTTTGACAACTTTATTTTTAGACTATGCAGAAGATATGGCAAACGAACATAATTTAATGACAATGCAAAAATGGATTGATGCAACGGATGATTTATTGAAATTTCGAAAAAAGAAAATTTTATCAAATTCTGGTAACATTTCTCATAAAAAAGCTTTAAAAAAAGCTAACGAAGAATATGAAAAATTTAGGATAAAGCAGGATAATGAATATATATCATCAATGGATGAATTATATGAAAGATATTTGGAAGAAAATAAAAAATAGATTTGACGAAATACTAGCTTCTACAGGAAAGGAGGAAAGTTGGTACAAAATTATCTTCAGGAGATATTGTAGTAATACATGCAAATGTTAAACATTGGTATGTAGCAAGAAAAGACCTTGGTTTAGTCATAGGCTGTAAAAGTATTAGGAGAGGGAATTTCAAATGAGTGGCTAGAACTTGTATAATTAATACATGATTTATAAACAAACCGCTTATATGGTTTGTTTCTTCATGCAATAAATATATTTTAAAATAAGCATTGTAAGAAAATGTTTGTCTTGAAATTGTCCCTGGTAGAGCAATTATTATAGAAAAAGAGAATATTCTGATAAATCTCTGAAAGTTAATTTAGAAGGGATATTAAAAAATAGTATATAGCAGGTAGAAGTAGTATGTTAAAATAATTATAGGTAATTAGGACTAGATTGATGAAGAAAGTTGGAGGTAAGTAAAATGATAATTGAATATAATAATCAATATGCTGAAGATGTTAAAGATTTGTTAGTTGAATTACAAGAATATATTGTTGGTATAGATAAGGAAAAATATAATATTATAACAGAAAATTATAGAGAAGAATATTTTAAAAAGACGATGGAAGAAGTGTACAAATATAATGGTAAAATGTTATTATGTAGTGAAAATGAAGAAATAGTGGGATTAGTAGTAGGATTAATAAATAATGAAGAAACTTTTGAGTATGATTTTAAGGCACCTAAAAGGGGTAGAATTACGGAATTGGTTGTAGCAAAAAAGTGTAGAGGAAAAGGTTATGGAAAAATGTTATTAGATTTTATGGAAAAATATTTAAGTACTAATGGTTGTGAAGATATTTTACTTGGAGTATTTGGATATAATGAAAAGGCTATTAAATTTTATGAAAAAAATGGTTATCATACTAGACTTATAGATATGACAAAAAAATTACCATAGGTTACTGAAGGTAAAAGATATTGTTAAATAAAAGTTATTATTATACAATGATTAGTAGCAGAAAAATTTAGAAAAGTAAAAAATAGAATCAAAGTAGAGTAGATATTTTTAATCTTACCAATATTAAATAGATAGGGGACAAGTAAAATGATAATTCGAAAAAATCAAAATGATTATAGTACATTTGATATTGATATAATAGAGGACAATAAAGTTTTATCAATCTATCAAACGGGGTTAGATATAAATTTGTCTTGTAGATTTGATAATTATTGTAAAATTGCAACGATTAATTTTAATATTTCTAGTGATCAGGGAGAGCTTTATAATATATTTAATAAATTATATGAAAATATAATTAGTGGAAATATATTAGATGAAGATGCTTCTTTAAAGACAGTTCAAAGAAGAATGAAAACGGAAAAAAATATGTCATATTATAAAGAATTGATTGAAGATGATGGTATTATCATTTTAAGTGATGCTTATCCAAAAAGTTGTCCTAATATTTTAAAAATTAATAAAGTAGATGAAGTAATTATGCTATCTTTTACTAAAAAGGATGGCGAGGTACCTAAAATGCCTTATTGTATTCCAGTTCATATTCGGCAGTCTGGTTCTAGAATTTGTGAATTTTGTATTCCCTTTAAAACTCTTTTTTACAAATTGCAAGATGTTGCTGATGAGAAAGAGGTTAATAAAACTTTAAAAAAAGTTATGTAAGTAGGTAGTAAAAAGGTAGTTAGGAAGGCAACTTTAAAATTGTAAAAGAGACACTCATTATGGAAGTTTAAAGAGATAGTGGTTTATTTAAGTTACAGTTGTAATTATCATTTTTTAGTTTTATAATAGCAAGTACGTATCGGTAAATAATTAGTCGTAAATGAGGTGGCAAAATTGAAAAATAATTATCCAATAAAATATGCTGTTATGCCTATGGTTGAACAAGTAGGTTGGATTTATGGATTAAATGAACTAGAAAGAGAATATGAAGAAGCTTGCTATATAGCTTCAAAATGTTTTGTTGTAGCTGAAAAGGTTGAATATTTACAAAATGGAGAAGCTGAGAAGAGTTATGAAGTGGTATTTCCTTTTGAAAGTTTAAATTATGATGGAAGTATTGTGAGAAAAGAGCCTACTTATAATATAAATGGTTATTGCAATAACTGTACTAAGGTTAATAAAGTATTTGATACATTTGCAGAAGCTAAAAAAGAAGCTCTAAAGAAAAATGAAAAATTATTATATAAAGCTATTGGTCGTTTAGCCTATAGTAAAGAATTTACTGAAAATGTTAAAAAGGAAAAGGAAGAATATTATAGAAGACAAGAAAGATATGAGACTTTAGAAAAAAAGATTCAAAATGAAACAAAAGATTTATTATTAAATGCTAAAAGTAAAGAACAGTCAGTTATATTAATGATGGATGGTAAACCTAGAATTTTAAATGCATCTTTATATAATTTCATGATAATGTTTGATGAGAAAGATTATTGTGTTTATACAGTTACAGAAGAGGAATTTAATAAATTAAAGAAAACAATTGAATTGATAAAAATGGTTAATGAAAAGGAATTACAGACAAGACCCTTTTTAGAAAATAATCCTGTAGAAAAAAAGGCTAAGCTTTTTGATATAGATAGTGATTGTCAGGTAGGTAATTATTATATAAAGAATAGAGAAATGTCTTATAAAAAAGATGATGGTGCTCCATTAAGAAAAGAACATGAAGTAAGAGTATATACTATGGAAACTTTTGAAGATGTTTTTATATCTCATTACTTAAATTGTTCTATAAATAAAGAACAGAAAGAAAAAGAGTTAGTTAAAGTACTACAAGATGTAAGTAGAAATAATTCATTAAATTAAATAGACAAAGACTCGAGAAAATATGATTTGTGTTTTCGAGTTTTTATTTGACTAAAATATGGTAAAATGAGTATAGAGGGATAGTTATAAATTAGATAGAAAAAGAATAGAATAACTATGATGAGAAGGTGTTAGAATGGAATATTTAAGAAATACTTTTGCAAAGATTTATTTAAATAATATCAGAAATAATGTTGAGAAAATACGAAAAAAATATAATGATTATAAGTATTATTTTGGTGTTGTAAAAGCTGATGCCTATGGACATGGTGCTGTAGAAGTAGTAGAACAATTAATTAATGGTGGTTGTAATTATTTAGCAGTATCATTATTAGAAGAAGCATTGGAAATTAGAAATAAATATAATAGTATACCTATTTTATGTCTGGGAGTTGTTGCTAAAGAGGATTTTAAAGTAGCATATGATAATAATATAACTATAACAGTTAATTCACTAGAAAAAGGTTTAGAAGTAGTCGAATCAGGATTAAAATTAAGAGTACACATCAAAATAAATAGTGGAATGAATAGATTGGGAATAAAAGATAAAAAAGAATTCTTAGAAGTTTTTGATTTGTTAAAGAAAAATAATATTGAAATTGAAGGAATTTATTCGCATTTAATGGATGTTAATGATGAGATAGTTACTCAAAAACAAATAGATAAATATAAAGATATGGTGGTGGGAATAAAAAAAGAAGAAATACCTATTTTTCATATAGAAGCAAGTGAAGGAATTATTAGAAATTTAAAGTTAGACTTTGTTAATGGGTGTCGGTTAGGTATTATGATCTATGGGTTTACTAGTGATAAAACGTTAAATTTACAAAAAACTTTTAGTTTAGTAAGTAAAATAGTACAAATAAATAGATTAAATAAAGGAGAAAGACTTGGTTATAATGGGATATATCAAGCACAAGAAGATAATGAATTAATAGGAGTAGTAGCTATTGGGTATGCTGATGGGGTTATAAGAAAAAATACAGGAAGAGAAGTTTATATTAAAAATAAAAAGTATAAAATAGTAGGAAATATTTGTATGGATATGCTTTTTGTAAAAATTGATGAGGATGTTGAAGTTGGTGATGAGGTCGTTATCTTAAAAGATGTACAAGATATTGAAATAGTAGCTAGTTATTTAGAAACAATTCCTTATGAGGTATTATGTTCAGTAAGTAAAAGAGTGCCAAGAGTTTATGTAAAATGACTTTATTCTAAAGATTTTTAATGATAAAATAGAGATAGATTCAAAGATGAGAAAAGGCTAGAAGGAGAAAAAATGATAGAGCAAATAGAAGGTAAAAATAAAGATTTAATTGAAAAAGCTAAAGAGATAATGGCAAAAGTAGATGATGTAGAACATGGAAGTAGTCATATGTATGATGTAGTTATGTATACGAAAGAACTGATAAATAATATAGTTGAAGAGATTGATGAAGAAGCTTGTATTATTAGTGCGTATTGGCATGATGTGGGAAGAATAGAGAAAGATGAAAAGTTTGAACAATTATCGACTAAATTATTAAAAGAAGAGATGGAAAGACTAGAATATGATGAGGGATTAATTAATAAATGTTGTAATATTGTGAGTGCTAAAAGTGAAAATGGATGTGGTACCTTAGAGGAAAAAGTTGTAAAAGATGCTGATAAGCTAGCTTTATTGGCTAAGGGTCATTGGCGAAGTGATTTAAAAAATAGTCAAAAATTAGGTGAAATTGTTAGTATGTTACCAAAATTAGAAGATGAAAATTTGAATTTAGAGGCAAGTAAAGCAATTTATGAACGAGAAATTATAAAGTTGATAGAGATGCTATCTACAGTGAATTTAGATGAAGAAGGAGTTTAAGATGGATAAGAATGTTTTTAAAGATATTTCGTATGGATTATATATTGTAAGTAGTATAGATAAAGAAAAGGACCAAGATGTTGGTTGTGTTATAAATACATTAAATCAATTAACAAGTACTAATCCTTTAGTGGCGATATGTTTAAATAAAGAAAATTATACTAATGAGATTATAAAGAAAGAAAAAAGATTTGTCGTTAGTATATTAAGTGAAGAAGTAAATCCTGATATTATTAAAAAGTTTGGTTTTTCTTCTTCAAAAGCAAAGGATAAATTTGCTGGAGAAAAAGTTATTGATGTCAATGGGATAAAAACATTAGATGATGCAGCTATTTGTAGTTATATAGAATGTGAAGTAAGTCAAATAATTGACGTTGGTAGTCATGATTTATTTATTGGTAAGGTTGTTAGTACTAAAAAAGTAAGTAGTAAAAAACCTATGAGTTATAAATATTATTATGAAGTTATTAAAGGAGGCGTTTCGATAAAAGCACCTACATATGTAGAAGATAGAGAAATAAAAGAAGAAATTTATGTTTGTGACGTATGTGGTTATGTTCATTATGGGAAAATACCTGATGATTTTAAATGTCCAATGTGTGGAGTAGATGCTAGTCATTTTAAGAAAAAAGAATAAGAAAAGTACATTTGTAAGGTACTTTTTTTTGATCATATTAGGTTTGAGTTGACATTTTATCGAACTTATGTTATAATGTGAACATCGAAAAAAGGGGTAGGTTATAATGAAATTTAAACAGGCTGACTTAGAAACAGTATCATTAATGGATTTAATCGAAATAATGGATTTTAATAAAAATTTAGCTGTTCAAAAAGTTGATGAATTGAAAAAATTACGTCAAATTATCGATGATAATAAAAATTATGTGACTGCTGTTACAGGTGAATTAGAACAAAAAGAAGCTACTGAAAAAAGTACTGATGAGGAAAATGATGACTTTGAAGATGAAGTAGACTTTTATTTGTCTGAGTTAAATAATTTAACCAAAGATAATATTGAAGAAAAAATAACGCAAGTATTACCAGTAAGAAAAAATTATAATTATGAAAGAATCATTGTTCGTTTACAATTAGAAGCTGTAAAAGAAATTAAAGATATTTTAGAATTATTGCATAGTGAAGAAGAAAATATTTCTAAAGAAGAATTAGAACAATTTAAAGAGGAAATAGAATTTCAAAAACAAAAGATAGCTTTATTGAAGAAAGCGTTACAAAAAGAAAAAGAAGAAGAAAAGGGTAAAGAAGAAAATAAACTTATTTTCGTACCAACAGCTAGTGGTAATATTAGAATTTTATCAGAACTTGAAAAAATACCTAGTTCTTATCATGATAATTTTAGAGAATTATTTTTATCTATTAAAGACGGAACATTTAAAAATGTTAAAAGATTTAATAATAATAGAGAATTAATTGGTATTTGTGAAGTTAAAGGGTTAGGAACAAGGGTACTTTTTACGCGATTAGGTAAAAATACATATGCAGTTATTACTGCGTTTTTGAAGAAAACAACTAAAGATAAAGGCTATATGGATTTAATGAAAAGAAAAATTAGTAGTTTTAATGTAATGGAAAACTTTTTAAGACAGCATCTTGATGATGAAGAATTTTTAAAATTAAATGAAGAATATGAAAGAGAATTGTTTAATATTTTAGGTACAGAAGACGCCATTGAAAATAAGAAGGTGAAGATAGATGGATAAATTAGAATTAATTGAGGCCATTAATAAAAAAATTCAACTTTTAGAAGCCCAAAAAGAAGATGGCAATAAAGATTTAAATTTCTTTTTGCAAGTAGCTAAAAATATAACTGATAGTTCATTGTTTAGTCTAATGGAAACTAATTTGTTTGAATTGATACTTGCTGATTTTAAAATAGAACATCAAGATTTAAATCTAAGAAAAATAAAAAAAATGATTAATCCTTTTTATTCCTTATTTTCGAAAATAGATGAGGGTATTAGTTTTTCTTTGTGGAGTAGTATGATGGGCATTATTGAAGGTCATTGTTTAGAAAGCTTTAAACAATTATTATTAGAAAAAAGCTCCTTAAAAAGTTTAATTAATGAATATCGAATACGTAAAGATAAAAATATAAGTGAAGAGACTAAAGATGATATTAGTAATATTATAGAAATACAAGAAACATATTCTTTAGAAACAAATGAATTAATTAAAGCAATGGAATTTATGAAATGTTATATGCATGAATCTGTAGAAATTCTTAATATTATAAATTTTGTTAGAGTAACAAAAAGATTAAAAAAAGATTTTGATAAAAGATTTAATGCTAATAAAACATCGACGACAACTAATAAAAAAGATAAAATATTTCAAAAATTTGTTTCAAGTTCTATTGATACTAAAGAATTTACAGGAGTATTAAGCAAAGTAAATCAATATGCATGTGAAACCGAAAAAGAAGAAAAAAGTAGACTTAGAAAGATAGAAAAAACAATACGGGATTATAAAGAATTTTTAGTTAATTTTTTAGAAGCAATTAAGAATAAAGAAATAAGTAATTATAAAGAATTAATTAGTAAAATAGCTGATGATGAATTAAAATTAGAGGCCTTAAAAATAATTTACTTACATAATCAGAGTTATTATCAACAATTAGATGAAGAGTATGAAATGATTTCTCAGAATAGTCAATTAAAAATACAAGATTTGTTGAGTAAATATGATCTAAAACCAGGTGAATATAAATTAGAGAAGATATTGAGACTTACATATGAAGAAATAAATGAAATGTTACGTTTAACCGTAAGGATGTTATTTGATAAAGAATTAATTATTTACGTTTTAGAAAATTCAGATTTGAAAAAATTAAAAATAATTAGTGAATATGTAAGAAGAGATATTTTAACTAGTAAATTTATAAAACTATATCCACAGATATTAATAGACTCAGATATAAATGAAAGATTAATAAGTAATATTAGTGTATTAGAGGAAAATGATATTAATCCAAATATCTTTAATAAGTCGTTAAATATATTATTAATGGATAAGGAAATATTTAGGCAAAAAATAAATATCTTAAAAAAATATAATTTATTAGGATCAATAAAGACAACTAATAATTATGCTTTTTTAGAAGATAATGACTTAGAAAAGAAAATTGATAAATACTTAGAGTTGGGTTTAGAAGCCTTTTTAGTACAAAACTTGGATTTATTAAATAAAAGCAATATTGAACGTTTATATGCGATTAAATTTTTAAATTTGCCTATTACCAATGAAGAGACTTTGTTTAGCTATTTAAAAGAAGAAAATTACTTTGTTAAAGATGACAATTTAGATGAGTACTTACCAAATGTAGTTGGTTATAAAGTAGACGACGAAGATTATGAAGGAATAAATATTGATTTAGAAAGTTTTAAAAATACAGAGAGAACTTATGCGATTAATGGTCATTTAGTTTCAAGTAATAAAGTAAAAAGAAATTTGAAAAAGTTAGAAAATATTGATATGCCTTTAGAAAAGAAAGTTAAATTAGCTATATTAGATGGTTTAGTTTTAAGTGAAAAGGATTATCAAGAAGTTATGGGTGGCTTGAAAGGTACCTTAACAAAAGCTAATGAAGATGAAGGAAATAAAAGTATGTAAGATACTTTTATTTTTTTGGAGTAAATGGTAAAAATTTGATATAATAATTATAAATATTAATGAGGAGATGATTGGAATGATAAAACCAGAGAAATTGAAAAAAGGTGATAAAGTTGCTGTGGTTAGTTTATCATCTGGATTGTTAGGGATAGAAGGATTAAGACATAAGTTTGATATTGCTAAAGAAAGATTAGAGAAAGAATTTGGGTTAGAATTAGTAGCTAAGGAACATACTTTTAGTAGTTTTCAGGAAGTATATGAACATCCTGAAAATAGAGCTAAAGATTTAATGGAAGCTTTTCAAGATAAAAGTATTAAAGGTATATTTTGTGCTATAGGTGGTAATGATACAATTAGATTATTACCATATATCGATTTTGATATTATTAGTAAAAATCCTAAAGTATTTATGGGATATTCTGATTCGACAGTAAATCATTTCATGTTAAGAAAAGCAGGGCTTGTATCATATTATGGACCTACAATTATGTGTGAAATAGCTGATTATGGTAAAATGCCAGATGTAGTAAGAGAAGCTATCGCAAATATTTTAATGAAAGATAGTAAAGGATATGAGATTAAATCTAGTAAATATTGGTCTAATGAATATATACCTTGGGGAGAAGAAAATATTAATACACAAAAGAAGATGGTTAAAGAAACTCATGGGTATGAAGTGTTACAAGGTAAGGGATGTGTAACAGGAGAAGTAATTGGTGGATGTATAGATGTATTTCCAATGATTAATGGAACAGAAATATGGCCTAAAAAAGAAGAATTTAAAAATAAAATATTATTACTAGAAACTAGTGAAGAACAAATTAGTCCAGATTTATTACTTATTTATTTAAGAAATTTGGGAGCTCAAGGAATTTTAAAAAGTATTAAAGGTATTATAGTAGGTAAACCTTATATGGAAAAATATTATGAAGAATATAAGGATATTTATAAAAAAGTAATGCAAGAGTTTAACTGTACTGAGTTGCCTATTTTGTATAATATAAATATAGGACATGCCTTTTTCACAGGAATTATGCCTTTAGGAGTAAAAATAGAAGTTGATTATGATAAGAAAACAATAACTTTAAAAGAGTCAGCTACGAAGTAGAAATGTAAAAAAGTTCTTGATTAAAAGAACTTTTTTTAGTTAGGGCATTTTTGATGAACTGAGTAAAGATAATCTATAACTTTTTTTGGAATGGGGAAGTTTTACTTTCTTTAATTAGACCTTGTTCTATATCTTTGATATTTACAAGTTCAATAAAAATTAAGTCATTAATAGAATCTAGAGAATTACCTGTAAAATAACTAGCTTTAAATAGGGATTTCTTAGGAAAAGAGGTACTTTGATTAGCTAGTATAGGAATATTTTCAGTTTCACCTTTAATGACAAGATATAGTCCTTCGGGGGTTAATTGACCTAATAGCTTTTTTTTATTGTCATAGTTTTTTTCTGTACAAAGGCCATATAGTGAGTTATTGTCATCGATAATGATATTTCCTCTATATTCATTTCTACCTTGATTTATGATTCTAATATTATAAAAGTCCATATTACGTTCCTTTCTTTTATTAATATATTATATTTTAAGTATAGCATAAAATTAAAATATTATATATCTTGTTAAAAATGGCAGACTCTATGTTATAATAAATAGCCAAGGAGATGTTTATTTTGAAAATAATAACAGAAAAGGCCGTTTATGTTCAAAAGAATGATATAGCTTACTTAAATAATACAGATTTACCTATACCAGCTTCAATATTTATGAAAGTTTTTGGGAAGGGGATAGTCATAATTGATGATAGTAATAGATATGAGTTTGAAAAATTTGAAGAGCAAAATGAAAGAGAATTTTTTAAAGATCTTGATTGGATAGTTGATTATAACTCAGTAAAAGAATTGACAGATGAGGAAATTATCGAAATAGGGCAAGGAATTGCGAAAAAAAGAGAGCAGATGGCGAAAAAATTTAATGCTATGTCCGAAAGTGAACGTAAAAAGAATAGGGATATGGTTACACAATGCGAATTATTAGAATTTAAAATGTATTCGTTAAGAGATATTTTATGGTTTAAACAGGGATATTTGAAAATGACGTTACCAGAAGGTATTGAAAATCCAAAAGAATTAGATTTAAAAAAGGAAAAGGAACCGCAAAAATTACTAAGCAAAATTTTTGCAAAAAAGAAAAAATAAAATAACCTATTTCTGATTTTTTTAGATAAGTTGTTGTTTATAAAAAAATAAAACTACTTGCAATTTAAAATTGATAAGTAGTTTTTATATTGACCTCATATTTTTTTACTTCATCATATATTTCATTTATTATATCATTCATTAAAATACCCCATGAATACATATCTTAAAATAAAGAATCACCTAAATCATTGCTGAGTTAGGTGATGCACATTATGGCAACACTCAACATGCGATATTGAATGTTCCTTTTTTTATACAAGTTTCCTTGACATATTCATATTAACGTAAAAATGAACTTTTTGCAAGTTCTTTATATTAAAGTTCAAAAAAAGTTTGAACAAATCTCTAAATGGTGCCGATTAAGGGACTTGAACCTTCGACCTACTCATTACGAATGAGTTGCTCTACCAACTGAGCTAAATCGGCAAGTACTAATGATAGTTTACCTTATATTGAAAAAAAAATAAAGTATAAATTTTGAAAGTGGACATAAAATATAATGAAAGGAAGAATATGAAAAGTATTTTAAAAAATATATATTATTTGTTTTTACCTATTATTTTAGGGTCATTAATAGGTATAATAATAGCTCCTAGTATAAATTATCAAAGTTTGACAAAACCACCTTTAGCACCCGGAAAATTAGCTTTTCCTATAATGTGGAGTATTATTTATCTCTTAATGGGAATTACTTATTATTTATTCAAGAAAAAGGCTAGATTTAATACAGAATGGGAAACAAAAATTTATTATATTCAATTAATAGTTAATTTACTATGGTCAATTATATTTTTTACTTTTAAATGGTATTTTATAGCTGTTATATGGATAATATTACTAGATGGTTTAGTTTTATATATGATTTATTTATTTAGTAAAAAGGTTAAAGTAGCAGCTTATTTAAATTATTTATATTTAGCTTGGATTTTATTTGCAACTTATTTAACGATAGGTATATATTTACTTAATTAGAATGAGAAATTTTTAAGGCAAAATAAAAAAAACTTAAAAATTTCTTTTTTTATAAGTTTTTTTCAATTGTTTAAAAGCACTTTGGGATAATAATTGATATTTTTCAAGATCACTATCTTCAAAATAGACACAATCAGCTGAGTTTGGATTAATTTTATCTTTTTTAGTACCTGGAAGATGACTTTCAATATAATATTGAGCTTCTTCTTTTTGAGGAAGAACAGTATTGTAATCTAAGGAAACTATTTTTCCAAAAGAATTAATGTAAAAAAGAGCATCTTTTTTTAAAGTAGTACTAGCAAGTTCAATGTCTAAAACAGTATCATTTATTTCTAGATTTTTTACATATAATTTGTAAATAGGACCACGAAGTATTCTTTTCATAGGAGCCTCCTTTTTTCATTCGTTTATTATAAAATATTTTTTTGTTTTTGTAAATATAAATCTTTTAATGTATTACTTAAACACTTAAATGCAACTTTAACGTTATAAAAATATATGAGTTGCATTTAGTCTTTTAATAGTATTTAATATATTCTTGTCAATTGTTTTCTTAAGGGTGTATTGAAAGGAAGAAAAACAATGAAAAAACAAAGATTAAATATTGAAGATAGAATATTAATTGAGGAACTACTAAGACA
>CANQSQ010000033.1 GCA_947626565.1 uncultured Bacilli bacterium
TGTTGGCGAATAGTTAGAACAACAGAAACTGGTGGCATAAAATTAATATATAATGGATTACCGGCAGGAGATGGAAGCTGTGATAATACGAGAGAAGATACGACAATAGGAAATAGTGCTTTTAGTAGTTCTAATAATTCTATAGCGTCTGCTGGGTATAAATATGGAAAAATTTATGGCTATGGATATAGATCAGGTTCATATTGGTTTTCTTTGGCGGGAAAAAATAGAGATGTTAATGATAATATGACAACAACTAATTATTATTATGGTGACGGAATAGAGTATCAAGAAGGAGTAGGTTACACCTTAACAAACGCCAGACAATATTATTGGAGTGATAATTATTCGAAATTAGGTCATTATTATACTTGTTTGCAGGAAACTGATGAAGTATGTGATAAAGTCTATTTTATATTAGATAACGTTAGTACAGATGGTGATAGTGTGCCAAGTTCGTCAAGAGCTTATTATGTAGGAATGACAAATGGTGAAACCTATGAAAGTTTATATAGTGAGGCGGAAAAGGTAACTTGGAAGTTTGGAAATGATGTAGTTTATGATGGTACTAACTATATATTAACAGATCCTATTGAAGTAAGTGTCTTAGCATATTATAGTGATACAAATGAACAGGATAAAGTAAAAAATGCTCATCATTATACTTGCTTTAATAATAGTGAAATTTGTAATAAAACGGTTTATTTTATTCATTATTATAGTGGCTTTTTGCCATTTTATATGACCTTGCAGAATGGAACAAAGATAGAAGATGCCATAAAAGAAATGACAAGTGAATCAACAAATGAAAATAAATCTGTAATACTTACTAAAATAGAACAGTGGTATGAAGAAAATTTAAGAAATACCGAGTATGCTGAACATATAGAAGATACAGTATGGTGTAATGATAGAAGTATTTCATCTTTAGGTGGTTGGGATAAAGATTCTGATAATATAGATCCTATAGTTTATGGAGCAGAAGAAAGAAATTATGGTGATATAAAAAGTCCAAGTTTAGAGTGTGTAAATGAAGCAGACCGCTTTAGGGTAGGAAATCAAAAAGCAAAACTTGACTATCCGGTAGGATTATTAACAGCTGATGAGGTAACATTGGCAGGGTATAATAAGTCATATTTAAATACAAATAATTCGTGGTGGCTTTTGTCACCAGCACATACAAGTTTTTTCTTTTATAGTGTTTTTAATTCGACATTTAATTGGAGAGTTGACGTTGCACAGGTAAGTGAAAGCCGGTATTACTATGTTCGACCTTCCATTGCCCTTGAACCGGGAGCAATTATTATAAAAGGTGATGGAAGTGTTGATGCCCCTTTTGAAATAACATATGGTGAAGTTTAGTTTTAAGAGAAAAAAAGTACGTAGAAATGCGTACTTTTAATCTTTAATCTTTTTTTTGTTGATACCAAGCATACTACCAAAAGTAGCAGTAATAAAAAGAATAAAATAATAAAGAATAATTCTAAATTTGAATGGTTCATTAAAAAGAAGAGTTAGGATAAAGAAAAAAATAATTATTAAAGTAGAGAGTTTAATACCTTCTAAATAACCCTTACTTGAAGCTTTTTTACCTAGAAGAAAACTACTAATAAAAATATTAATGATAAGAATTAGTAATTTTAAAATTTTATAGATATTTTCATTAATAAAATTAAAATAATAAAAAAGAGTAATAAATAGTAAGGAAATTAATAGAGAAAGGATAGTATAAAGAAAAGTTTTACCATACAATTTTAAATAAGTCATATTTATTCACCTCAATTAATTTTATGTTATGTATAAAAAAATATGAAAAAAGACAACATATAAATAGGTGATAAAAATGGAATATTTAGTTGTTTTTTATAGAAGTATTTTGTTTTATATTTTAATAGCATCAGTGTATCGAATAATGGGTAAACGAGAAATAGGAGAACTTTCTATAATGGATTTTATTGTGTCCATATTTATAGCGGAGTTGGCAGCTATTTCAATTGAAAATTATAAAAAAAGTATTTTGATTTCAATTATTCCAATAGCTATTTTAGTTTCATTACAAATAGGAGTTTCTCTAATTTCATTAAAAAGTCAAAAAATTAGGAATGTTATCGATGGTTCACCATCCGTAATAATTAATCGAGGAAAAGTTAATTTTAAAGAAATGCTTAAACAAAGATATAATTTAGATGATTTACTTACACAGTTGAGGGCAAAAGAAATAAAGTCTATAGAAGAAGTAGATTATGCTATCTTAGAAACAAGTGGAAAATTATCAGTCTTTAAAAAAGATGATGATAAAAATCGGGTTTATCCTTTACCAGTTATTATTGATGAAGTTATTCAAGAAGATGTTTTATTACAGATAGGTAAAGATAAAATGTGGTTGTATAAAATTTTACGGGAAGAAAATAAAGAAGTAAGTAATATATTTTATGCTTTCTATAGAGATAAAAAATTATTTATTATAGAAAAAGATAAATTGACAAAATAAGTCATGCCTATTTTTTATAATTAATATGGTGATATGATGAAAAAAACATATTGGAAAATAGGAATATATTTTATTTTGATTTGTCTTTTCATTGGTTATAGTAGAGATGGATTAGAAAAAAAGGAAGTAAGCGTATTAAAAGAAGAACAGGAAGAAAAAAGAGGTGTCTTTGTTAGTTATATAGAATTACAAAATTATATTAAAGATGAAGATGAAGGAAAAAGTAAAGAAAATGTTTTGGCGATGATTAATAATATAAAAAAGATGAATTTAAACTTAATTGTGTTACAGGTACGAAGTAATTCAGATGCCATATATGAATCAAAGATATTTCCTGTTAGTGGATATGTGAGTACAGAAGAAGGAGGTAAATGCTACGATGTTTTAGAGTATTTTATAAAAGAAGCACATAAAAAAAAAATAGCAGTATATGCGTGGATTAATCCATATAGAATAAGAACTAATGAAGATGTGTCATCTATAAGTGAAAAAAATCCCGCTTTTAAATATATAAATACAGATATAATTTATGTAGGTGGAGGAATTTATTATAATCCAAGTAAAAAAGAAGTAGAGGACTTGATAGTTAGAGGAGTAGAAGAAATAGTTAATAATTATCAAGTAGATGGTATATTGTTTGATGATTATTTTTATCCCAATAATGAAATAGATCAAAAGGACTATGAACAATATAAAAAAGAATTTGGAGAAATAAAAAAAGAAGATTATAATTTAATGATTGTTAATAAATTGATAGAGAGAGTACATAAAGTATGCAATAAGGCCAAAATTCCTTTTGGAGTTTCACCAGATGGCAATAATGAGAATAATTATAATAAGAATTTTGCAGATATAAAAACATGGTTAAGTAGTGATAAATATGTTGATTTTATTATGCCACAAATTTATTATGGTTTTTATAATGAAACCAAGCCCTTTCAAAAAGTATTAGAAGAATGGAATAGTTTAATAAAAAACAAAAAGATAAAAATGATAGTAGCATTAGCTTTTTATAAGGTAGGAATGTATGATAAATATGCTAAAAGTGGAGCTTGGGAGTGGGAAAGGGCTGATGATATTATTATGAAAGAAATAATTCTTAGTAGAAATATATCTTCATATGATGGCTTTTGTTTGTTTAGATATGGATATTTGTTTGATAATAAGTTGTTTTCTAATACTTCAGTACAGGAAAAGGATAATATTTTTAAAATTATTAATAGATAATGTATAAAAAAACTTTTCGTTTTAGTGGTAATTTGTTATAATAATGTAGAGGTAGATTAAAATATGAGATTGAATAAAAAAGGATTTACATTGGTTGAATTATTAGCGACATTGGTTATTTTAGGAATTTTAATGGCTATAACTATTCCTAACGTGGTAGGTATTCTTTCATCTAATCGAGCAAGTGTATATGTAGAAGATGCTAAAAAGATGATATCTAATGCCAAATATAAGATGACGGGTAACAATGGAGTGGTTAGACCAGCAAGTAATCAATGTATTGTGATGTCTTTAAAATATTTAGATAATTCGGAGTTTGATAATCCTCCTAATGGTGGAACATATGATACAACGCAGTCATATGTGGTTATAAAAAGAGAAGGTAAAAGATATAAATATTTTGTTAGATTAGCCGAAAAGTTAGAAGATAATACTTTAAATGGCATTGAAATGATTGAAGAGAGTAAGTTGGAAGAAGATGATGTTAAAGATGAAGTGTTGTCAAAGATTAGTGATGTTAATGTTGATTTGACAGCTTTAAATAAAGGTTATTTTACAAGTGCAAGTTCTAAGTGTAAATGTGGTAGTGTTATTGGTAGTTATTTTAGAGTTAAATAACTTTACAAGAGTATGTAAATTTTTTGAAAAATATCTTGCAATGGCAAATATTTTTTGATAGTATTTAGTTATAAGATAGGAGGAAAAAGAATGAGAAAAAATAATAAAGATAATAAGAATAAGGGATTTACTTTGATTGAGTTGCTAGCTGTTATTACAATTATGGGTATTTTGATGATGGTTGCTATACCAGCTGTTACAAGAACAATTGAAAACTCTAGAAGAAATACATTTGCTAACGTAGCAAAGAACTATGTAAATGCTGTAAGAGATGCTGTTTTAGCAGATAACTTATCTTGTAAAAATGGTGCTACTGAGTTTTTAGCTTCTGCTGCTCCAGATGGAACTTATTACTTTAGTCTAGAAACTAGTGGTGTTGCTGGTACTGGTTATACAGCTGCTGATGCTTCTGCTGCTAAATCACAAACTGAAGATTTAATGGAGTCAGGTGGTAAATCACCATTTGGTAATACTAATATTCATGGTTACGTTAAATGGATTAAAAAGACTACATCTGTAACTGGTGGTGGAAGTAAAGTTAAAACTAGTTATTCAATTGCTTTAGTTGATGAAGGTAAACATGGTTTTGCAGAAGTAGCAGAAGATCAAGTTAAAAGATTAACAGTAAATACAGCTTTGACAACAACTGTTCCTATTAAACCAACTGATGCTGGCGCTATTCCTTGTACATTTAATAATTAGTTAATGAAGACATCTGATTGATGTCTTTTTTATTTTTTGATATACTTAGTTAGGAGGAAAAAATATGTTATTAATTGGTAGTCATGTGGGTTTTAATAAAAAAGAACAACTATTAGGAAGTTTAAAGGAAGCTTTAAGTTATGGAGCAAATACTTTTATGTTTTATACAGGAGCTCCTCAAAATACAGTAAGAAATAAATTAGAAAATTTTTTGACGGAAGAAGCTAAAAAGTTAATGGAACAGGAGAAGATAGATTATACTAAAGTAATTGTACATGCTCCTTATATAATTAATTTAGCTAATGATCAAGATCCAGATAAATTTACGTTTGCGGTTAACTTTTTAAAAGGTGAATTAGAAAGATGTGAGCAATTAGGAATAAAAAGTATTGTGTTACATCCTGGTAGTCATGTGGGATGTGGAGTAGAAAGAGGAATTGCTAATATTATTAAAGGGTTGAATATGATTTTAGGTCAAACCAATGTTACTATTTTGCTTGAAACAATGGCAGGAAAAGGAACTGAAATTGGTTCTAAACTAGAAGAGATTAAAGAAATAATAGATGGTGTTTTAGATAAGAAACATATAGGTGTTTGCATTGATACTTGTCATTTAAGTGATGCAGGATATGATATTGAGAATTTTTCGGGTTTTCTAGATGAATTTGATAAAATAATAGGAATAGATAAAATAGGTTGTGTTCATGTCAATGATAGTAAAAATCCAGTAGGTTCACATAAAGATAGACATGAAAATATTGGTTTTGGAACGATAGGATTTAATACATTAATTAATATAATTTATAATGAAAAATTAGAAGATGTTCCAAAGATTTTAGAAACACCATATGTTGAAAGACAATATGCTCCTTATAAATATGAAATAGAAATGATTAGAAATAAAACTTTTGATGAAAAATTGTTAGAAAAAATAAAAAGTCAAATATAAAGATATAAAGTAGATGTAGATGAAAATAATGATGTTGTATTTTAAAAAAATAACGTTTAGTAATCTACATTTTTTTATAGAATAATTTAAAGATATTTTTGGTAGTAATTATAAAGGGAAAGAATCTTTTGATATAGTTCAGGTCGAAGAGATTTTTCAAGTAAGACGAAATTGCTAGTATTTTTGGTTAATAGTTCATGGGAATGAGTATGAATAAAGTTGTAAATAATTGTTGTTTCTTCGGGAGTTAAGTCTACATTTTGATTTTTAGCATAATTAATAATATCTTGCTTTTGTAATAAAGGTAAATATTTTTGGACTAAATCTTTATAAATAAGAATCACCTCATTAAAATATATTAAATAACTTTAAAAATATGTGTTAAACTATAAATATGGAGGCAATCATTGATGAAAAAAAGAAAATACAAAAATATAGATTATGATAAGATTGTAAATAGAAGATTTGTGGCTTTTTTACTAGTAATATTATTGGCTTTTGGGATTGTGGCATTTAAGATGGTCGAGGTAATGGTTGTAGAAGAAAATAATTATGAAGAAAAGTTGGCATCTTTAACATATACAAAAGTTTTGGGTTCTAGTACGCCAAGAGGAAGAATTTATGATCGAAACTATAATATTATTGTAGATAATAAATCTTTAAAGACAATTACATATAAAAAGTCTAAAGGAACAACTTATCAGGAAATGATTGATTTGGCTTATACAGTAGCCCCACACTTGGAATTAGATGCTTCAAAAGTAACTGATAGAATGAAAAGAGAATTTTATTTTTATAAATATCCGGATCTTTGTGATAAATTGGTGACAAAAGAAGAAAAAGAAAAGGTTACACAGAGGAAGATAACAAGTCATGATTTAGAAGAGTTAAAGATTGCTAGGATAAGTGAAGAAGCCTTGAATAAATTTAGTACTGATGATTTAGAAGTAGTTTATTTATTTTATTTAATGAATAGGGGCTATACTTATGAAGAAAAAACGATAAAAAGTGATGTAAGTGATAAGGAATATGCTTATATTTCAGAGAATAATGCTGTGTTAGAGGGGTTTAATACAAAGCTTGATTGGGTAAGAGTTTATCCATATGGAGAGACCTTTAAGTCTATTTTGGGAACAGTGTCAACATCAACACAAGGAATACCGGCTGAAGATAAAAATTATTATTTAGCTAAAGGTTATTCTTTAAATGATAGAGTAGGACTTAGTTATTTAGAAAAACAATATGAAGAATATTTACATGGTGAAAAAGCAGAGTATGAAGTAGTTAATTCTCATGAAACAAGATTAGTTAAAGAAGGTAGTAGAGGAAAAGATATCGTTTTATCAATTGATATAAATTTACAAAAAGAAGTTGAAAGAATTATAGATGAGCAAATAAGAAGAGCTAAAACAGAAGCTAATACGGATTATTATGATCATTCTAGTGTAGTAATACAAGATCCTAATACCGGAGAAATTTTGGCGATGGCTTCAAGGAAAATAGTTAATGGAAATATTATTGATAATACAACAAGTATTTTGATTTCACCTATTATGCCAGGTTCGGTTGTTAAAGGGGCATCGATGTTGGTTGGATATAATACAGGTGCTGTTAAGATAGGTGAGTATATAAGAGATGAATGTGTAAAAATAGCTGGAGCTCCAGAAAAGTGTTCTTCTGTAAATAATTTAGGTACAATTAATGATATAACAGCATTAGCTAAAAGTAGTAATGTTTATCAATTTAAAATAGCTATTAGAGTTAATGGTCAGGAATATTTTAGAGGAATGAAGCTTAACTTTAAGCAAAGTTCTTTTGATACTTATCGTAATATGTACCATTCTTTTGGACTAGGAGTAGAAACAGGAATTGATTTACCAGTGGAAAGTAAAGGTTATACTACAACTGATAAAAATGCTGGTAATTTGTTGGATTTTGTTATGGGACAGTATGAGTCTTATACGCCTATACAGTTATCACAATATATTTCTACGATAGCTAATGGAGGAAGTAGATTAACTCCACACTTATTAAAAGAAGTTCATTTTTCAAGTCAAACAGAAGAGATTGGAAAATTAGATTTTAAAGTAGAAAAACAAGTTTTAAATACAATAGATACTAAACCAGAATATATGAATAGAGTAAAAGAAGGCTTTTTTGCTGTTATGAATTCTAGTGGGGGATATGGAGTTAATTATATTGATAAAAAAATGCGTCCAGCAGGAAAAACAGGTACATCCCAAAGTGCTATGGATACAAATGGAGATAATATAAATGATACTGATACTATTACCAGTTCATTTATTGGTTATATGCCAGCTGAAAATCCTAAAGTGTCAATAATTGTTACTTCTCCAAATTCATCTCATCCAAATTCAAGTACTAATTTTGCTAGTTTAGTGACAATGAGAATTACTCAACAAGTAAGTAATGCTTATTACAATATGTATGGAGTTTAAGGTAGAAAAACTTGATTTCAAATAGAAAATAGAGTATATTTTCCTTAGAATAAGTAGTGGTGAAGAAAATGAAAGATGATAAATATCTTAATAGTAATAGTGTTGAGACAGGAACAGGTAGTATTTTGAATGATGAAGTTGCCAGTCAAAATAATAATAGTGGTAAGGCATCTTTCAATAATATTGGAGTAACGCCACCTAAAAAGAAAAATTTTAAAAAGTTAATTATTTGTATACTAGTAATTTTTATAGTTGCGGCTATAGTAGTTGGTAGATATTATAGTTTACAATATAGTAAAAAAAGTTCTCCGACAGTAAGGAATATAGTTAAAGAAGAAGAAAAACAGCCGGAAAAACAACCAACTATAGAATATGTAAATCAATTACCTGATTATAGAAGTCAATATAATAATCAGGATATAGAAGGACAAATTGAAATTCCAGGATTAGATATTAATGCTTTAGTGGTAAGAAGTAGTGATAATAGTTATTACTTGGATTATAATTTGTATAAGCAATATGATCAAATTGGGGTACCGTTTTTTGATTATCGAAATCTTGATTTAAACAATAATAGACAAATAAATATTTATGGTCATAATACGGAAAATAGTAACATTTATGATAAATTGCCATTTGTTAATTTAGAGTCTTATACTGATAAAGAAAAATTTGATACTTATAAAGATATTTATTTAAGTATAGATGAGAGAAAAATACATTATGAAGTTATAGCTGTTAAAATTTTGACAGATGGGAATAATGAACATATGAAATTAAACTTTAATAGTGATGATGACTTCGTTGAACACGCTAAAAAGATGATGGATGGTAGTTTATATATGCGGGATGGAGAAGAGGTAACAACTAAAGATAAATTGCTGGTTTTACAAATATGTCATTTTAATCCAAAAGATTCATATTTATTAATTTTTGGTAAAGAAGTTAGTTGATTCTTGGAAGAAGAAAAAATTAATTATTGAGTGATGGAAGTCATTTAATATTAGGATAATTTTATTTGACTTTTACTTGCCAAATAAAGGGTTTTATGGTATAATTTAGTACTGAATTAAAGGGAGTGGTTAATTATGATAAAGAAACCTAAAATTTTTTGGGGTACTTTTATTGCCTTAACTATCGCATCTAGTTTATTAATTATGAAAGGAAATGAAGAAAAGAGGCAGGCAGAGTCTCAAAGAGTAAGAGCTTTATATGAAAGCATGATAGATGATAATCGTGATGATTATTTTACACCAGTAGAAGAAAAAACTAATGAAAGTGAAACAAAAGAAAATATTGAGACAGATAAAACATTAACAAAGTAGAATTAAAATAAGAGGGGGAGTTGTTTTATGAGTAGTTATGAACTTAGTTGTTGTCCTGAAGAAGAAAAGGATAATGGTAGACAAAAATTTGAAGAAAAAACAAGAATGAGAAAAAAAAGAATAAGTAAAAGATTTGCCTTTTTATTTACGACGGGATTATTAATGGTACCAACCTTTTTGTTAGGTAAAGTTGTTGGAGAAAAAGGCAAAGCTGAAGATGATATAAAAAAGGCTCAACTAATAAACTTTTATGTTAATGAAAGGATTAATTCACGGCTTACAGAGTATGATGCTATGTATTTAGAATTATTTAATAATATTACTTTTAATTATTATGTAAATGAACTTAATGCAGCTAATTATGCACGAGAACTTGATGTCCTTTTAGATGCATATTTAACTAGTTTTGATCAATATACAGAAGATTTTTATTTCTTAGATAAGGAAGCAGAAGAGGTAAAATTAGAGAATGTTACAATGGATGTTAGTTACCAAAAAAGATAATTATTGATATTTATTGTAATTTTCTTTTGCAATTTAAGAAAAATTTGATATAATACCTATAGGCGTGTAAGGAGGGATATTATGGCTAAAGTAGGAAATAGACAATTAAAAACTCTAGTATGTAGTGAATGTAAAGAAGAAAACTACAGAGAAGAAAAAAATGTAAAAAATACAACAGAACGTCTTGAATTAAATAGATACTGTCCTAGATGTAGAAAGCATACAGTACATAAGGAGAAAAAATAAAAATAAGTTCAATACTTATTTTTTAATTTTAATGAGGTGAGAGAAATGATTAGTACAAACGATTTAAAAAATGGAATTACTATTGAATATGATGGAAATATTTATGTAGTAATGGAAACACAACATGTAAAACCAGGTAAGGGAGCTGCTATTGTAAAAGCTAAACTTAAAAATTTAAGGACAGGAGCTATTTTTGAACAAACTTTTAATGCTGGAGTTAAAGTAGCTACTGCTCGTATAGAAAAACAATTAATGCAATATCTTTATAACATGGGTGATGTTTATTACTTTATGAATATGGAAACATATGAACAATTAGAGTTAAATGCAGCATCTATTGGAGATCAAGCTAAATATTTGAAAGAAAATTTAGAAGTTTACATTACTAGTTATGAAGGAGAAGTTTTGGGAGTAGATTTACCTGATAAAGTAGAACTTGTTGTTACACATACAGAACCAGCAGTAAAAGGTAATACTACTAACAATGCTTTAAAAGATGCTGAAGTAGAAACTGGTTTAATGGTAAGAGTTCCATTATTTATCGAAGAGGGAGAAAAAATTATTGTTTCTACTAGTGATGGAAAATATGTTTCAAGAGCATAATATTTATGCTTTTTTTTATTTTCTCATTGCTATTTTTGATAGATATGATAAAATTATTATAATAGAGAGGGTGTTGTAGATGGGAAGATATACAAAGCAAAAAGGAAAAAAGAAAAATGAAAATGAAGAAATTGTTTATAATGACTGGTGGATGTTTACATTAATTTTAACAACGTTAGTTATTTTGCTGGAGGCTTTAAAAAGATATACTTTTAATATTTTTGATGTAAATTTGACATATGCAATTTTCTTGTTACCATTGGCGTATTTTATTGTAAATTATATAACTAAAAAGTATGGTTATAAAAAAAGCGTAGTAGCAATTGTTATATCAGCTCTTTCAGTTGTATTGTTTGTAACGATTATGTCAGTTGTTTTAGGTACAGAATTATTACTAGAAAATGTAAGTGGAGAATTTTGTGGCTATGTAATTAGTCAGTTTGTTAATTTAACTATTTATTCATTTTTACTTAATAATACAAAAGGAAATTATATACTTACAGTTATAACTTATATTTTCTCATTGATTGTCTATTATATGTTTTATACTTTGATTCATTTAAATATTATTGTATTTGATAATTTCTCCCAAGGGTATATAATTACGATATTAATACAAGCTGTTATATGTTTTATATTGGGATTTATTGATATGAAAGTAAAAAGAGGAATTGAAGAGGAATAAAGTAGTATAAAATAAGAATTCTATTCATAGTAATAGAATTTTTTTTGTTAATAGGTAAGATAAATGGTTAGGTAAACTTTTGAACATTGAAAATCTTTCTTACATAAGTTATAATTATTTTAGTAAAGATAAGAAAAAAATTTAATTTTAATATATGACTACAAAAGGGGCATTTTATGTTCAAGACTATGGTTAATAAAGGAAAAAATAAAATTATTTTTTTAGTAGCTATTTGTTTTATATTAATAAGTTTATTATTAATATCTTTTTCTTTTGCTGA
>CANQSQ010000034.1 GCA_947626565.1 uncultured Bacilli bacterium
TTACCTCTTTTCCTTGATTTTACTGGGTTACAAGACATTTACCAAGCAATTATTTGTGTCTTTACTATATTCATCCAACTCTTTGTCGCATACCACCAGAGAGACTTGCTGGATATTTATCCATAAACTCCCCTAACCCATAAGTTTTCAGAAGATTGATAACATAATTTTTATTGTCTTCAGTTAATTGATGAGTAATTTCTAAACCAATTAAGCAATTATCTAGAATGGTACGCCAAGAAAATAAAGAGTCATCTTGAAGCATATAACCAATAGTTACTTTTTTATTAAAGTGAAAACTACCTCCTGAGGAATTTTCAAGGTTAGCTAATATGGATAATAAGGTTGATTTTCCACAGCCACTAGGTCCTACAATGGAGACAAATTCATGTTCTTTAACATCAAAAGAAATATTAGATAACGCTGGAATTTCTCCACTTTTATCATGATATATCTTTTTAATATTTTTAACTTCTAAAATATTACTCATTATAAATCAACTTACTATAGTCTACTTTGGTTTCAAGGTCATGATTATCAATCATTATATCTTGAAGATGATTAAAGGACTCTTCACTAAAGTTTGTTGCTGTAGGCCAAGCATCAATACTACGGTATCTTTTTATAACTGTTTCTAAATCATTTAGGGAAGTATCAGGAAATTGATTTAGAATAGCTTTAGCTACCTCTTTATCAGAATTATTATGAACGAAATCTAAGCCTTTTTGAATAGCTTTAGTAAATTTTTTTATAATATCTTTGTTATCTTCTATATAACTTTTACGAGCAGAATAGGAAGTATAAGGAACAACTCCACCTAATTCACCTAGACTAGCTACAACGTAACCATAACCTTCTTTTTCAAGTTGTAAAGCATTAGGTTCAAATAAAGCTACAAAATCACCTTGACCACCAATGAAGGCACCACTCATAGCTGCAAAAGCAACTGAGGTATCAATATTAACGTCTTTTTCAGGATCAAGACCATTTTGTTTAATAGCATAGGCAAGAGTCATTACAGGCATTCCCCCTGCTCTACCACCAATAATATCTTTATTTTTTAAATCTTCAATAGTAAAATTCTTTATTTTTTCTCTAGATACTAAGAAAGAACCATCTTTTTGAGTTAATTGAGCAAAAGTTTTTAAATAATCTTTTTCACCACCATTATAAACATAAATAGTTGCCTCACTTCCTGAAAAACCAATATCAGCATCACCTGACAAAACAGCAGCTGTTACTTTATCAGCACCACTAGTTAGGATTAAATTTACATCAAGACCTTCTTCCTTAAAATAACCTTTTTCAAGGGCTACATATTGGGGAGCATAAAAAATAGTATGAGCAACCTCGGCAACAGTTATTTTTTTGGTAGTTTTACTATCATTTTTAGAACCAGGTGTAAAATCAAATAATACAGAAGCTGCAAGTATAAATAAAATTATGCCACAAATTAAATAAGTCAAAATTTTCTTTTTCATAATTCTCCTTTCTAACTAAAGTATTATATGTCTTTACGAAAAAAAGTGTTAATATGTTATATTTTTTTAGAAATGCAATATATTTATTTTAAAGAGAAATTATAAATATTTAGAAAGGATTAATCATAAAAAGGTGATTAAAATGAATAAAAAATTTACGGCATATTTGATATTATTATTAAGTTTATTTTTGATTGTATTAGGTTCTACTAATTTATTAGTAAAAGATGAAATTAAGGAAACTAATAAATTGAAGGCAACAATTGTTAGTAGAGAAAAGAATAAATTAACTGTACAAGATAAAAATAATGTTATTTATACTTTTCAAAATATTGAAAATGATTTTAAAGTTGGAGATATATTAGAACTTGAGTATAGTGGAGATTTAAATAAAAATATGGAAAAGCAAAATAATACGATTATTAATTGTGTTGATGTTAAAGAAGATACGGATAGTAATGGTATTCCTTTAGAATGGATGGATAAAGGTATTTTTAGTTCTTTTTATATACTGGCTAAAAACAAATTAGATGAATTAACTTTAGATGAAAAAATTGGTCAATTATTATTAGTTAGATATCCAGATGATAACCAAGTAGAAATCTTAAAAAATAAACAGTTTGCGGGTTTTACTTTTTATGAAAAAGATTTCAAGGATAAAACAAGAGAAGAAGTAATTGAGATGATGGGACAATTACAAAATGCTGCTAAAACACCATTACTTACAGCTGTTGATGAGGAAGGTGGTACGGTAGTTAGAGTTAGTAGTAATAAAAAATTAAGAGATAGTAAATTTTTAGCTCCAAGTGAATTATATAAAAATGGAGGTTTAGCTCGAATTGAGGAAGATACTCTTGATAAAAGTAACTTTTTATTTGACTTAGGTATTAATGTAAATTTAGCTCCGGTAGTTGATGTTTCTTCAAGTGATGAAGATTATATTTATGATAGAAGTTTACAGGAAGATACAAAAAAAACAGCTGAATATGCTAAAACTGTTATTAGTACTAGTAAAAAAGGATTAGTTTCTTATGTATTAAAACATTTTCCAGGATATGGTAATAATGATGATACTCATGATGGTCAAAGTGAAGATAATAGATCCTTAGAAACTATTAAAGAAAATGATTTACCTCCTTTTAAAGCAGGAATTGATGCTTTGGCTGAAGCTGTTTTAGTTAGCCATAATACTATAAAAAATGTTGATGCAGATAATCCAGCTTCTTTATCAGTTAGTGTCCATAATATGTTAAGAAGTGATTTAGGTTTTACAGGTATTATTATAACTGATGATATGGAAATGGGTGCTGTTAAAAGTATTGATAATAAAATTGTTAAGGCTTTAAAAGCAGGAAATGATTTAATAATGGTAACAGATTATGAGGAAGCTTTTACCCAAATAAAAAAGGCTTTAGATGAAGGTGAACTTAGTGAAGAATTAATAAATAAATTAGCTTTTAGAGTTATTGCTTGGAAATATTATAAAGGCTTATTATTTGAATTTAGTAAATAATTATTTAATTTTTGACATATGAAAACCTCGTTTTCTATGGTAAGAAACGAGGTCTTATTTATTAATTTTTACCAAAACCAGTAAATGATAACATTAAGCCACCACAAATGTTAGCAGAATGTTCACTGTAACCATATTCACCAAAGGTGAAAATCATTATAAATGGAACGCCACGAGCTTCTCTTACAAGTTGACGATGAACTTCTTCAATTCTTTCGCCAATTTCTAATCTTCTTCCACCACAGTGAACTAAAACATAGGCAGCTGGTTCATTATATAGTTGTCTTCTTACATCTTTTAAAGTTTGACCTGTAGAATCTATTAATTCATCAACAGTAGCTTCTAATTGAACAATAGCCGTACCTTCAACAACTTTATTACCTAAGCGAATAACATCATCAGAAATTGTCTTAGTACCCATATCATCACCAAACATTGGATGACGAACAACAGTTAAGTTTCCTAATGGATCTTTTACACCTAAAGGTTTTAAGACTGAAGCTTTAAGTAATTTATTACCTTTAATACTAGCAGGAGTCTTATTAGCCCAATTAGCATATTTCTTTAAGGCAGAAACATTATCTATAGTTACCAAAGTACGATCATCTTCTACTTCTGTAATTAAGCCCATATTTCTTGTTTCACGATAAGCACCTGTAAATGATGTAACAATTTCATTATCTGTATAGAAAAAGGCAACAGCTACTCCATCACTAAATATTTTGTCATTGCAGATAATTTTCCAATTACCTTCAATAGTATCATCAGCAGCACTACCACCAAACATTGGAACACGTCCAATAACATCTTGAATTCCCATAAGGTAGTCTTCTTCTTCCTTAGGACTAGCTACCATGTAGAAATAAGCAGGAGCTCTAGTAGTTTTAGCATCTTCTACGGCTTTTATAGCAACTTTACGACCAATTTCACGAGCATTATGACCAGCTTCATGATAAGCTACTCCGATAGTCATATTACTATCATCAAAAGTCATCATACCTGCAAAACCATTGTCGGAAGTGATATAGCCATCAGGAACAATGATACCAGTACTACTAGTACATCCAATAACGGGAATATCAGTAGCGCTTTGAACACCAGCTACTACTTTTTTTATATCATTTTGAGCAGATGTATATAAAAGACCTAACTTAGCATTTGACATATCTTTAGTTGCGGCTTGAGCTGTTTCAATTCCAGCCATATAACTATCTGCATTTATACTATAACCTATTTTTGACTTTAGCATAGTTACCTCCTATTAATATGCTTCTTCATATATTTTAATTATGTCTTCCACTGTAACTTCTCTAGGATTACCTGGAGTACAAGCATCGTTGATAGCTTGATTTGCTAAAGTGGGAATCATTTCTTTTGGAACACCAATTTCGCTCAAAGTTTGAGGAATGTGTAATTTTTTAGATAAATCACGAACAGCTTGAACAACTTTATCAACAGCTTCTTCATCGGTAGTGTTTTTCATATCTAGACCAAAGGCACTTCCCATATTTCTAAATAATTCAGGACATGTTTCGCCGTTAAATTTTAAAACATATGGTAATAATAAAGCATTTGCTAAACCATGTGGAGTATCGAAAAAGGCACCTAATGAATGAGCCATAGAATGAACGATTCCTAGACCGACGTTAGAGAAGCCCATTCCAGCTATATATTGAGCATAGCCTATTTTTTCAACGGCAAGTCTATTTTTATCATTGGCTGCACTCTCTAAGTTTTTATATATTAGGGCCATGGCATTGATATGGAACATATCTGGTATTAACCAACCAGCTTTAGTTATATAGCCTTCCATAGCATGAGTTAAGGCATCCATTCCTGTTTGGGCAGCGACATTTTGAGGCATACCTTGCATTAAATCAGGATCAATAATAGCCAATGTTGGTATATCATGAACATCAACACAAACCATTTTTTTGGTATTAACTTCATCCGTAATAACATAATTAATTGTTACTTCCGCAGCAGTACCTGCTGTAGTTGGTAAAGCAATTATTGGTAATGCTTTATTTTTAGTATTGGCAACACCATCAAGGCTTACTACATCAATGTACTCTGGATTCGTCATAATGATACCAATAGCTTTGGCAGTATCAATAGGACTTCCTCCACCAACAGCTACGATAGCATCAACACTATTAATTTGAGCCATCATTAATCCATCTTTGACATTTTTTACGGTAGGATTTGGTTTTACTCCATCAAAAACATAATAACTGGTTCCTGATTTTTCAATATAACCAGTAACCATTTCTAAAACTCCGTTTTCAACTAAATTTCTATCAGTGACAACTAAAACTTTTTTGAAACCTCTGGAATTTAATTCATCCATAATTTTTTCACGTGAACCACGTCCAAAATAAGAAGTTTCATTTAAAACTACTCTATTAATCATAACTAGCCTCCCTATTCTTTTATCATTATAACATTATTTTTAGGTATAATGAAGTGTTTTTTTTTAAAAAAACAAAAAAAGACAATTTTTTGTAAATGTCTTTATATTAATATATCTTGCGATTTGGAATTTAGATTTAAATTAGCTCGACGATTATCTTTATAAGCAAAGTAACCGGCGGCAGCTATCATGGTAGCATTATCAGTACAATATTTTAAAGGTGGAATTGATAATTCAACATTAAGTTCCTGTGCTAAGTTAGTGATAGCATTGCGTAAACCATTATTGGCTGCTACACCACCAGCTACAATAACATATTTGATATTTCTCTCAACAATGGCTTTTTTTACTTTAGAAGTTATCGCTTCAATAGCGACACTTTGAAAAGAAGCAGCTAAGTCTTCAGAATTAAGAT
The DNA here is from genome assembly GCA_947626565.1 of uncultured Bacilli bacterium. GTDB lineage: Bacteria > Bacillota_I > Bacilli_A > RF39 > UBA660 > CANRGD01. The sequence continues at coordinate 5,823 of CANQSQ010000034.1, forward strand.
GATGACCACGTTGTTCTTCATTATGAGCTAAATTAATTACAGCGCTTTTTAAACCACTAAAGGAGAAGTTATAACTGTCATCTTTTAGAGGAACAGGTAATTTATATGTTTTTTGGCCAAGAGATGCTAATTTATCTAGTTTGGGACCACCAGGATATTCTAGACCAATTACTCTAGCTACTTTATCATAACATTCACCAATAGCATCATCTAAAGTTCCTCCTAATTTATTAAAACGATAATGATCTGTCATTTCAATTAATTCAGTATGACCACCACTAACTACAACAGCTAGTAATGGAAATTTGAAGTCTTTAACTAAACTATTAGCATATATGTGACCAGCTATATGATGAACGGGTATTAAGGGTTTATTATATATAAAGGCTAAAGTTTTAGCCGCTTCTAGACCGATTAAAAGAGAACCGATTAGACCAGGACCATAGGTTATTGCAATAGCATCAATATCTTCCATTTTCATATTAGCTTTTGTTAAACATTCTTCTAGGACAATAGTAATATTTTTGACATGTTGACGCGAAGCTATTTCAGGGACAACACCACCATAAGATTTATGAATATCTATTTGTGAAGAAATAACAGTTGCTATTTCTTCAGTACCATTTTTAACAATGGAAGCACTTGTTTCATCACAACTACTTTCAATTCCTAATATATACATATCTTTCATATACTTCATTCCATTTCACGTATATTTTATCATAAACATAAAGTTATTTCTAGCATTATATATTATTTTATTACTTCAAGGTATATTAATAATTAAATTTTAACTTAGATTAGTTATTTTCATAGAAGTTTTTGAGTACAAAAAATATAAATTTATATTTAGATATTTCGTTTAATTAGAAATATTAAAGGATGACTAATGTCATCCTCAGTAAGATATCATTGGGAAGAGTTTTTATTTTTTCTTTCCATTAAGATGCCATCAATACCATTGTAATAACCTGGTCGTATGGCTTGAGCCTTGAAGTTAAATTTTTGATATAGTTTTATGGCTGGTTTATTATCTATTCTTACTTCTAGGGAAATATCTTTATCCACAAGGTCAATTAATTTTTGGAGAAGAATAGTTCCTTTTCCACAGCTTCTGTGGATATTTTCTATTTCAAATTGATTTATTTCTACCCTTTCATAAATATCACTATAATATAAGAAACCTATTACTTGATTATCTTCTTTTAAAATAAGAATTTTGGCAAATGGATTGGTAGAAAGTTCATGTTCAATCATTTTCTTATCAATAAAAGAATTATCTATTTCCGAAAGATTTTTTTTAGTTAATTCTATAATCATCTAATTTTTATTTTCTTCAGCTTCAGTTAATTTCAAATATTCTGGATTAACGGCATGAGGATTTAGAGGTTCCTTATTTTTATAAAAATTAATAATTCTAAATAAATCAGGATCATATTTTTGACAAGGAGATATTTCCTCTATGTCGTCATTAGTAATAAATTCATAATCAGTAATATTTTTTAGTTTTTGTTGCAAATCAGCAATTTTAATATGTTGAGGTGTCATAATTTGTTCGTTATTGCTGTCGTAAATGGCAGAAAAAACATATTTTCTTCTAGCATCTAAAATAGGAACATGGACTTTGGAATCATTTACAGATAAAGACATAGCTTCTAAGGAAGAAATAGTAGTTATAGGTATTTTTAAACTCCAGGCATATACTTTAGCAATGGTTATACCTATTCTTATTCCGGTAAAAGATCCTGGTCCATTAACAACAATGATTTTAGTAATATCTTTAGGGGTAATATTATTGTCCTCAAACATAGAGACAATAGCTGGTAAGGCTTCTTCAGAAAGATTATGACCAAATTCTTTTTTTATTTCACAAATTAGTTTTTCATCTGTTGAGATAGCTGAATATAGATAACTAGATGATGTATCTATATATAAATATTTCATAATACAGCTCCACAAAGTTCTTCATATTTTTTACCATATGGAGTAATGGTAATAATACGTTTATTTTCATCTTCAGAGGAACTTTTAATTTTTATATCTAGTCTTTTGTCAGGTAGATAATCTTCAATCATATCAGCCCATTCAATTATGGTAACGCCTTTTTTAGTAAAATACTCTTCAATACCTAAATCCTCTACTTTGCCATCTAAACGGTAAACATCCATATGAAATAAAGGCATATCACCTGAAGTATATTCTTTAATAATATTAAAAGTTGGTGAAGTAATTTCTTCCTTAATTTCCATGGCATCAGCAAAACCTTTAGTAAAGATAGTTTTACCACTTCCTAAATCACCACGTAAACAAATAACCATATTAGGAAATTTTTCAGATTCAATATTTTGAGCTAACTCAATTGTTTCTTCTTCTGAATATGTTGTAATTTTATAATCCATTTCTAATCACCTACAATTTATTATAGTCAAAAAAAAGGAGTTAGACAACTCATTTTTTATTAATTACTAGAAATTGACATGTTTTCAACTAAAAGATAAGGTGCGGCTGTTGTGGCAGTCTTAAATTCTATTTTATTGCCAACGTTTTTAATGTTAGAAAATAATTCAAATATCGTAGTTGTTAAAATACAAGGTTCAAAGGATTGTGTCAATTTACCATTTTCAACAATATAGCCAAACACTTGTAAAGAAATGGCTCCAGTAGTAGGATTTAAAGTTACTCCACCTGTTTCAAGATAATTATTAATATATAAGCCACTGTTAAGTTCTGTTAATAAATTTTCAACAGAAGCAGTTTTTTCTTTGATATAAAAATTAGTAGTTGTAATAGATGAATAAAAACTATTACCGGTAGATTTTCGATGATCTAGTAAGGCTTCTTTATTGTTATAAAGGTATGTTTTTAAGATTCCATCTTTAATTATACTTTTTTTGGTAGTTTTAGTACCTTCATCATCAAATGTAGCATAACCAGGATAATTTTTATTTCGAGGTTCTTCTATAATGGTTAAATTTTTAGAAAATAATTGTTGATGAAGTTTGTTGGCTAAACAAGAGGTTTTTTTACGTATTTCTTCTTTGGAAAGGAGCTGAGTAAATTCTTTTAAAAGATGAGCAGTAAACGTTGGGGATAAGATGACGTTATATTTATTAGAATTAATTTTTTGTTGATGAATAGTTAATTCTAGTTTGGAGATAGTTTTAGAAATTACGTCCGCAAAATCAATATCTTCTTTAGTTTGGTAGATTACATCATCAACTGTGTACAGTTTATTTTGATATTTACCTGTTACATTAACGTAAAAAGCAGTTAATTTTTTAGAAGAAGATATATCAACGTCGTGGGTATTGACTATTCGTTTGGCGGTATGGGATTGAGAGTAATTTAATTCAATATTAGTAAGAAAGGGATGATTTTTAGGTATTTGACTTAATTGTAAAAGTTGACTAGAATCAAAAGCTTTTATTTTAGAGGCCTTTTTGACTTTAGTTTGGGTTTTATTATCTATAAGACAATCATCATAAGAACTTTCGATATTCTTACTGCTTTCAATTAGACGAGTAAAAAGTTCTTCAGATAAATAATTGGTATTGATTTTAACAAATTTATTATTTAAATGAGCTTTTATTTCATAACTTGTTTCGGCTGATATAATGTATTTTCGTTGAGTTCCATTTAAAATGTTTAAATCTAAAGCATTTTCTTCAAAGACTGCTACTTGAAGTTCTAAATTTCGTTTTTTAGCTTCTATTAAAAATGTTTCTATAGTCATTATTCTTGACCTCCTACTAAAATTTCACTAACTTTGATAGTTGGTTCTCCTATGGTTACATGAACTAAGCCACTTATACTACCACAATATCCTGTTTCTAATTTTAAATCATCAGAGACCATTTCTACTTTTTTCAAAATATCTTGTCCTTTGCCAATTAATGTTATACCAGATATAGGATTTTGAATTTGGCCATCTTTTATTAAGTAACTCTCATCGGCAGAAAAGTTAAAATCTCCCGTTTCCGTTATGACACTACCTCCACGAAGGCTTTTACAGTAGATACCATAATCAATACTTTTTATCATATCCTCTATTTTATCAGTTCCTGATAATAAGTAAGTATTATTCATTCTTGATGTTGGTGGATATTGATAACTTTCGCGACGGGAAGAAGAAGTGCATGGATGATGCATTTTAGAAGAGTTAGCACCATCTACAAGATAACTTTTTAAAATTCCTTTATCTATTAAAATATTCTTTTTAGTTTCATTACCTTCACTATCAATAATGGTAGAGCCCCATTCTCCTGGAATTGTTCCATCATCTATTAAGGTTACTTTAGAAGAGGCAATTTGTTTATTAAGGCATCCGGAGAAAAAGCTAATATTATCAGCTACACTAGTGGCTTCTAGAGCATGACCACAAGCTTCATGAAAGATAACAGCTCCAAAACCATTACCTAAGACAACGGGAAGAGGTCCACCCTTAAAAGGAAGAGCATTTAGTTTATTAACAGCAACTTTAGCAGCTTCTAAAGCCAAGGCTTGGTAATCAAAATTTTCAAGACATTCATATCCTTGAGCTTTACCATAACTTTTAAAAGTATCTTCTATTTTATTTTTGGAAGAGGCAAAGGGACTGATAAAAAGACGGGTAGAAACTTCACTAGAACTGATATATTTTTCTTTGCTGGAAGCAATGGTATATTCTTTTTCGGTTTCAATTAGACCAGCTTTGACTTGTGAAATAGCTGGTGAATAGTCTCTAATTATTTTATCAATATTTTTTAAAATACCTATTTTTTTAGATAGAGGATATTGATTATGTGGAATAATTACTTGGGGATAACATTCTTTTAACGTAGGTAACTGGTACTTTTTGGTTTTCTTTTTATCTGTTTTAATACTTTTAAGAAGATTAGTAACTAAAGATAAAATATTTTCAGGAGTTAAATCATTAGTTGAAGTGTAATATACTTTTTGGTCTTTTATAAGTCTAATTCCTATTCCTTTACTTTGATTTAAAACTATATCATCAATTTTGGAATCACTTAAAACGTATTTTGTACTTTTACTTTTTTCATAATAAATTTCAGTATAATCTATTCCACTACTTAAACATGTATTAATAATTTTTTCAAAAAACTCTTTGTTCATTTTTATCACCATTTTTATTGTATCATGTTACTAGGTTACTAGTAAATTAATGAAATATAAAAATAGATTAGAAAGTGTTGGCTACGTGTTGGCTACCGATATAGTTTTATGGTTTTTTATAAGTTTTTTATAAATATAAAAACGTTGATATATATGCATATCAACGTTATAAACAAAAAAATTCTTGGCAACTTCCTATTTTCGCATACACTATCGTCGGCGTTAAGTGGCTTAACTTCTGTGTTCGGGATGGGAACAGGTGTACCCCACTTGCTATTGTAACCAAGAAAATATATAGAGAAATAATTCTCTGAAAACATAGATATTGTGTTCATCAAATTAATTAAATTATGATTAAATCCTCGATCTATTAGTACTGGTCAACTCAAAATGTCACCATTCTTCCA
>CANQSQ010000035.1 GCA_947626565.1 uncultured Bacilli bacterium
TACTATTTCTACCAATTTAGTCTTACAAATACTATTTAGTTCTATTTTCTGAAATTTAACTTTTCATTTGAGCAATTCTCTAAAACTCTTATGACGCTCTACTATTACTTTGTATCTCATCAAAGGTTTGATCTGTTTCCTTAGGTTCTGTTCCTTTTATAAAATACATCAGCTTTTTCTTTTCATCACTTTCATTAGCTGGTCTACCTGAAATAGGCTCCACAAACAAGGCTGAAACATTTTTAGGTTTTTTATACCAATACTCTTCATCTGTTTTACCTTCCTCATAAAATTCAATAGAATTATACCAAATATTTTGAGCATACTTATAATCTTTTGTTGTTAAAGATTTATTATTATCTGACCCAACCCATACCGCACAAACAATATCTTTATTGAAGCCAATATTCCAATTATCACTATTTGTTGTTCCACTTTTTAAAGCATATTTATGTGTTAACTTAGAAGCTAAACTAATAGCTGTTGGATAATTATAATCAATATATAAAGGATCATATGTTGCTGTTAATAAATTATTTAAAATAAAAGTTAAACTTGTATTTAATACTAATTCTTTTTTATTTTCACTTTCATATAAAACATTTCCCTTACCATCTTCAATTTTCTCAATTAAGTGAGGTTCTATCTTATAACCTTCATTAGCAAAAGCTGCATAACCAGCTGCCATTTCAATAATATTAATTTCATTCGTTCCTAAAGGCAGTGATGGAATATCTTCCAATTTTGCTGTAATGCCTACCCTTCTAGCTACATTTATTAAAGCATCACTTCCTAAAAATAAATGTGTCTTTACTGCATATATATTTTCTGAGTAAGCAATTGCTGTTCCCATCGAAATAGGTTTATTACCATATTTATCATTATAATTTTTAGGAGAATAAGGTTCTTGATTATCAAAAGTAAAAGTTGTTGCTTCACTAGTAAATGCCGAACTAGATGTAAAACCATTTTCTAAAGCCGCATAATACAAATAAGGTTTCATAGTTGATCCCACTTGTCTTTTTGAATCAGTTGCTCTATTGTATGAAGATTTATCATAATCTCTTCCTCCCACTAAGGCAACAATTCCTCCTGTTTCTGGCTTCATCATTACAACAGCCGTCTCTAACTCCTTCTCTTCCCCAAATGCCGTATTAACATTTTCTTCTAATTTTTTTTGCATTTTAATATCTAAATTAGTATAAATTTTTAATCCTTCTATATCATTATAAGTATCAGGAATATTATCTAATTTTTCTAATTCCTTAATTACGGCATCTTGATAATATCTAATTGAAGATATTTCTTCATTATTCTCTTTACCAACCAACACTAACTCTTCATCTAAAGCTTCATTTCTCTCTTCTTCTGAAATAACTTCATTTTTTACCATTAAATCTAAAATTACTTTTTGTCTTTCTTTAGCCAAATCAAAATTAACAAAGGGCGAATAATTAGAAGGTGACTTAGGAATACCTGCCAACATTGTTGCCTCAGCTAAATCTAAGTCTTTAGCATCCTTATTAAAGTAATATTTACTAGCATTTTCAATTCCATATTTCCCATGACCATAATTTATAGTATTTAAGTATCCTTCTAATATTTCTTCCTTAGAATAATTAGCCTCAATTCGCATCGTATAAAGCATTTCATCCCATTTTCTCTTCCAAGTCTTATCAAAACTTAAAAATAAATTTTTAGCATACTGTTGGGTTATTGTAGAAGCTCCCTGCTTAGTAGCTCCATTCTTAATATTAATTAAACTAGCTTTTAAAATTCGTAAAAAATCAAAACCATGATGTTTGTAAAAATTCTTATCTTCTGTATTTATTGTCGCTGTAATTAATTTATCAGAAATTTCATTGAGACTAACCCACTCTTTAGATTCACTCCCTTGAAAGAAAACTTCCTTATTATTATCATATAAAACTAAATTATTGGCTGTATTTATCATTAACTTAGGAGACATTTTTACATACAAAAAGCTCGCTCCAATACCTAACATTATTAATAAAACTATTACCATAAATAATTTTCTTAAAATATGTCTTTTCTTTCTTTTCCGCTTTTTTCTCATGTTAATTCGCTCCATTCTTTTATTAGTATTAAAAAAATAAAGTAAATTATGTATAAAAAAAATAATTATTATGATATAATCTAAACTAGAAATTTTGAAGTAGGTGAAATAGTGTCTAAAATCAAATTATTAGTAACAATTACATCTTTTGAGACTACGACCTCTTATGAAGTACCCGCTATAAAAAATGACCATTCTATTATCTATAAAGATAAAGATCAAACTACTACTTCATATAATTTTAAAAAACATAGTTTTACTCGTGATAATAAAGAATTAACGTTAAAATATGTTTTTAAAAAGAATAAAAAAACTAAGGGTAAAATTTATTTGAAAGAATATGCTAAAAATATTGACCTCGATATTTATACAACAGAAATTATTACCCAAGAAAACTATTATCAAATTATTTATAAACTTGATAATGAAGAGTTTATTTATAAATTAGAGGTGATTGATTAAATGAGTCTATTAAAAGAAATAAATGCTGAAATTACCAATATTATCAAAGAAGTTGGTTATGATGAAGAAATTACTCTTTTACCATCTAACCGTAAAGATTTAGGTGATTATCAAATTAATGATGCTATGACTTTAGCTAAAAAATATCATAAAAATCCTCATTTAATAGCTGAAGATATCAAAAAAGCCTTAGAAGAAGATTCTCGTTTTAAAAATATTAATATTGCTGGACCTGGTTTCATAAATATTAGTTTAAGTGATGACTATCTAGTAACCCTTTTAAATAGCATTTCTAAGGATATTACAATTAATATTGATAAAAAACCACCTAAAAAAATAATTCTCGACTATGGTGGTGCTAACGTAGCTAAAGCCCTTCATGTTGGACATTTACGTAGTGCTGATATCGGTGAAGCCTTAAAAAGACTTGCTCGACTATTAGGGTATGAAGTCTTAGGCGATGCCCATTTAGGTGATTATGGTCGACCTCTTGGCTTAGTTATTTTAGAAATAAAAAAACGTTATCCTAATTTAGCTTACTTTGATTCTTCTTATACTGGTGATTATCATGAAATAACTTTACCTATAACTAATGCTGACTTAGAAGAAATTTATCCTTTTGCTTCAGCTAAATCTAAAGAAGATGAAAACTACCTAGAAGAAGCTCGTGAAATAACTTATAAACTTCAAAATCATGAACGTGGTTACTATGATTTATGGCAAAAAATAATTTCTATATCTAAAAAAGATATTAAGGAAGTATATGATGCTTTAAATGTTGACTTTGATTTATGGCAAGGCGAAAGCGATGCTATGGAATATTATGAAGAATTAAAAAACATCGTCGAAAAAGAAAATATTTTAGTAAATAGTAATAATGCTCAAATAATAGAAGTCAAAAAAGATACTGATAAAGCTCCTATGCCACCTTTATTATTTATTAAATCTAATGGTTCTATCTCTTATGAAACAACCGATTTAGCCACTATTTTACAACGTGAAAAAAAATATCATCCTGATGAAATATGGTATTGTGTCGATGGTCGTCAAGAATTACATTTTGAACAAGTCTTTAGAGCCGCTCGTTTAGCTAAACTAATTCCTCCAACGACCATTTTAGAACACATTGGTTTTGGAACAATGAATGGCAAAGACGGTAAACCATTTAAAACTAGAGATGGTTCTGTTATGACTTTAAAAAATTTAATCAAACTAGTTACAGAAGAAACCTATAAAAGACTTAATCCTGATATAACAGATGAAGAAGAAAAACAACAAATAGCCACAACTGTAGCTATAGCCGCCTTAAAATATGCCGATTTTTTACCTTTTAGAGCAACAGATTTTGTCTTTGAAGTTGAAAAATTTGCTGATTTAGAAGGAAAAACTGGTCCTTACTTACTTTATTCTACTATTCGTATGAAATCTTTATTGAATAAAGCTGATATTCCTTTTTCTAAAATTCATACCTTAAATGGTCAAACTGAAAAAGAAATAGCTCTAACTATTTTAAATTTACCAACTATTTTAGATAAATCTTTAGAAATAAAATCTCTTAATGATATTAGTGAATATTTATATAAATTAACATCACTATATAATAAATTTTATGCTGAAAACAAAGTTTTAACTGAAGAAAATATCCACTTAAAAGAATCTTGGCTTACTCTAACTAAGATTGTTTATGATATAAATAACTTACTTTTAGATATTTTAGGCATAAAAGTTCCAAAAAAAATGTAAAAAGTGTTGTATTTATAAAAGATATATGTTATAAGTTTATTGATAATTTTTTATTACTAACACAAATTATAATTTAGCATATAATGTTTTGATATAGGAGGACTACATATGAGTTTAAAAGGAATGACAAAAGATGAGTTAGAATTATTATCTCATAAAGATATAACCAATTTAATTTTAGAAGACAGTAAGAAAACTTTAAATACTGCTAGTCTATTTAAAAAAATTATCAAATTATTAGATTTACCAGAAAGTTCTTTTGAAACAAAAATAGCTGATTATTATACCGCTTTAACTACTGATAAAAGATTTATCTTACTAGAAGATGGAACTTGGGATTTAAGAAGTCGTCATACATCTGATAAAGTTATCAAAGTAGAAGAAGACGATGATGAAGAAGACGAAATAGAACCAGAAGAAGATCAAAATGAAGCTGATGACAACCTAGAAGAAGATAGTTTTGATGATACAGATGACGAAGATTATGATGAAGATACTAATGAAGAACTAAAAGATTTAGTTGTTATAGATGAAGATGAACTAGAAGAATAATCTAGTTTTTTCTTCTTAAAAATGGTATAATATGCCATAAAAGACCTAAAGAAAGGGTGAAATTATGATAGAACGTTTAGAAGCTACACTTGAAAAGTATCAAACTTTGGAGCTAGAATTAACTAAACCAGAAGTTTTAAGTGATATCAAAAAGACTAAAGAATATTCTAAAGAAATGGCTGAATTAGAGGACATTGTTAACTGCTACAAAAAATATAAGAAAGTTCTAAATAATATTGAAGAAGCCAAAGAAATGCTTAAAGATTCCGAATTAGGGGAAATGGCTAAAGAAGAATTAAAAAACCTTGAAGAAGAAAAACTTCAATTAGATCATGAATTAGAAATTCTTCTTATTCCTAAAGATCCTAATGATGGTAAGAATGTTGTTATGGAAATTAGAGGCGCCGCTGGTGGTGATGAGGCCAATATTTTTGCTGGAGACTTATTCAGAATGTACACAAGATATGCTGACAAGAAAGGCTTTTCTTATCAAGTATACAATTCAATTGAAGGAACAGCTGGAGGTTTTAGTCAAATAGAGTTTATCATTAAAGGAAATAATGTTTATTCTCTTTTGAAATATGAAAGTGGTTCTCACCGAGTTCAACGTGTTCCTGTAACAGAAGCTAATGGTCGTCTTCAAACTTCTACTGCCACCGTCTTAGTAATGCCTGAAGCTGATGATGATATTGATATTGAAATTAACCCTAATGATTTACGTATCGACATTTACCGCTCTAGTGGTTGTGGTGGTCAAGGTGTTAATACTACCGATTCAGCTGTACGTATAACCCATTTACCAACTAATACAGTAGTTACTTGTCAAAATGAGCGTAGTCAAATTCAAAATAAAGAGCAAGCTATGAAAGTTTTAAAAACACGTCTTTATGAATTAGAATTACAAAAACAATTAGAAGAAGCTGGAGCTGAAAGAAGAAGTAAAATTGGAACTGGTGATAGAGCTGAAAAGATAAGAACTTATAATTATCCTCAAAATCGTGTTACTGACCATCGTATTGGCTTTACTACCAAAAATCTTGATCGTGTAATGGATGGCGATTTAGATGATATCATTGATGCCTTAATTCAAGAAGATCAAAAAAGAAAATTACAAGGAGAAACAGAAGACTAATGACCATTGAAAATCTTCTGTTTTTTGCTAAAGGACACATCCATTCTGACCATGCTAAAATTTTATTAGCTGAAAATTTATCTAAAAATCCTTTAGAATTATTAAACTGTTTAAATGAAGAAGTTCCTCAAGATATAGTTGAACTATATAAAAAAGAAGTCTTAGCTTTAGAAGCTGGACAACCTCTACAATATGTAATAGGTAATGTTAATTTCTATGGAAATCACTTTTTAGTTGATAAAAATGTCTTGATACCACGTTTTGAGACCGAAGAGCTTGTTGAAAACACCATTAACTACATAAAAGAACATTTCACAGAACCTGTGGATATAATTGATTTAGGGTGTGGTAGTGGCGTAATAGGCTTAACTCTAGAACAAAAACTTTCCCCAAAATCTGTGGATTTAATTGATATTAGTCCTCAAGCTTTAACCGTTTGCCACCAAAACTGTGGATTATTGAATTCAAAAGCCACTTTAATTGAAAGTGATATGTTTGCCAAAGTGGAAAAAAAATATGACGTTATTATCAGTAACCCTCCCTATATAAAAACCACTGAAGATATTGAACCCATTGTAAAAAATAATGAACCCTCACTTGCTTTATATGCTGGTGAAGATGGTCTTGATTGCTATCGTAAAATAATAAAAGATTTACCTAATCATATGAAAGATAGATGCTTAGTAGCTTTTGAAATAGGCAATACGCAAGCATCAGCTATAAAACAGTTAATTACTTCGACCCTAACAAACGTAATTGTAGAAGTAAAAAAAGACCTATCAGGTCGCGATAGAATGTTATTTATTTTCAAAAATTTAAAATAATTGTATAAAAAATAAACTAAATCCTCACTATTATATTGAAAGGTGAGGTTTTTATATGAAAAAAACAATAATCATTTTAGCCATTATAATTTCCATACTCTGTTTAAATAAAGAAGAAAAAATTATTATTCCCCAAGAATCAATTCGCTTTAGAATCATTGCTAATAGTAATGCCCCAAAAGATCAAATTATAAAAAAGAAATTATTAAATAATTTAACTACTTCCACAAATCTTCTTTCTTATGAATCTAAAAATTTATCGTCAACAAGATCTTTTATTCAAGAAAATATTCCTTATTATGAAAAAATAATTACTCAAACTCTAGAAGAAGAATCTCCTACAACTAAATATAAAATTAACTATGGTACTAATTATTTTCCTGAAAAAGAATATAATGACGTCATATATGAAGAAGGATACTATGAATCATTAGTTATTACTTTAGGAGAAGGAACTGGCGATAATTTTTGGTGTGTTTTATTTCCACCTCTTTGTTTAATTGAACAAGAAGAAACAAAGTCTAGTAAAATAGAATACAAATCCTACATAAAAGAAATAATTGATAAGTATTTTTAATCTTTCTATTGAATAAAATATACAAGGTGATTAAATGTCTCAAATTCTTGTATATTTTTTTTTAGCCATTGGTCTTAGTATGGATGCCTTTTCTCTTGCCTTAGCCTATGGTACTAATAAACCACCTTTTAAAAAATGCTTAATTACTAGTTTATTTGTTGGTCTTTTTCACTTTTTTATGCCTCTACTAGGTTCAACAATTGGTTACATGTTTACTAAAAAAATTACTCTAAATACTAATCTTTTTGTTGCTTTAATCTTTTTTCTTTTAGCTCTTGAGATGTTTTTAAGCCGCAAAGAAGAACAAAAAGAATTTATAACAAGTTTTCTTTCTATTATCTTTTTTTCCTTTTCTGTTAGTGTTGATAGTTTTTCAGTAGGTATTGCTTTAGGTATTACTAATTCCTTTGTTCTTCTAGCTAGTATTCTCTTTTCTATAGTAAGTGCTTTTTTTACTCTATTAGGTCTTATCCTTGGTAAAAAACTTTATGAAAAATACGGAGAAAAAGCCACTATCTTAGGTATTTTAATTTTACTTCTTTTAGCGTTAAAATATCTTTTTTTTAATTGACGTTCTTTTACTATCAAAAATGCATTATTAATTGACAAAATATAAAGTTTTTTTTATGATAATAATGGGTGAAAAGAATGTTAGTAAATTTTATAGATATGCTTAATAAAGCAAAAGAAAATCATTATGCAGTACCACATTTTAATATTAATAACTTAGAGTGGTCTAAATATATATTAGAAAAATGCAATGAACTAAATGTTCCCGTTATTTTAGGTGTCAGTGAAGGAGCCGCTAAATATATGGGTGGTTTTGATGTTATAACAGGTATGATTAATGGTTTAATTAAAGATTTAAATATTACAATTCCTGTTTGTTTACACGTTGACCATGGTCAATCTTTTGAAACTTGTAAAAAAGCCATTGATGCTGGCTTTACCTCAGTAATGATCGACGCTTCTCGCTTAGATTTAAACGAAAACATCAGAATAACCAAAGAAGTAGTTGATTATGCTCATACTAAAAACGTTAGTGTTGAAGCTGAAGTAGGGCATATTGGAGGAACTGAAGACAACATAACTAGTAGTGCCACTAATGCTACCTTAGAAGATTGTCAAATATTATATGAGAATACTCATATTGATTCTCTTGCTCCCGCTCTAGGAAGTGTACATGGTTTTTATAAAGGTGAACCAAACCTTGATTTCAATACTATGAAAATTATTAATGACAATCTACCAATTCCTCTTGTTTTACACGGTGGAACAGGCATTCCTAATGACAAAATTGCAACAGCTATTGCCTGTGGTATTTCTAAAATAAATATCAACACTGATTTACAAGTTGCTTGGTCAACAGCCGTAAGAAAATTCTTAACCGAAGATACAAGTGCTTATGACCCTCGTAAAGTAATTGGTAGTGGTGAACAAGCTATAAAAAAGAGAATAGAAGAGATTGTAACTTTATTTAAAACACAAATATAAGTGGAGGAAAGTATGAAAATAATGGAAATTGAAGGTGGAAGAGAACTTTCTGGTACAATTCGTATAAGTGGTGCCAAGAATGCCACCGTTGCTTTAATACCAGCTGCCATTTTAACCGATGAAGAAGCTACTATTTGTAATGTTCCAGAAATTACTGATACTGATGCTCTATGCGATATTTTGAAATTATTAAAAGTAAATGTTAATCGAGCTAGTGAAAGTCTTGTTATCGATCCTAGAGCAATGGAAAATACCGAAATAGCTGAAATTTTTTCTAAAAAACTACGTGCTTCATATTATTTTATGGGAGCCTTATTAGGTAAATTTAAAAAAGCTGTAATGTATTTTCCTGGTGGATGTTCTATAGGGGCTCGTCCCATTGACTTACATTTAAAAGGTTTTGAAGCTTTAGGTGCCAAAATAACGGTTGAAAAAAACAAATATATTGTTGAAGCTGACGAATTAAAAGGTGCCAATATTTATTTAGATATAGCATCAGTAGGAGCTACGATAAATATTATGTTAGCTGCTGTAAAAGCTAAAGGAACAACTATAATTGACAATGCCGCTAAAGAGCCTGAAATTGTTAATGTCGCTACTTTTTTAAATAATATGGGTGCTAAAATAGTTGGAGCTGGTACTTCAACCATCAAAATTGAAGGAGTCGAACATTTAAATAAATGTTTTCACGAAGTTATCCCTGATCGTATTGAAGCTGGTACATATATAATTATTGGTGCTTTGTGTGGCAAATATTTTAAAGTCGATAATATGATACCAGAACATGTAGATTCTCTTCTTTCTAAATTAGAAGAAATGGGTGTTAAATTAGAAATAGGTACTGATTATGTCATGATATTAGAACGAAATAATAATTTAAAAGCTACAAATATAAAAACGGCTGTATATCCTGGCTTTCCAACCGATTTACAGCAACCATTTACGGTTTTATTAACCCAAGCTCATGGAAAATCTAAAGTTAATGAAACTATATGGGAAAATCGTTTCATGCACGTACCTTATTTAAAAGAACTTGGTGCTGATATAGTTGTCAAAAATCAAACAGCTACTATTATAGGTCCAACAGAGTTAAAAGGTTCTTCAGTTGTTGCTACTGATTTAAGAGCTGGAGCTGCCATGGTTGCTACTGGTTTAAAAGCTTCTGGAACAACCACAATAACTAATGTTGAACATATTTTAAGAGGTTATGAACAAATAATAGAAAAACTTACTAACGTAGGTGCTAAAATAACTTTAAAAGAAATATAATTTAGTGTATATTTCTTTTTTTTGGAGGCCTATATGCTCAAAAAACATCTCAAATTAATAATATTTATACTTGTTTGTCTAATTACCTTTTTAATCTATAAAAACAACAACAAAAATGACATAAATTATCTTGCTCTAGGTGATGAACTAGCTTTAGGAGTAAACTCTTACAATATCATTGACTATAGCTATGCCGACCATGTCAAAGATTACTTAAAAAGTACCAATCATCTTAATAAATATATTAAAACTTACAGTGAAAAAAACTTAACAATAGAAAAATTATATTACTATATCCTCCTTAATAAAGAAAAAACTATTAATAATAAAAAAGTTAATCTAAAAGAAGCTCTCCGTCAAGCAGATGTCGTAACCCTTACTATAGGAATAAATGATTTAAAATATAAACTAAGTTTAGTAGATAATTCTACTAACTTTAATATAGATAAACTTCTTCAAGAAATAACTCATTCTTATGACTTATTATTCACAGAATTACAAAAATACTATCAAGGTAAAATTTACTTTATTGGTTATTATCCTTCTAATGCTCATTCTTATCTACTTAATCATTTACTTAAAAGAGTTAATGAAACTTTAAAAGCTAACTCTAAAATCATTTATATTGATACTACTACGTTATTTGACAATAACCATTTAGAAGATAATCCCGCTAATTATTATCCTAATAGTCTTGGTTATCAAAAAATATCTGAGTTAATAATAAAAGAACTAAATAAAAATTCCTCTTATATTTTTGAATAACGTTAAATTTTAAGTAAAGTGCACAAATAAGTGCAATTGAGTCAAAATAGTTTATTTTTAAAAGAAAATGCACAA
>CANQSQ010000036.1 GCA_947626565.1 uncultured Bacilli bacterium
CCTTTTTTCTAAATCAAGAGTTAATAAATCTCCACCACTAACATAATGGTGTTTTCTCTTTAATTCGGCAACAGATGATATCTTACTTTTTCCGAATATTAAATCTTCAATTTTGCATAGTAATGAGAAAAATTTTGAATCATTTTTTTCGGCATTTTCAATATAATTACATAATTGTTCTATAATAATTGGTCCAAGTAAAACCCAAGTGCTCTTATCTTCAGAAATTTGCTTAGGACTTTCTTTGGCGTCAAATAGTGGACTTAAAGAAGTAGAAATTCCTAAAAAAGCAGCTAAAGAAATAACATACCAGAAAAAGGAACTACATGTTGGCATAGGATTAAATAAGGAATCACCTGGATTAAGATCAAAATCTGAATAATATTCTTTATAAACGTTGCTTAAAAAGTTTTCATTAGTTACCTCTACCCCTTTTGCTTCACCAGTTGTTCCACTTGTAGAAAAGATTGTAGCAACCTCATTTGGTGTAAAATAAGAAGAAAATTCCTCTAATGTTACTTCTTTATCTTTAACAGTTGCAAGTTCATCTAAAAAATTACTCCAATTATCTTTTGATTTGTGCATTTTTATTTCATTAATATGCTCTATCGTATTAATAACTTGTTTTTTTGCCTTAGGAACAAATGGCAAATAGCCTTTTAACTTTGTATAACTGACAGGTATGTTTCTATCTTTGATGGCCTTTTTCATATTTCCGTAATGAAGAGCATTGCAGATGACCATTTTTGGGTCATATTCTGTTAATATATGTTCAATCTGTTCAACACTATATATAGGATCAATTGGTCGAACTTTGGCACCAACTAAATTGGCAGCTAAAAAGGCACATATGGCATCAGGTGTAGATAAAACATCCATAACAATTCTGTCGCCACTTTTAACATGATACTTATTTTTTAAAATATGGGCATATTTTAAAGTGTTATCATACAATTGACCAAAAGAAAATTCTTGTTCACAAATATAAGCTGTCATATCACGCATTTTTTGAGCACGTTTAAGAACAGCTGTCGCAATTTTTTCTTTTGGGAATTCTTTATTTAGAACTTCACTGGAATAAAACTGATTATATGGTTTATCTATAGTTGCATAGCCACTTAATTCAGATTTTAAATTTTTTTCTGTTTCTATAACTAATTTCTTGACTTTTTCTTCGTCTATTTCATCTAAAGAGTTTTTAGAAGCTTGTTCTATTATAAATTGAAGCATTTCATTTTTCAAAAAAATCCCTCCATGGTTAATAATTTTTTATATGTATCTTATCTATTATTACTAAAATTGTCAATTGATTAATAATTTTAGAAAAATAAACCGATATTTTTTAGACTTTTTATAACAAGGTATAACCTAGTAATTCTAATCCTTCTATTGCGAAAGGGGTTAAATCTTTTTTATGAAGTTTGGAAATTTCCAGAAAAAAGCAGCCATTAGAATCAAGTCCATCAGGTTCTTCTTTTACTGTATCTTCTAGAATATCCACTTTATATAAAATTCCAATATGATGTAAATCTTCTACTACATCTTTTGCCATTTGCCAAGAAAATGTACAAGAAGTGGCAGTCAACAATTCACAATTGGTAACTGTAACACCTGCTTCTTCCATAAGTTCTCTTTTTAAAGCAGCAAGTGGTGTTTCGTCATGTTCAAGGCCGCCTCCTGGAATATCAAATAAACCAGTATAACCTCCTCTAGCTTTTTTTATTAAAGCAACTTTTCCATCTTTAATTATTAAGCCATAACTTCCAACATGAGTATTTTTTACTTTTTTCATAACATTTCCTTTCGTAATTTTTCTAATTCAGCTTGAAATTCTTGAGGTGGTTCTACTTCAAAGTATAATTCTTTGTTAGTTCTAGGATGCTTAAATTGAATACTTTTAGAATGAAGCATTTGTCCAAACTCAGTAGCTTTCTTTTTATTGTAAGCAGGATCATTGGTAACAGGATGACCAATGTAGGCTAGATGAACTCTTATTTGGTGAGTTCGACCTGTTTCTAAAATACATTCTATTAACGTATTATTCTTAAATTGTTCTAAAACTTTGAAATGAGTAATAGCTTCTTTAGCATTTTTATCCGTCACCGTCATTTTTTGTCGGTCATTAGGATCTCTACCTATTGGAGCATCAATAGTTCCAGTATCATGTTTTATTAAACCATCAACAATCGCTAAATAATGTCTTTTTACTTCTTTATTGGCAATCATCGTAGATAACATTTCATGGGTCCAATCATTTTTAGCTACAAGCATCAACCCACTAGTATCTTTATCAAGACGATGTACTATTCCAGGACGAATTGATGCTTTGTTGGATAAATTAAATTTATAAAGCAAGGCATTAACTAAGGTATTAGTGTAATGTCCTGGAGCAGGATGAACAACCATACCACTTTTCTTATTAATAACTAGTAAATCATCATCTTCATAAACAATATCTAAAGGAATATCTTCAGGTAAAACGTCAATTTCATAGTTTAAGTCATCAAGAATTTCAATTTTATCATTTTCTTTTACTAAGTAACTAGCATTAACATTCTTGTCATTAACAGTTACTAAATTGTCTTTAATTAATTTTTGAACTTTACTACGGGAAAGAGATAATTTCTTCGCTAAGTAAGAATCTAATCTTTCATTGTCATTTTCATCGACAAACATGTAATCACCACCTTTATGACGCATATGGTCCTCTTGAGTTAGATATTATATCAAATTTTTTTCCGTTGGGCAATTTTTGGTAAAACAAATTCTGAAAGAAAGTATAAAAAAATGCCACCTGTGATAAAAATATCAGCTAAGTTAAAAATAGGAAAAGAATTATTCCCTAGGTAGAATAATAAGTAGTCTGTTACAGCTCGGTATAAAAGTCTATCTATAAGATTACCTAAGATACCACCATAGATAAGTCCTAAAGATGTGAGAGATAATGAAGAAATATTTTTAGTTTGTTTTATGTATGTATAAATAGCAACTAAAGCAATAAAAGAAATTATAATTAAAAAAATAGTTTTACCATTAAAAAGAGAGAAAGCAGCTCCCGTGTTAGCCGTATTATAAAGCGAGAAGAATTTAGGAATAATAGGTATTTCTTCATGAATATTTATTTTGGCTCTTATGAGAATTTTTATTAATTGATCAAAAATTAAGCAAATACTAGCAATGGACAATAGTTTTTCTTTATTAGATTTATTCATTTTTGTCTCCTTCTAAAATTTTAACTTTATTTACAACAATTTGATATTGATCATATCTTTTATCAACCATACCCCGAACTTTTAATAAATCTCCTTTGGTTATATTACTGCAACTTTTATAGATTTTAGGAAAGAAAGTAAATTCAGCTGTAGCTGTTTCATCACTACCAGTTATAAAGGCCATTTTATCACCATTTTTAGTATTGATAACTTTAATTTTATCAACAAGAAATATGACATCTATAGATTTAGTAAAATAATTATTCAGCTTATTCAATGAAATAATATTAGGATTATCTTTTTTATAAAAAATAGCAGGATGTGATGATAAGTAAAAGCCAAAGACTTCTTTTTCTTTTTCTAATAAATAATTATTAGAATATTCTTTTTGAATTTCTAAATCAGGTTTCATGACTAAAGTTGGATCAATGTCTTTAGTTAATTCAGCATAATTAAATAGGCTATCTAAGTTATAAATTAATGTAGCTCTATTGTAAGAAAATTCTTTGAAAACGTCAGCATAAATTAGAACTTCTAATGTTTTTTTACCAATACCAGCAATATATAATCTAGAAAAGCAGTCAAAGATATCTGTAAAATTACCATTTTCTTGAGCTTTATTTATACTATTAGAAACAACTGCTCCGATAGATTTAATATTAGAAAGTGGATATATTATTTGGTTATCTTTAACTATATATTTATTAGTTGATGAACTTATTGTAGGTTTAATTATTTCAATGTTATTTGCTTTAGCTTCCATTATATATTCATGAGTTTTAGTTTCACTACCAATTACATTGTTTAATAAATTAGCAAAGAAGATGGTAGGATAATGGCATTTTAAATAAGCCATTTTAGTAGCAATGATGGAGTAAGCAACAGAATGAGAACGATTAAAACCATATCCAGCAAAATTTAGAATTAACGAAAATATCTTTTCAGCTTGTTCTTTGGTATGGCCTTTTTCTAAGCTTTTAGCAATAAATTTTTCTTCTTCACTTTTTAATAAGGTCACCTTTTTTTTACTCATAGCACGACGAAGAATATCAGCTTCACCTAAAGTATAGCCAGCGTAAAGACTAGCTGCTTGCATAATTTGTTCTTGATAAATTAAAATTCCATATGTATCTTTAGAAATAGATTCTAAGGAGGAATCTAAATAAACGACATGTTCCTTACCCTGTTTTCTTTTGATATAGGGGTCAATATTGGGAGCAGCTCCTGGTCGAAATAAGGCAATGGCCGCTACAATATCTTCAAAAGAAGTTGGTTTTAGTTTACGTAGAAAGTTACGCATACCACTAGATTCAAATTGGAAAATACCACTAGTATTAGCAGTTGCGAAAATATTTAAAGCCTCTTTATCATCTAATGGTATTTTATTAAAATCAAGTAAAAGGTTATGATGATTATTAACATCATGAATAATATTATCAATAATTGTTAAATTTTTTAAACCTAAAAAATCCATTTTAAGAAGGCCTAATTTTTCTAGGTACTCATAAGTATAACTAGAAAGATGAATATTATCACCAACAGTTAAAGGAATAATTTCATCAAGATCAATTTGGCTCATAACAATACCAGCGGCATGGGAAGAAGTATGTCTTGGAAAACCTTCCAAATGAATAGCAATGTTATACATATTAGTTAGAGTGGTATCACTATCTATGCGAGCTTTAAAAGCGGGATTTTTAGTATAAAAATCATTTAATTTGTCTTTAGTTACTGTAGGAATAAATTTACAAAGACTATCAACTTTATGAAGAGGTACATTTAAAACACGACAAACGTCTCTTATAACTTGTTTAGCACTTAAGGTTCCAAAAGTGACAATTCCACAGACACGTTTAGGTCCATATTTATCAATGACATATTTAATAACGTCATCACGTTTATTATCAGGAAAGTCAGTATCTATATCAGGCATAGTTTTACGTTCAGGATTTAAAAATCTTTCAAATAATAAATTATATTTTATAGGATCAATGTCCGTAATTCCTAAAGAATATGATACTAAGGAACCAGCAGCACTTCCCCTACCCGGTCCAACAAGTATACCATTTTTTTTAGAAAATTTAATAAAGTCATAAACTATTAAAAAGTAATTAGCAAAACCCATTTCATTGATGATTTTCAATTCATAAAGTAAACGGTCTTGGTAATTTTGGGGCACATTATTGTTAAGACGCTTAGTAAGGCCTTTTTTGCATAATTCAAATAAATATTCTTTAGGATTACTACATTCATAAATTGGTAATAAATTTTTCATGGGTGGAAATGTAATATGACAGTTTTCACTTATTTTTAAAGTGTTTTGAAGACCAATAGTGGATGAATAATCAGTAGCAATAATATTTAGAGCGTGATTATCTACTTCATAAATCATATTATCAGTTATTGTTTTACCATCACGAATGTAATATAAGTATGGCAAGATATTTTTATCAGAAGAATTTAGATATAGATTTTCTTGAAGGAAAACAATGTTTTTAGTGATAATAGATGCTTCTAATTCTTCTTTTTTATTACTAAACCCTAAATATATATCTGAGTAAATAGTTCCAAGAGATGAAAAGGTTTCTTTAAATGGAAAGGGAATTAAACAAAAAACATTTTTATTGTAAGTATTTAGTTCTTCTTCAGTTATTTCCTTTTCATTTTGAATGGTAGATAATTTTATTAGGGTTTTATAGCCATTAAAATCTTTAGCAATAAGTACAAAATTGTAAGTAGATGTGACAATGTTTAAACCAATTAAGGGATTTAAATTATTTTCTTCACATTTAGTAATAAACTCCATAGTTCCATACATATTGGTATCAGTTAAAGCTATACTAGGAAGGTTATTATTTTGGGCATAAGAAATTAAATCATCTATTTTTAAAAGTGATGATAGTAAGGTATAATTGCTTTTGTTATATAATGGGATGTACATATGAATAACCTCCTTAATTAGATTATACAATATTTAAGTGATTTTTACTGGTTTTTTAGTTTATTTTTAGAGTTTTTCTAGGTTTTTTAAGGTTTTGTTTGACTTTCGATATGTTTTATGATAAAGTTATAGAGCAGATGGCAAAAGACCAAAGGAGGGATATTATGGCAGTAAATGTATCAATTAGAAAACCAAATAAAAAGAAGAGAATTCGTTCTCATGCTAGAAATACTACTAATAGTAGTCAAGATTTAAATTTACAAGTTTTTAGATTACAAGATGGTACAAAAGTTAGACTTACTACTAAAGAAAAAAGAACTTTATTAAAGAATGAAAAAGCTGCTTAATAAGCAGTTTTTTTTGTTTTACTTTAATTACATACGTATTTAGCATTTAACATAGCTGTTTTAACAGCAGTCATCTCATTATTTAAAGCAAATTCAATGTTTGTATTAGCATCTTGTTTTAATTCAGCAGGTAATGTTTGTTGATTTATTTTAGTTAAATCAATATTTACTGTTAAGGTAAAGCCAACGGTTGTTTTAGAAATTTGAAGTAAATACCCTGTTAGTTTCGTTTCACTTAATTTTTGATAATTTGTTAGAGCATTAGTAATGGTAGTTGCTCCTATAGGACTATCTTTGGTTGGATTAACAACTATTAATTTTGTATAAGTTTGAAGAAGATTATTAGCAAAAGTAAAATTATAAGTTAAAGTTTTATCAGTTCCATCAGCTGTAGATGGTGTTGAAAGAGTACACGTTAATTGATTTGGTGAGGTATTGGCGGCGGGAGCAGTTGAAGTTGCGGAAGCTGAAGGTGTTGGAGTCACATTATTCTTTAAAGATGTATCTTCTGTTTTATCTTCTCTATTTAAAGTTACTTCTTCCTTAGGATTATTCTTTTTATCTATAAAAGACGTTATGCTTGGGTACATTAAGCCCATAGTAATAGAAAGAAGACCAATAAAAGCTAATATTATAGCTGGTTTTTTACTAGTACTTTTTTCATATTTAGCTATTTTTTCAACATCACTTAAATTTAAAACTTGAGTTTTTGCTAATTCTTCAGGCGATAATTTTTTATTAGAATTGTTACGTTTACTCATTAACTCACCTCTATCTTAATAACATTATAGCAAAGTCTTAAAAAATAGCCAAGAAAAAAATAACTATTTCTAGTTATTTAGTTAGTTTTATTACGAGCATCAAATTTTTTGCGCTCTTCTGTGTTTAAAATTCTCTTACGAATACGGATATGATTTGGAGTAACTTCAACTAATTCATCAGAATTAATATAATCTAGAGCATACTCTAAAGAAATAGGTCGAGGTCTTTTTAGGACAACGGTGTGATCTGAACCAGCTGCTCGGGTATTAGTTAATTGTTTTCCTTTTACGACATTAACAGCTAAGTCATTATCACGATTACATTCACCAACAACCATACCTTCATAAACTTCAGTACCTGGTTCGATAAACATAATACCTCTATCTTCTAAATTGCCAATGGAATAAGCCGTAGCAGCACCATTTTCCATAGAAACTAAAACACCTAGTTTTCTTTCACCAATAACAACATTTTCATATGGTTGATATTCTTTAAAAGAATGATTCATAATTCCATAACCCTTTGTTAAGGTCATAAAATCAGTAGAAAAACCTATTAAACCACGTGATGGAATAGTATAAAGTAAGCGAACTTGATTTTCAAAATTAGTCATGTTTTCCATTTTACCACCACGGACACCTAATTGTTCAATTACGGAACCAATTGTATCTTCAGGGGCTTCTATTTGTAACTCTTCATATGGTTCATATTTTTCACCATTTACTTCTTTAATAATAACAGTTGGTTTAGACACTTCTAGTTCAAAGCCTTCACGACGCATATTTTCTATTAAAATTCCTAAATGCAATTCACCACGTCCGCTAACTAAAAATGATTCATTAGTAGCAGGTTCAACACGAAGACTAACATCTTTTTGAGTTTCACGCATTAAACGCTCTTCTATTTTACGAGCGGTAACTATTTTACCATCACGTCCTACAAAAGGAGATGAATTAGTACCAAATGTCATTTGAAGAGTTGGTTCATCAATATGAAGTTTTGGTAATGGTAAAATATGGTCATTATTACATAATGTCTCCCCTACTGAGATATCGGCAAGTCCAGCAACAGCAACAATATCACCAGCTTCAGCTTCTTCTATTTCAATACGATTATAACCATAGTAACCAAATAGTTTTTGAATTCTAAATTGTTTAGTAGTACCATCTAAACGACAACAAGTTACAACTTCTCCTGTTTTAATCTTACCATTATGAACACGTCCAATTCCAATACGACCAACAAATTCATTATAATCTAATAAAGCAGGTTGGAATTGAAGAGGATTGTCTTTAGAACCTGTTGGAGCAGGTATTTCTTCTAGAATGGTATCTAATATTTCTGTAAAACCTTCTGTTTGAGTAGAAATATCGTCACTTAAAGAACAAGTTCCATTAACAGCTGAGGCATATATTACTTTAAAATCTAACTGAGAGTCATCAGCTCCTAGTTCGATAAATAAATCTAATACTTCATCAACTACTTGCTTACATCTAGCACTTGGCTTGTCTACTTTATTAATAATGACTATAGGCTTTACTTTAGCTTCAAAGGCTTTTTTTAAGACAAATCTTGTTTGAGGCATAGCACCTTCATAAGCATCAACTACTAACAAGACACCATCTACCATGTTCATAATTCTTTCAACTTCCCCACCAAAGTCAGCATGACCAGGAGTATCAAGAATATTTATACGAACATTTTTATAATCTAAAGATGTAGTTTTAGCTAATATAGTAATACCACGTTCTTTTTCTAAGGCATTTGAATCCATAGATACATTTGATACATCTTCATTGTCACGAAACATTCCAGAATGTTTTAAAATACCGTCGACTAAAGTAGTTTTACCATGATCAACATGGGCAATAATTGCAACATTTCTTTTTTCCAATTTAATACACCTCTTTTGCACACGACCTAAAGTATAACATAAATTAAAAAAAAATACTAGTTTTATTGTAGTATTTTTACATTTTTGAGCTAAAAATTAGTTTTTAAAGTTTTTTTTAGTAGTATTTTTCTTAAAAATTTGTATAAGTAATAAGAAATAAGAATCACTATTATAATTATGATAGGTATTTTTAGTTTAGCTAAATAAACATTAATTACAACCCAATTATTACCAAGTGTGTAACCAAGGTAAACTAAGGCTAAGGTCCAGGGGATACAACCTATTGTTGTATATATTACGAATTTAAGAAAAGATAGATGCATAATGCCTATAGGAAGAGAAATAAGAGTCCTAATAATGGGAAAATTACGACCGATTAAAGATGCTAGAAGACCATATTTTTGGAACCAGGAATCAGACTTTTCTAAATCTTCTTCTTTCATAAAGAAGTATTTACCGTATTTTTTGATAAAGGTTCGTCCGCCAAAGTAACCAATAAAATAAATGATAATAGCACAAAAAACACTTCCTAGTAAACCACTTAAAAAAGCGCCCCAAAAAGAAAAAATACCTTTTCCCGCTAAAATACCTGAAGTTGCTAAAATAGCTTCACTAGGAATTACTATTATTACGGCTTCTAAAATCATTCCTAAAAAGACACCAAGATAGCCATAAGTAGTTATTAAGTTTAAAACAAAGTCTCCCATATTATTTTCACCTATAAAAATAATATGAAAAAAAGAATTAATTATTAATCAATTCTTCAATATAATCAGATAAATTATCATACTCTTTTTTATTTAAATCATCTAGTATAGGATTATGGTTTTTCATAAGAGCACCTTTAAAATTCTTTAACATGTTATAGTCATTTATTTCATCACCAATAACATATAAATTAGAAAGTGGTAATTGTTCAAGATTACAAAGTCTTTTTAAACTATTTAATTTGTTAACACTTTTATCAACAACATTAATATGCTCAGTACTAATATAAGAATAAACATCTAAGCTATTTATGTCAGCATTTAATTGTTCAGCTTGTTTTTGATTATCAAATACCCCTACTACTTTAATACAGTCATTTTTGTTGGTTGTTTCATTGTAACCATCATCAAGATAATATTTACAATTATATTTTTCAAAAAGAGGAATGACAAGATTTATTTTTTTTTCAGATAATAAGTATGTATCAATACAATAATCCATGTTATTGAATATTTTAGCACCATCAGCACATATTAAATAACTATATGGGATATTATACTTATTAAGTTCTTGTTTTAAGTAAGAGTAATTACGACCAGTTATAATGCAAAAGATATTGCCATAAGCAATGAATTTTTTGATGGCTTGAATATTTTTATGAAAAGCATCTTGATTTGAAACAAATAATGTATTATCAAAATCACTGGCTAGGATTTTCATATAATCACCCTTTTTCTAGTATTAGTATAGTATAATTTATAAAAAAAAGAAAGTGAAAATAAGGTAATATTTTGACGATTAGTTTTGAGCTAAGTATTTTAAGAAATGTATTTTTAAATAATTTAGTATTGACAATAAGAAAATAAATAGTATAATAGAAAATGTCTACTTGATTAAGTCGACCTGGCGAGAGCTGAGGTTGATTTAAAATATGTGCGGATGTAGTTTAATGGTAGAACCTCAGCCTTCCAAGCTGACTACGGGAGTTCGATTCTCCTCATCCGCTCCAGTGACGTTTCTGTTCGAACTTTTATAGTTTGAACTTAACATATATAATCAATCCGTTCGGGTTGATTTT
>CANQSQ010000037.1 GCA_947626565.1 uncultured Bacilli bacterium
AACGAAAATTTGACAAAAAAATAACCATTTTATAATGGTTTGCAGAGATTTATTGATTTAAAACTGATAAATTCCCGTCAAGGATCTTCGATGAACTCACTATCGTTCGTCCTTGACTAAAGTAGATGAAAGACTAAATTTCAACTCTTTATTTTTAAACGCAATTTACTTTTTCATTTAACATTTTAGAGAATTCTTTAGTAATTCTCTTTTTTATTTTATTATCTTTTGATATAATTACTTTAGTATTGGAGGGATTTGATGATAATAATTGCGGGAGTTGTAAGTGTTATCTTTATAATTTTGATATCTGTTTTTATAATTAATCATAATAAATTTCAATTTTGTATTATAAAGATTGATAAAGCTGAAGAAGATATTGGAATGTATTTAAATATGAAAAAAAATTTATTAGATAGAACTATTCCTATAATTAATAAGGAATTAAAAAGTGATGCTTTTTTAAATGATTTAGCTTATGTAGAAGAAAAAAATTTTAATAATTTTGAAATGCATAATTATTTAAAAGAGTGCTATAACAAGTTATTTAAGACTTTAGATGATAATGAGAAACTTTTAAAAAGTGATGCCTTAATTAGAGTATTAGATGATTTAAATGATAATGAAGAAGAAATTATTGGAGCTATTAAATTTTATAATGATACAGTTGTGGAATTTAATAAACTAGTAGTATCTTTTCCGTCAAAAATAGTGGCCTTATTATGTCATTATAAAAATAAAGAATTTTATAATAATGAAAAAAGAGAAATATTTGAAATTTTAAATGAAAGGTAAATGGATATGAGTTTTATTGAAGAAATAAAAATAAGAGCTAAACAGGATAAAAAAACAATTGTTTTACCTGAGAGTATGGATAGAAGAGTATTGGAAGCAGCTGATACTATTTTAAAAGAAGATATTGCTAATTTAATTATTATTGGTAATAAAGAAGAAATTAGTAAAGAGGCTCAGGGATTAGATATTTCTAAGGCTGTTGTTATTGATCCTTGGCAAGCTGAAATGACAGAAGAGTTAATTAATGAATTAGTTAATCTTAGAAAACATAAAGGTATGACTTATGATGAAGCTAAGAAGTTATTGTTAGAAGATTATATGTATTATGCATGTATGTTAGTAAAAACTAAAAGAGCTGATGGAGTTGTGTCTGGAGCTTGTCATTCATCTTCAAATACTTTAAGACCAGCTTTACAAATAATTAAGACTAAACCAGGAGTAGAATTAGTATCAGCATTTTTTTTGATGATTGTTCCAGAGTGCGACTATGGAGAAAAGGGAACATTTATTTTTGCGGATGCTGGTTTAGAACAAAATCCAACGCCTGAGAGATTGGCAGCTATTGCAGCAAGTAGTGCAGAAACTTTTAAAATGTTAATTCAAAAAGAACCTTTAGTAGCGATGCTTTCTCATTCTACGATGGGAAGTGCAAAACATGCGGATGTTGATAAAGTAGTAGAAGCTGTTAATATTGCTAAAAGAAATTATAGTCAATATAAGATTGATGGAGAGTTACAGTTAGATGCAGCTATTGTTCCAGAGGTTGCTAAGATGAAAGCTCCTAATAGTGAAGTGGCTGGTAGGGCTAATGTGTTAATATTTCCAGACTTAGATGCGGGAAATATTGGTTATAAATTAGTCCAAAGATTAGCCAAGGCTGAGGCTTATGGTCCAATATGTCAGGGTATTGCTGTTCCAATTAATGATTTATCAAGAGGATGTAGTAGTAGTGATATTGTAGGAGTGGTAGCAATTACCGCTGTTCAAGCCCAAAATAATATATAAAAAAAGTTACTTATGTAACTTTTTTTGTGGAATTTAAATGTTTATCTTCTAAAAGAACCTAGTTTTTCTTGAGACGCTTTTATTTCATCTTCGGTCATGGAAGAAGTTTCTTTGGAAGAAGCACTAGAAGAATCTTGAATTATATCTTTTCTTTTAAATGAATAGGTACTAGATGATGATGAAGGTGCTTTGGATGATGAAGATGCTTTGGATGATGATGAAGTTTTATATGAAGATGGTTTTTTAGAAAGATCATCTTGAATAATGGTTCCCTTTTTTAAACTATATGTACTACTAGATGAGGAGTTATGTTTATTTTTTAATTGTTTTTTACGATAAATTAATTGTTTTATTAATTTTTTATATTCTTCTCTTACTTCTGATGGATACCATTTTGTCTTATCAGCAGATAGGGTGATAATAGATGAAAGATAAGCAACTTGTAATTGATTAAGCATGTCATCTATATCATATTTAGAATTGGCAATTTTTTTCTTATATGCTTCTAAAAAGATTTTATCTAAGCATTCTTGAGCAGCTAGAGTTTCCTCACTAGGACCAGAATACATAAAACCATAACTGGCTAAATGCAGTAAAGTATACATTTTCTGAGTAGGGGAAGTGGTTGATAATTTTTCCATGTGTATTTTTTCTCTATTTTCATTAATTTTGGCGATATATTGTTTGATGGTTTTAGATTTGTTAAATATTTGGGTTATTTCAGTACCATTTTCTAAAGAAAATTCGATAAGAGCATTATTAGAACCTAAAAAGGTTGAAGAAAACATGCTTTCCTTAGAAACTAAATTTCTAAGATAATAGAAAAAACGACAAAAAGGAGAATAACCATTTAAATAATTAGGAGTAGTTATGAAGGCATCTTCATAAATTTGAGTAGGGTAGTAAGAAATATTTTTTTCATAGAGACCACTAAATAATGTTGCATACATTTCAGCAATACCTTCTGAACTAAAGGTTGATGATGAAAAAGGAGTAGCAAAATAATCTGATTTTATGATACTTTCTTTATTTTTAAGAGTTGAAGCTTTAAGTAGATTAGGATATTTATGACCTAAGTTTTTGGTGGTATAAGCTACTTTTTCAGCTAAAGATATAGAACGTATACGTGCATTATGGATGTAATCATCATTAAAAATATCAAAAGATTGAAGAACATGATTAGTTTCATGAAAACGGGATTTTTGTTGCATTCTTTGAATGGTTTCAGGGTCTATAGTATCTTTATATTTATTGTAGCGATTAGGATTGATATGTAAAATTTTAGAATGATCATAAGCATTTTGATCGCCAATATCGATATATTCTATATTGGAAATAGCTCTATTGATAAGAAAATCTAATAGTTCATATTTTTCATTTTGAGGTTGAAGTAAATGATACTTATATGTTTCTATTTTCGTAGGAATATAAGCTATTTCATCTTTATATTCTAAATAATATTTCATTACATTTAAAAATAAAGCATCAATAGCTTTAGTTCTATCAGGATTGTTGTTGCGATTATAAAACCTTTGTGCTAAATTTCTAAAATCTTTTATTTTTTCTAATTCTTGATTGGTTAATTTTTTAGACATATTTTTCTCCTTTTATTCAATTTTCCAATTAATTTCTTTTAAACCATGTTCTTTTAAAAATTTATTTGTTTTAGAAAATGGTTTGCTTCCAAAAAAGCCATTGTAAGCTGAAAATGGCGAAGGATGAGGTGATTCTATTACATAATGAATAGGATTAGTAATATAACTCTTTTTAGCTCGAGCATAACTACCCCATAAGATGAAAACAACAGGTGTGGTTTTATTATTAAGGATTTTTATAACTTCATCAGTAAAGGTTTCCCAGCCTCTATTTTTGTGAGAAGTTGGGGTATGCTCTTCAACAGTTAATACAGCATTTAAGAGTAAGACACCTTCTTTAGCCCAGGGTTTTAAAGAATTATGCTTAGGAAAAGGTATATGCAAATCATCTTCTAATTCTTTAAAAATATTTTGCAGAGATGGTGGTTTTAAGACTTCATTACTTACGGAGAAAGATAATCCTTCAGCCTGATTTGGTCCATGATAAGGATCTTGGCCTAATATGACTACTTTAACATCATTGTAGTCAGTGTAACGAAAGGCATTAAATACCTCATTTTTTTTTGGATAAACAGTTTTTGTCTTGTACTCATCATTTACAAAAGATAACAAGTTCGTAAAATACTCTTTTTTATACTCTTCTTTTAAGAGATTATCCCAGTTATTACCAATCATTTGGAACCTCCTTTTATTTGTGATAACTTTCATTATTATTAATTTTGTAAGCACGATAAAGTTGCTCTAAAAGTAAAACTCTAAATAATTGATGAGGAAAAGTCATTGGAGAAAAGGATAAGTGCATTTTAGCTAAGTCTTTGATAGTAGAACTTAAACCATAACTACCACCAATAATAAAAGTTAAATTACTATTGTCAATAAATAAATTATTTAATTTATGAGCAAATTCTTCTGATGTTAACATTTTTCCTTCTATTTCTAAAGTAATAATATAATCTTTGGGAGAAAGATGTTTTTTTATTTTTTCAGCTTCAAGAAAAAGGGCTTTTTCTTTATCAACAAGGCCCTCATCTTTTACTTCAATTAATTCAATATTACTGTATTTTTGGAGGCGTTTTTGATATTCTTGAATAGCCTCTTTTAAATAATTTTCTTTAATATTTCCAACGGCAATGATTTTTAACATATTACACCTCTAATAAAGGACTTTCCTCATGTTGTCTGGCAATTAATATTTCAGCCATAGCTGGTAAATCTTCTTCAGCCATAGCTTCTAAAGCTTTTTCTTCAGTGTTATTTTTTTCACTTAAGTGAGCTAAAACAATGTATTTTGTGTTATTTCCAATAATTTTCTTTAGATATTTAGCAGTGGTACGATTAGATAAATGACCTTTATCACTAATAACTCGTTCTTTTAAAAAGCGAGGATAAGGTCCATCCATTAACATTATTTCATCATGATTACTTTCAATAACATATAAATCTTTTCCTACCATTTTTTCTAAGTATTTACGATTTATGTAACCAGTGTCTGTTACGTAAGCAATACTTTTATCTTTATGGGTTATAATAAAGCCTACAGAATAAGGAGCATCATGCGATGTATGAGTTAATTCAATATTAACGTCATTAATAGTAAAATTATCGTCTATAAAATGACATTTTTCTTTAGGAAGAACTTCTTTAAGACTATCATACATAGCTTCAGGAATGTAAGCTTTTAAATTAGTGTGGTTTATTAAGGATTGTAAACCTTTAATATGGTCATTGTGACAGTGAGTAATTAAAATACCAGAAAAATCTTGAAAAGATAGGGAAATTTCTTCTAAGCTTCTTTTTAGAGTTAAATAAGAAATTCCCATATCAATTATAAGATTAGTTTTATCACATAAGACTATAGTACAATTTCCTTTGGAACCACTCGCTATAGTTTTTATTTTCATTTTAATAGAAATTCATGGCGTTTTGAGCCCGACCTCCAAGGTATGGATAACCATACCAAATAGAAAAGTGAACATGGACTCCAGTGGCTGCTCCTGTCATTCCCATACCACCGATTACTTGTCCTTTTTCAACGTAATCACCAACATTAACATAACGACAACCATTACATAAATGAGCATACATTGAATAATAACCATTGTGATGATCAATAGTAATAAATTGACCATTATCATATTTATAGGCAGATTGAACAACTGTACCTGATTGAGCGGCAAAAATATTTGAACCATAGCCACAACCAGCTATATCTGTTCCATCATGTAGAACACCCCAACGATAACCAAAGGGACTAGATATTGAGGTACAAGTAGCAGGCCATCCCCATTGACCACGAGTTGGTACTGGTAAACCATAACCACCAGTATAAGCTTGTTGTTTTCCACCTTTAACAATTATTTCATTAACAGGTTCTTTGGTTGTTTCCCTAGATACTGGAGTGTAACTTATAGCTTCACCATTTACTTTTTGAACTATTTGGGTAACTTTTTCTTCACCTTTAACACCTTGTTGGATTACTTCAGAATAACCTACAAATTTATCATTGTCATAACGGGTTTCTGTAGTGTAATTTTTTTCTTGACGAGAGACAACGTAATCTTGTTCTACGACATTAAATTGCGGTTTAATAATTCCTATTGTTACTTCTTGTCCAGGAGATAATAAACCATTGGCATCAGAAAAGTTAGGATTAGCAATTAAAAATTCATCTGTAGATATTTTGTTATTAAAAGCAACATCAGCAATTGTATCTCCTTTTTGAACAATATAAGTGGCTTGTTTTTTGGTAGTTCCAAATAAAAGGTATTTTGTTAAATCTTCTTCATTTTGATAAATAGTTTTATCGACTGAAATCTTTTGAGCTTTGATAGTAATTCTATTTTCAATATAAATCTTTTCAATAATACTTCCTGTATCTTCAATTTCTTCTTGTTTATCTTCAGCATAAGCTTCATATGAATCACTTGGTATAAAAGATTTAGCGGTTTTTTCCACAGCATCATCAAAAATAGTTTTATCAATGACATAAATAGTTTGATTTTTACCTTTTACAGTTTTACCTGTAGAGTCCTTAGTATCAATGCCTCTTATTTTGATAGCGTAACCATTGATAGTAAAAGGGGAAATATCTTTTATTTCTTCATATATTTCTTTAGTAGTTTTAATATCTTCGGAATAAGTTATTTCTTTTACTATATCCAAATCTTCTGGTAAATAAACAGTTTCAACATTATATTTTTTCTTGATTTCATTTTGTTTTTTATCAATGTATTTTTCTAATGATTCTTTAGATTTTATAAGGCCAAGAGATTTTCCTTTTAAGTAAACTCGGTAAACAGTTTGAGGAGTTAGGGAAATAGTAGTAAAACCAGTTGTGAGAAAAATAGTTGGCACTAGTAATATAAGCATTAGATATTTTATTCTTTTCATTCTTTTTTAGCCTCCATTGAAGATTTTTCTCTTCTTAAGTTTACAAACGTAGATGTATTCTTTTTAAATAATAATTCTATTGTTGCGACAGGGCCACTACGATGTTTTCCTATTATTAATTCACTGATACTGTCATTATCTTCAGTTTTTATTTCTTTGTCTTTGCGATAGTAGTCATCACGATATAGGAATGCAACAATATCAGCATCTTGTTCAATAGAACCTGATTCACGTAAATCACTCATTAATGGTCGTTTATCTTCACGGCCTTCAACGTTACGTGATAATTGAGATAAGGCAATTACGGGTACATTTAGTTCCATAGCTAAGGTTTTTAAACTTCGGGAAATATCAGATACTTCTTGCTGACGATTGGTTCCATAATTTCTGCCTCCTGATATTAGTTGAAGGTAATCTATAATAACAAGACTTAGGCCCTGTTCACTGCTAGCTAACCGACGGCACTTAGCACGAATTTCACCTATTGTTATACCTGGAGTATCATCTATGACCATATTAGTAGTTGATAGTTTAGAAACGGCTTCATTTATCCTTTTCCAATCATTACCTACTAAATTTCCAGTACGTAATTTAAAACCTTCGATTTGTCCCATTGATGATAAAATACGCATTGCTAATTGTTCAGCACTCATTTCCAAATTAAATAAAGCAACGGATTTAGATTGAGTCATAGCAACATAAGTAGCTAGATTAAGGGCAAAAGCTGTTTTACCCATGGCTGGTCGAGCAGCGATGATGATGAATTCATTTGGATGAAGACCAGTTGTTAGTTTATCAAATTCATACCAACCTGTCGCTAAGCCGGTAACAGCGTCTTTATGTTCATATAATCGTTCTAGGTCAGATTGAGTTTTGGCTAAAACATCTTTAATAGAACGAAATTCACTTGATTTTCTGTTTTTAACAATATTTAAAATTTTCTTTTCTGATTTATCTAAAATTTCATTGACAGATTCATCAGAATTATATCCTTCAGAAGCTATTTCAGTAGCTGTTTCTATTAAATTTCGTAAAATAGCTGACTCTTCAACACTTTTTATGTAATATTCAATATTAGAAGCAGTTGGAACGAAGTTAAGAATTTCAGTTAAATACTCTACTCCCCCTACTTCATTTAATTCATTTTTATTTTTTAAGTATGATGTTACTGTTGTTAAATCTATAGGTGTTTTTTCTTCCATCAAGGTTTTCATAGCGGAAAAAATTTTACCATTTTTTTCATTATAAAAAGAATCTTCATTTAAATTTTCGGAAGCTTTTTGTAAGGCATATTTAGATAAGAAACAAGCTCCTAATACGGATTGTTCTGCTTCTAAATTATTAGGTAAATTCTTTAGAGGCATTTACTTCAC
The DNA here is from genome assembly GCA_947626565.1 of uncultured Bacilli bacterium. GTDB lineage: Bacteria > Bacillota_I > Bacilli_A > RF39 > UBA660 > CANRGD01. The sequence goes on from CANQSQ010000037.1 coordinate 8,159, forward strand.
TTCCTTAATTACATGAATTTTTATGGTAGCTTCAATATTTGGATACAATGTTATTAGCACGTTATGAAAGCCTAGTGAAGAAATGGGATTTGGTATAGTTATAGCACTTTTATCTAGTTTATAACCTTGCTTCGTAAGTTCATCTTTAATTTGTTTTAAACTAATACTACCAAATACTTTATCTTCTTGACCTGTCTTTACTTTAAATTCTAATACAACTTTATCTAGTTTAACCTTTTGTTGTAAAGCATTTTCTTTATTTATAGTGTCTTGTTCTTGTTTTTTTTGTTGTTCGTGGGATAATTTTGATAAAGCTTCTTTAGTTTTTTTTACGGCATAGCCATTTTTTATTAAAAAGTTTTCAGCGTACCCATCTTTCACATTTTTTATATCTCCCTTTTTACCTTGATTTTTTAAATCTTTGATAAAAATTACTTCCATTTATTTATTCGCCTTCTTCTTTTAAATATTTTTTTAATTCTTGCTCTACTTTGCTTATAGTAGTATTTTCAAATTTAGCAGCACCGTTGTAGTTATCTCCGCCACCACCTAATTTTTCTAAAATTTTGTTTATATTATAAGCTCCTAAACTTCTGGCACTAAGACCAATAGTATCTTTACCAATTTTTCCAATAACAAATGAGGCTTCAATATTGTTAAAGAAAAGAAGAGTATCTGCTATTTTAGCTAAGTCTTCCCTACGATAGGTTGTGTATGGAGTTGCCTTAGTAAAAGCTATTTTACCATTGATTGTTTCAATATCAGATAAAAGTTTTTGACGTTCTGTATATTCGTTAATGTCTTGTTTTAATAAATATTGAACTTTTTTAGCACTAGCTCCTAGACTAGATAAATAATATGCTGAATAAAAAGTTTCAGGAGTTGTTTTTAGAGTAAAGTTATTTGTATCTAAAACTATACCTGATAATAAAATAGTGGCATAGTATGATTCTAATTCAACATCATAATAATCAATTAATTCAGTCATCATTTCACAAGTACTAGATACTTCAGTATCAACAATCATTAAAGCGTTTTTGATGCTATTTTTACCTAATTCATGATGGTCAATAACGATTTTAGAATCAATCTGTTTTAAGACATTTTTATTTTGAACTAAGTCTTCTTTATTAGTATCTAAGATTATCAAAAGATTTTTTGATGCGACAGGATTTAAATGTTGCTCTAGTTTTTCACTTTTTATAATATTAATGCAACCTTCTAGTTCTCGTAAGACTTTTTCAACGCCTAGTTCATGATTAATGTCATCAATTATTAAATAACAATCTTTACGTTTTTGTTTTAAAATCATAGACATACCAATAGAACTACCTAAAGCATCTAAATCTAAATCTTTGTGTGCCATTAAAAAGATAGTCTTAGCTTTTTTGATTTTTCTAGTTAATTTTTTTCTTTCTTCAATAATCCCCATTTAGTCCTCCTTAAGTTCCACTTTAATTATATAATAATTTGTATCTTTTGTCTATGAATTAAAGGGGCAAAATTAGGCACAAAAAAAATGTAGAAAACCTACATTTTATCTTGAATATGGTAAAAGTGCAATTGCACGAGCTCTTTTTATTTGAGTTGAAATATATCTTTGATGTAGAGCACAATTACCTGTAACTCTTCTTGGAACAATTTTTCCTTTTTCATTGATATATTTTTTTAGTGTTTCAGGATCTTTGTAATCTACAGTTCTACCTGTACACATTAAACATACTTTTTTCTTTCTACGATTGAATTCTGCCACTTTTTTTCCTCCTTTTTAGAATGGTAATTCGTCATCACTAATTTCGATACTAGATCCAAAATCAGCAAATGGATTACTATCAATGTTTGTACCTTTTGGTTCTTCTGCTTCAGCAAAATCATATGGAGTTGGTTCATTATGAGAACTACTTCCAGTTGCATTATTAGAATTATTTGAGGAATTTTTTGAGCCTAGAAACTCAACATTATCGGCAACAACTTCCGTAACATATCTTTTTTGACCATCGTTACCATCATAAGTTCTAGTTTGTAAACGACCATCAATAGCTACTTGACTTCCTTGAGAAAGATAATTTTTGACATTTTCAGCTTGTTTGCGCCAAACAACAATATTTATAAAATCAGCTTCTCTTTCTCCTTGTTGATTAGAAAAATTTCTATTAACAGCTAATGAAAAAGTAGCAACTGGTATATTACTTCCTGTATATCTTAATTCTGGGTCTCTAGTTAATCTTCCTATTAAAAAAACTTTATTCATAAAATACCTCACTGATTATTATTTTTCTTCTACTCTTACGATTAAATGACGTAAAATATTTTCATTAATTCTAACAACACGATCAAATTCTTTTACTAAGTCAATTGATGCTTCAACAACATATAGATAATAATAACCTGTTGTAAATTTATTGATTTCATAAGCTAATTCTCTTTGACCGATTGTTTTTTCTTCAATAATATTGGCTTTTCCGTCTGTTAAAACCTTCTTTAAATCTTCTGCTACTTTCTTCATTTGAGCTTCTTCAATATCTGGTCTCACAATGAATGTAATTTCATATTTGTTCATTCTTTACACCTCCTTTTGGACATTTGGCTATCACTTGATAGCAAGGAGTATCAAAATACTCGATAGTATTATAGCAGACAAATTTTTATTTGTAAAGAAAATAAATTTAATAATATTAATAAAAAAAGCCCTGTAGATTATTATTGAAAGTGCACAATTGTTGTGCAATTAGTTTTAGAATTTATTTATAAGCAAATCATTTACAAT
>CANQSQ010000038.1 GCA_947626565.1 uncultured Bacilli bacterium
TGTCTTAGTAGTTCCTCAATTAATATTCTATCTTCAATATTTAATCTTTGTTTTTTCATTGTTTTTCTTCCTTTCAAGAAACTGCTGATTTAATTGGACACCATATGCCATATATTTTACATCAAGATATTGCAACAGATGATTTTGATAGAAATCAAGTTTTAGATTCTACTAGAAAATTAGCTAGATTAGTATCGTTTGATAATTATGATAAACCGGTGTTTGAAAGTTGTTTACAAAAATAATTATCAAAAAAAATTTTGAAATAGAAACTGGAGCATAAAAAATATTTTGTCTATGACAAAATAATTAACCCCTAGGATTTTGACAAGTGTATCAAAATATCCTGTGGGGATTTTTTATTTCAATAAAAAATCATCTCTATTAGAGATGAAATATATTTAAATGTCCGAAAAGTTCGAACAGATTCATCAATGGAGCGAATGAGGGGAATCGAACCCCCATCACAGCCTTGGCAAGGCCGTATTCTAACCATTAAACTACATTCGCATTTTATAAAAATGGAGGGGCCTACCGGATTTGAACCGGTGATCAGGGTGTTGCAGACCCACGCCTTACCACTTGGCTAAAGCCCCGTTGCAATATAAATTATAACAAACTAATGTAAAAAATACAATAAATAATTGCGTTTTTTATTATTTTATGACAAAAAAAGAAGGAAATTACTCACTTCTTCACAAAATCACAGATATTTTTATAATTATATTTTAATTCATTGCTTTTAGCAATTTTTAGTAAGCCATAATTATCATTATAAAAATAGAGAGTATCATCACTTACTAGGATAATATCATGTTCTTTAATTTTCCATTCTTTTATTTTGGGTAATTCTAACAAAGTAATAGCTTTTGTAGGTTCCTTATTTAAACTTTTATACAACTTATTTTGAGAAATAAAATAGTAATAATCTTCTTGTTTTATAATAGTTTGGGGATGGTACTTTTCATTTATATTTTTATTAGTTACTTCATTATTAAAATAAATATTATCTTTGAAAAAATTGTACTTATCTAAATATTTTAACTTAGCATTGGTAAAAGTAAAATAATTACCATCTTCCCCTACTTCAGATAATTTTCTTTGATTAGGATTTAGAGCATACTCTTTTTTATTATCTAAATCTGTTATATATAATAAATTATTATATAGACCATTAAAATAAATATTGCTAGACAAAGATATTTTCTTTAATTTTAATTGCTTTTTTTGAGACTTAAAAAGGTCATATATATAAAGGGCAGAATAAGGTTTTTCATTGGTGTCAAAATAAATATAAAAATTATTTAAAAGGATAGAGAGCTTATTTTCATATTTATCCTTTGATAGTAATTTTATATTACTTAACTTTTCCTGTGATAATAAATATAATCCTTTGTAATTCCACATAGTAAAGTAATAATTAGGTAGAAGATTTTGTTTATAAACAACAATATTTTTATAAGAAGAACTGGTTGGTTCTTGAAACTTTAAATTACTTTTATAACCTAACTTTTTCAATTGAGACATAATTTTTTGGATACTTTTAACATTTTTTTGATTTAGATAAGAAGGACTTACTTGGTTATTTTTATAACGACAATAAAGATTAGAAGTAAAATTTTTTTTAAAGATTGGATAAATACAAGTAAGATCTTTTTCTTTAAAATAGAGGATGTCTTTGATAATATTTTTTTGTTTATGATAATTTTTATTTAAAGATAAAATATAAGAATTATTCTTTTTATCGGTAATAATAAAGTTATAGGTTGAATTTTTACTACTAAAAAATTCTTGAATTTTATAAGAATTATCAGAAGTTTTTAATGCATAGTATTCTTCGTGGCTTTTTTTAGTAATAGTTAGGACTATTTGTACCATAAAGAAAATAATGATAAAACATAAGAAGATTGACATTAATTTTTTCATAAAACAACACCTGCAAAAAAAGACCTTTAGTGGTCCTCGTGACGATTTATAATAGCGTATTTTTGTTTTTCCTTCATCATATAAGATGATATTTCACTTTCAATTTCAGTTAAAGCATCTTTAGAAATATTTGATAAGGTTACAAATTCTTTGATAGTATCAATGTAGATTTTGCCCCAAATAATACCACTAGATATTTTTAAATCATTAAACATATCAGGAGTAATAGAGTTTAAAAAGTACCCTACTACTACTCTATCACGTCCAATTAAAATTCTTTTATTTGTTAGCGTAATAACAGCACTTTCAAAGATATTAAAAGGACTATCATTTTTTTGAGCTACAAATGAATAAAGTGGCTTTTCATCAGGATTTAAATGTCTTTCTACAATAGAAGAATTTCTTTTTAATCGCCATCCAATAGTAAAAGGATGTCTTTCTTTAAATTTTAATACTTGTTTATATACTTGACCCATAAATCTCTCCTTATTTTATATAATTATTATTCTTAAAAAATTGAATATAATGAGCTGTATCAGTAGCTCCATCTACATAATCAACTATTTCATTATTAGAAATTATAAATAGTAATGGGGTACCATAACCATTAACTAAAAAATCATTTGAAGATACAAAATTACTCTCATCATCATTTTGAAACTTGTCAGTATTTAAATAGTAAATATCTAAATCATAATCTTTAGAAATTTTTTGAATTATAGGTTGAGCTAATTGACAATAAGGACAAGTTGGTCTACCAATAAAAATAATTTTATTTTCACTTTGTTGGTAATACTCTAAATAAGTATTTATATCAATATCTATTAAAGATTTTTTTTCGGTATCCGTAATTGAAGCACTTTCTTTTTCTAAGTTATCACTTATAACATCAGGATCTTCACTTAAAGTAGTTTTATCAGGAGAGTCTGTAATAAAAAAAGAAATAACTATAACTACTACTAAAATAATTATAAGAAAAAAATTAATTAGCTTTTTTTTAGACATATGTTCACCTCTATTTAGTTAATTATAGCATATATTCAAATATTTTGTCGATTAAAAATAAAATTACAAGATATTAGGATTCATATGATTAAGTAAGGATGTGATATTATAAAAAAGATAATTGGGATACCTAGAGCTTTACTCTACTATTATGATATGGATTTATGGTCTTGTTTTTTTAAAGAATTAGGGTTTGATGTTATTTTGAGTCAGAAGACTAATAAAAAAATGATGGAAGATGGCATAAAGTTAGCTAATGATGAAGCTTGTTTAGCTTTAAAAATATATTTAGGCCATGTTATGGATTTAAAAGATAAATGTGACTATATTTTGATACCGAGACTATTTTCTATAAAAAAGAATGAGGAAGTATGTACTAATTTTAATGTGCTATATGACTTAGTAAATAATTTATTAAAAATAAATATTTTAAATTATAATATTGATCTTACTAATAAAGAAACTAAATTGTTAGCTTTTTTAAATTTAGGAGAAACATTAGGAAAATCATATATTAGTACTTATAGAGCTTATCGAAAGGCTGAAGAATTTGCGAAGAAAAAAAGAGAACAAAAAGAAAAGCAACAACAACAAAAATTAACATCTTCAAAAACAAAAATATTATTAGCAGGTCATCCTTATAATTTATATGATGATTTAATTGGAGAAGAAATAACAAGATTCTTAGATAAAAATGACATTGAAATTTTTTATAGTGATCGAATTAAAAAAAGTTTAATTGATAAAGAATGTGAAAAATTATCAAAAGATATCCATTGGACACATAGTAAGGAGGTGTTAGCCTCTATAAATTATTATCAGGATAAAGTAGATGGTATTATTATTTTATCTTCATTCCCTTGTGGTCCAGATTCTTTAAGTAATGAATTAGTTATTCATAAAATTAAAAATATTCCTATAATTACTTTAATATTTGATAATTTAGATAGTAATACAGGTTTTATTACACGATTAGAAAGTTTTATAGATATTCTTAGTAATTTAAAGGAGCAAAAAAATGAAAAAAATAATTAGTTTTCCCCATTTAGGAGATTATCATATACCATTTAAATTATTTTTAGAAAGATGCACTAATTTAGAAGTAATGACAGCTCCACCCATAACAAAAAAGACATTAGAAATTGGAACTAAATATTCCCCTACTTCTGTATGTATTCCTTTTAAATATAATTTAGGAAATTTTATTGAAAGTCTAGAAGAAGGCGCCAATATTTTATTTACAGCAGGTGGTGGATGTCGCTACCGATATTATGCGGAGGTAACAGAGACAATTCTTGATGATTTAGGATATGATTATACATTTTATAATTTAATGGATAAAGGAAAAATAAAAATAATACAAATTTATAAAATACTTAAAGAATTAAATAATAAGTTAAGTTTTTTTAAATATATACACAATCTAGTTTATCTTTTAAATTTTATTTGGAAAATGGATAAAATAGATAATATTATCCGGGAAAATGTTGGCTTTGAAGTCCATAAAAATGAACATGCAAAATTAAAAAAGAAAATGCTACAAGACTTTTCTAAGACTAATTCAATACTAAAAGTTAATATTTTATATTGGAAATATAAATTTTTGTTTAAAAGAATTGCGAAAAATATACCTAAAAAATGCTTAAAAGTTGGACTAATTGGGGAACTTTATACGGAAATGGAGCCTTATAGTAATTATTATCTTGAAAAAATTTTAGCATCGTATCATATTAAAATTAAAAGGTATACCAATTTAACTTATTTAATATGGCAAAAACGACTTTTACATAAATATGTAGCTTTTAAGACTAGAAAGTATTGCAAATATTCTTTAGGAGCCGATGGATTAGATAATGTTTATAGAACGCTTAATTTTATTAATAAGAAGTACGATGGAATTATTCATACTAAGCCATTTGGGTGTACTCCAGAAATTGGTGCTATACCTATAATTCAAAAAATTTGTAATGACTATAATATGCCTATAATCTTTTTTTCTTATGATGTGGAAACTTCGATGGAGGGATTTAAAACAAGATTAGAAGCATTTTATGATTTATTAAAAGAAAGAGGTGAAAAATGATAAAAGGTTATTTAGGAGTAGATATTGGTTCTATTTCCACTAAAGGCGTTATAATTGATGATAGTAATAATATTTTAGCTAGTTCTTATTTATGGACTGAAGGTAACCCTATCATGGCTGTAAAGAAATTATTAAAAGAATTAAAAACGAAGATAAAGGATAAAGACATAGAAATTGTAGGTGTAGGAACTACTGGTTCGGCTAGGAAATTAATTGGAGCTATGTTAGGGGCTAATGTTGTTAAAAATGAAATAACGGCTCATGCTATTGGAACATTGTCTTTGTATCCAGATATTAGAACGATAATAGAAATTGGTGGTCAAGATTCTAAAATCATTTTAATAAAAGATGGAATTGTAGTTGATTATGCCATGAATACTTTATGTGCAGCTGGAACAGGTTCATTTTTAGCTAGTCAAGCTAAGAGATTAGGCGTTGAAGTTGAGGAATTTGGAAATATTGCTTTACAGAGTAAAAAACCAGCTTTAATTGCAGCTAGATGTACGGTTTTTGCTGAAAGTGATTTAGTTCATAAGTTACAAACAGGTAATAGTAAAGAAGATATTATTGCTGGTTTGTGTTATAGTGTTGCTAATAATTATTTAAATAATGTAGCTAGAGGAAAAAAGATTGAAAAACCAATAATATTTCAGGGAGGAGTTTCTAAAAATATTGGAGTTAAAAAGGCCTTTGAAGATATTTTGCAATGTGATATCAAGACAGATGCAAATGGTCATTTAATGGGAGCTCTTGGAGTAGCTATTTTAGCTAAAAAGGAAGAAGAAATTACGTTTAATTTTGAAATTATTGAAAATGACTATAAAACAACAGCAATTAATTGTGGAAGATGTCCTAATAATTGTGAAATAATTTGTATTAGAAAAAATAATGAATTAATAGATTCTTGGGGTAACAGATGTGATAAAGGTATTATTGTACAATAAAAGAGAAATATACGATATGATAATATTTCTCTTTTTAATTTGTTTTGATTTTTATTTTGAATTTTTTAGGTATTGGTTTTTCTTCGAATAGCCAATGTTCATCTCCAGTTAACTGCTTTTTAGAATCATATTTTAAATTGGTAATAATTATTAATACAGAGTAAGAAGTTATAAATGACATTAAAAGGTCTTTCTTCTTTTGAGAAGTATTAGCTGGTAAATAGATGATTCCTACTTTTTCATTACTATAAGTTTTAGAATTATCTACAAACACTAAATTATTTTCAAGACATATATGGGCAGCCAGTAGATTTTTGTTTGAAGAATTTAAACTTTCTAATGAGATGTTATTAAAGGTCTTTTTGTTAAGAAGATCTTGATAATATTCTAAGTGGCTAGTAAACATATCATTTTGATAAATTATAGTAATATCGTTTTCAACAGCTGGGTCATTATTAATAATTACTAATTTAGGAGATTTTTTTACCATTAGGATGTCTTTCTAAATAATTTTCGATAGCAGTTGAACCAAATTCATAAAAATCTTTATGGATATCATCAGAAAACTCAGTAACTATTATATCTTTAAAATAATTTATGTAAGCATTTATTTTTTGTAAAGCTTCTTGTTGCATAGAAGTTATTTGAGAAGGTATAAGTAGTTGACCTGAAAGGCGTTGAGGCGAATACATAGGTCCAATGTAGGAAGTCATATTATTAAAAAAGATATAACCCTCTTTGACTAACTCCATCATATTGGAATAAAAACCAGATAAAGAATTTTTCTTGGCATTGTCTATTAACATGGGATTATGGTTAAAATAATTTTTAATTAGGACATTTAAATAAGAAGTATGATTTTCTAAAGATAATTGTTGATTAAAAAAGGGTATTTCTTGACCATCATGGGAATTATCCGCAAAATAAATGGTTCCTTCTGGTGCGATAACAATTATTTTAGGATGCTTATTTTTATCTTCTTTGGCAGCTGGTTCATCATGATAGGTTTTTTCATTAATAAAATCAATCATTTCCATTTTTATCACCTAAGGAAATTATAGCATAAAAAAAGATAAAATAACAATTTTATCGCTTTTCTTCTAAATATTCTTCATAAGGAATACTTCTATCTATTATTTTACCTTCATTAGTTATTTCAATTACGCGATTACTAACAGTACTATTTAATTCATAATCACGAGAGGTGAATAAAATTTCTCCTTGGAAATTACATAAACCTTTATTCAAAGAAGTAATACTTTCAAGGTCTAAGTGGTTGGTTGGTTCATCTAATATTAAAAAGTTAGGTTCTTGAAGCATAATTTTTGATAACATACAGCGAGCTTTTTCTCCTCCGGATAAAATATTAACTTTTTTAAAGACATCTTCTTTGGAAAAAAGCATGCGTCCTAAGAAACCACGTAAAATAGTTTCATCTTTAATATCATAAAATTGCCCTATCCATTCAATAATATTCTTGTCAGTATTAAAATAGTCAGTATTATCTTGAGGAAGATAACCATAATTAATAGTTTTTCCCCATTCGATAGTTCCTTTATCATATTTTTCTTTACCAGCTAAAATATTAAATAAAGTTGTTTTTATCATATCATCTTCAGCTATAAAAGTAACTTTATCCCCTTTTAAAATCGTAAAAGATACTTTATCAAGGATTTTTTTACCATCAACTATCTTAGTTAAGTTTTCAACTTTTAATATTTCTTTGCCAGCAGCTTTTTCAATTTTAAATTCAATAAAAGGATATTTGCGAGTTGAGGGAATGATTTCATCTAATTGAATTTTTTCTAACATTTTTTTACGAGAAGTAGCCTGTTTACTTTTAGAGGCATTGGCTGAAAAGCGAGCGATGAAACTTTGTAATTCTTTTATTTTTTCTTCTTTTTTCTTGTTAGATTCTTTCATTTGACGTTGAAGTAATTCACTAGATTCATACCAGAAATCATAATTACCTATGTAAAGTTTAATTTTACCATAATCAATATCAGCAATATGAGTACATACTTTATTAAGAAAATGACGATCATGGGAAACAATAATTACTGTATTATTAAAGTTAATTAGAAATTCTTCAAGCCAACGAATGGCTTCTAAATCTAGGGAATTGGTTGGTTCATCTAGTAATAAGATATCTGGATTACCAAATAAGGCTTGAGCTAAGAGAACTTTGACACGCTCTTTTACTGGTAATTCTTTCATTTGCATATAATGGTGTTCTAGAGGAATACCTAGATTACTTAAAAGAGCAGCAGCATCCGGTTCAGCGTTCCAGCCATCTAAATCCATAAATTCAGCTTCTAAATTAGCTAATTTCATTCCATCTTCTTCTGTAAATTCCGTTTGAGCATACATTTTATCTTTTTCTTCCATAATTTGATATAATTTATCATTACCCATAATTACGACATCAATAACGCGTTTATCATCATATTGATAGTGGTCTTGTTTTAGAAAAGATAAGCGTTCATTTTTACTAATAGTTATTTCTCCGGTAGTTGTTTCTAATTCACCACTTAATAATTTTAAAAATGTTGATTTACCAGCACCATTGGCTCCTATAAGACCATAGCAATTACCATTGGTAAATTTAATATTAACATCTTCAAATAATGTTCTTTTACCAAATTTTAGACTAACATTACTTACTTGAATCATTTTATCACCTCGAAGCTTCTTTAGTTTACTACATTTAGAGAAAAATTACAAGATAAAAAAATAAGCCGAAGCTTATTTAGAAATTCTTTTTACATAAGTTGAAACTTTTTCAGTAGGAACAGCTGTTTCTTCAAGATAATCAACAAGACTATCACTAGCTAAAAAGTTTTTGGTTAAATTGTTTTGTTGTTTTCTAGTTAAATGGATAATATTAGGTAAAAGTTCATTTCCTAAATATTTTTTCAACTCATAACTATTAAAATTACGAATGTATTGAATTGGTTTATTATCTCTAACTAAGTAACTACCTGGATCACATAAATTAATGTCTCCTGTGTAAATTGTGTTATCAAGAGTTAAGTCCATGGCATCAATATAGTTAGAACTTAAAAGTTTAAGGTCATCATCAAGAGCTTGAACTTCTTCAATAAATTTTTGCATATTCATTCGAGCAATATTTTTGGGTGAATATGGGGTTAGATATAAAGCTGTGTGTCCCAAAAAAACACCATTATGGTCAAATATAGGTTGTCTAGGCATTTGAATTCGTTTAGTTTTCATCTTACTTAATTTCTTTGCTGTTTCATAATCTAATCTAGCTTTTACTTTTTTGTCTTTATAAATTTTTAAGATGATGTTACCTAAACGATAAACATTAGCTTCATAACCCTCATCAAGGTACATGCTGTTAAGTTGCTCAGGTGTAAAATTATATTCTTTCTTTCCAATATATATAGTCATAATACAACTCCTTTTTCTGTGCTTACAGTCGCATATTATACCATATTTTATTGGCTTTGACAAGGATGATTACTAAATTACTCTATCCATGGTAGAAATTTGAAATAAATTTAGCAAATTCATATAAAATAATGTCACTTTTATTAATAGCAAAACTTTTACCAATAGCCTTGCCACCAATCGTTAAAGAAGAAATAATGGCAGTAATAATTAAACCAGTAATTAACAAGTCAAAATGAAATTTACTAACTAATATAGCCGCTATAGCAGTAGCAGCAGCTCCTGAAATTACACCACATATATCCCCTATTACATCGCAACAAAAACTAGAAACTTTTTCAGCATTCTTTTTAAATTTTACAGCAATATTAGCTCCTTTTACTTTACGAGAATTCATAGAATGAAAGACGGCTTCATCAGCGGAAGTAACTGAGACTCCAACAATATCAAAGAATATTCCTATAAAGACAAAGATTAAAGTTAATAATATACCTAGAATTAAAGATAAATTAGGAATAGCCGTTTGAGAAATAAAAGCCATGATTAAAGAAATAATAAAAGTTATAGCAACAATTTTACTAATCCATTTTACATCAACAGTCTCTTTTTTTATTTTTTCTTTTTTCTTCGTTTGTTCTACTAAGTTTTCAAATTCATTATTCTTTTTTTTCTTAAACATTTATATATCACCACATATTAATTATAACAAAAAAAAGTAGTCTAAGACTACTCTTTATTTACTTCTTAATTGCTTGGCGCTTAATACAGTAAACTTTAGACCTTAGGTCAAGTAGGATTTCCCTGATTCTTACAATTTCGTTACCAAAATTGCGGTTCCCCTTTACAAGAATCAATATGCCGTCACCAAACATACGACTTGATTACCACTTAGTGCCCACTGCAATCCTATATTAAAACATTCTAGGAGATTTCCTCACCAATTTTTTTATTATTAGTTCTTTTTTGCAAAAGTAATTTCAAAATGCAATACTTTATTATAAGTGGCCGCTCATAATAGAAGCAGATCATTTATCCCAATACTTTCACTCAAGACAAGCTACACTGCACATAACTTTCGCCACATTGCAGGTTTAATCCTAATTCGTAATAAGTCCATCAGTAGTTGTTACGTATAGGCTTACCACAAGATTAGGTCTCCACAGACAGTGGGTCGATGATCGTATGCCATTACGGTCGCCCATTGTCTTCATCTTCAGCATCCACCCCAAACTGGGCGTAAGAAGCAAACACCAAAGGTTTCATAGATATGCTCTTTAACGATTTTTTAATCTCGTCTTCCTAATAAAATAATTGACTAGAATAATGTGCCATCAATTATGCTTATATTATAACACTTTTTGAATTAATTGTCAAGTTTACATTAATATTATGTTAATCCTTTTTTAAAATGATACCTTATCATTAATAGAAATGATACCAATATATCAATGTTGTATAATATCTC
>CANQSQ010000039.1 GCA_947626565.1 uncultured Bacilli bacterium
AATACTCCCACAAACAAAGTTCACCTTTGTTTGTTATCTATATTATAAATCGGCATCATTTTAACTAATGATTAACATTATTTTGTCAAAAAAACAAAAAAAATATACAAACAATGATTAATTTGTATACCAAAAAAACATATATTAGACATACTTATCTAAAACACTACTATCACATAGCTCTATCTTTTTTTACAACATAAATGACCTGATAAATCGTACTATGTTGTTGGTTTATTAGGGGGCTAAACTTCATCTTCAAATATGAATATCGCAATCATTAACGACTTAGCCACTTGTCATTCAAAAGTTTTCCTTCTTTGTTCCTATGATACAACTTGACTAATAGTCCTGGTAAGATTTAAGTATCTAAAACCATTACTTAAAATCAATTTATTCGAATAATGCCATTTATATATAATATAAATTATTATTAACATAATAAATATTATACTATAACACTACCCACTTCTAAATTAATTCTAATGTAACAACAAGATACTTTATATACTATTAGTAACTTCATTATAAAATCTTTTTTTTTATTTGTCAATCATTTATCTAAAAAAACTTAATTGAACAAAAAAAGAAGTTAAACTATTTAACTTCTACTTCAGCTCCAGCCTCTTCAAGCTTAGCTTTGATTTCATCAGCTTCACTAGTTGGGATATTTTCTTTAACAACACCGTTATTATCAACGATATCTTTTGCTTCTTTTAATCCTAAACCAGTAATTTCTTTAACTACTTTGATAACTGCAACTTTAGATACTCCTGCAGATGCGATAGATACAGATACAGTGCTTGGAGCAGCTTCAGCTTCACTTCCACCAGCAACTGGAGCAGCAACTGCTACTGCAGATGGATCAACACCAAACTCTTCTTTCATTGCATCTACTAATTCTTTAATTTCTAATAAATTCATTTCTTTTAAACTACTGATAAAATCTTCTTTATTTAATTTAGCCATTTTTCTTTCCTCCTATTTTATATTTTATTATTCATTTTCTTCTTTTTGCTTGCTGTATAAATCAAGACAAATTGATAAATCTTTTACTAAACCTATCATTCCACCAGCTAACATAGTTAATAATTGATCTCTTGATGGTAATTTAGCATACTCAACTAATTTTGCTTGATCAGCCTTTTCTCCATCAACAATCCCTACTTTTAAAACTAATGCTGAATGATTTTTAGCAAACTCAGATAAAGTCTTAATTGGAGCAATTTGATCTTCTCCAAAAGCAAAAGCACTTGGACCAGTTAACCCTTCATTAAGATCAATACCTAATTCATTAAAAGCACGAGCCATTAAAGTATTTTTATATACTTTATAATCAGAATTTGATTCTCTTAATTTAACACGTAATTCTTTAGCTTCACTATCTGTAATACCACGATAATCAAATAATACAATTGTTTTTGCTGATTGAACACGTTCTTTAATTTCATCAATTATTCTTTGCTTCTCTTTTAATGCTCTTTCACTTGCCATAACACACCTCCTTAATTTATTTTCGGGATGCCATAAAAAAGATTCTTATACCTAGACAGCAAAAGAACCTTTTCTAAACTATATCAAAGTCCTCGGTAGGATTTACTTTATACCTACTGTCTATGGCACCTACAAATTGTCTTTATTATATCCTATAAAATTCTATTTGTCAAAACTATTTTCAACTTTAATTCCAGGACCCATAGTTGAAGATATTGAAATATTCTTAATATAATCACCTTTTACTGTTGCAGGTTTAATTTTAAGAATTTGTTCAACAAATGCATTTAAGTTAGCTAATAAATCTTCTTCACTAAATGAAGCTTTACCAATAATACCATGAATATTACCATAACTATCAGTTCTATATTCAACACGTCCAGCTTTAACTTCTTCAATAGCTTTTACAACATCCATAGTAACTGTACCAGTTTTTGGATTTGGCATTAAACCTTTAGGTCCTAAAATTTTTCCTAATTTACCAAGTAAAGGCATCATATCTGGAGTAGCAATCATTGTATCAAAATCAAACCAATTTTCTTTTTCGATTTTTTCTAACATATCAACATCGCCTACATAATCAGCTCCAGCTTCTTTTGCCTCAGTTGCCTTTGGACCTCTAGCTATTACTAAAACTTTCTTAGTTTTACCAGTTCCTTTAGGAAGTACAATAGCACCTCTTAATTGTTGATCAGCTTTTTTAGTATCTAAGTTTAATCTCATAGCTACTTCAATTGAACCATCAAATGAACTAGTAGATGTTATTTTTACTAACTTTACAGCTTCTTCTTTAGAATATACTTTGTTCTTTTCTATCTTTGCAAGAGCTTCAGTATATTTCTTACTTCTTTTTTTCATCTTTCTTTCCTCCTTATGTGGTAAAAGCGGATTTTTCTTATTCCTTCCACATAGGTAAAACCTATATGAATTAATCTATTTAAAAATTACTCTTAATCTTTAATAGCAATTCCCATATTTTTAGCAGTTCCTGCTACAATATTCATAGCTTCTTCTACAGAATATGCATTTAAATCAGGTAACTTTATTTCTGCTATTTCTTTTAATTGTTCTTGAGAAATAGTAGCAACTGTCTCCTTAGAACCCTTAACAGATCCCTTTTGAATCTTAGCATATTTCTTTAATAAGAAAGCTGTTGGTGGAGTTTTAATTACAAAAGTAAAACTTCTATCATCATATATTGATATCTCTACAGGTAAAATATCTCCCATTTTATCTCTAGTAGCATCATTATACTTAGTACAAAACTCTTGTAGATTAATTCCTGCAGGTCCTAAAACTGTTCCAACTGGTGGAGCAGGTGTAGCTTTTCCTGCTGGAATTTGTAATTTAATTTTCTTAATTGCTTCCTTTGCCACGAAAAACACATCCTTTCCTTAATCTAGTTTTCGCGAGTGGTCCAAATAGCTTGATTACCGCTTTTAAAAATGCAAACCATGCTTCCCACTAAATCTATATTAATAATAAATATAGCTCCTAAATAATAACACAAACTTCGTTTAAATGCAAGTATTATTAAGCATTTTCTATTTGACTTATCTCAACTTCTACTGACGTTTCTTGTCCAAATAAATCAACCAATAGCATAACTTTTTGATTTGGTAAATCAACAGAATCAACTTTACCATACATTCCATTGAATGGTCCAGCAATAATTTTTACCTTGCTACCTTCAGCAAGTTCAGTATCAACATCAATTCTACTAATTCCCATATTGCCTAAGATTTTATCAACTTCATATGGTTGTAATGGTGTTGGTTTAGCTCCTTTACCACTAGAACCAATAAATCCTGTAACACCTGGTGTATTACGTACAACATACCAAGCTTCATCTGTCATAATCATTTCAACTAATATATAACCAGGAAACATCTTTTTAACTTTTTCCTTTGTTACTCCATCTTTTACCTCTACTACTTTTTCTTCTGGAATAACTACTCTAAAGATATAATCTTGCATATCCATAGATTCAGCTCTCATCTCAAGCTTTTCTTTTACTTTATTTTCATGACCAGAATAAGTATTTACTACATACCATTGTTTATCCATAACCTAACTCCTTTTAATTAAATAATGATTGAATTAACGCAAAAATAACATCTATTCCGTAAAAAAACAACGAACAAAAAATGATAAATACTATTGTCGCAATAGAATATTTAACCATATCACTTTTAGGAGTCCAATGAACCTTTTCAAATTCAGACTTAACTCCATGACAAAATATTCTAAACTTAACCCATAAACTCTTTTTTTCTTCCGTTTTCTTATTTGTCTGAGCAGTATTTACCTTCTTCTTAGTATCTTTTTTCTTAGCATCATTTTTTTTAGTTACATTCTTCTTTTCATCTTGTTTTTTAACATTTTTCTTTTTCTTATCTTCAGCCATTAATTTTCACCTATTTCCCTATTTAACTTCAAAATAAAAACACTTCTAAGTGCTTACACCATTAAAATAACATAAGCTATTAGAAATGTCAACACATTTTCATTTTATATTAAACTAACAAACTAGTTATAAATTTATAGAGTATATTAACTCATTTTGGTCATTAAAAATACTAGTATTAATGCAATACCCATAATAAAAATTATCATTGGTATAATAAAATAATTAATAAAAGCCGCATCTTTTAAACCATTTATTTGTCTATATATATTATCATTTATTGCATCATTTGTTAAATTATCATCCATCTTATATCCCAAACCATTGGTCTTAACATATTGCTTTGCATTAGAATTTCCCCCATCAAGAGCATCTATTTCTTTATTTAATTGCTCCAAATCTCTCTTTCTCTGTTCATTTACATATTCACAAAAATAAACCCCTGCACCTCTTTCAATAACGCCTCGATAATAAGGTATATCATTAGCCGGCAAGCTTTTAGCAAAATCTTCAAAATGCTCTTTTAAATAGTTAACATCTAAATATTTCAATGTATTAGTATAAATGCCTATCTGTAAACAAGTTGAATTAAAAACATCTTCTTTTTGTAATTGATTTTTTATAGTGGCATCATTAGGCATTTCCAAAACTGTATTAAATTTTATTTGTTTAGGTGAATTATTTAATATTTGAATTTCTAGTGGACTAAACGATTTTATACAATACCCATGTGTATGGACATATTTCATGGCCTTATCCATATTTAAAAACAACTCTTTTAATTCATCTTCACTTCTATTACCAAACTCACCTAGTCTATAAGTCCACTCATATAAACTAATTTCATTATCAGCATCATTCTTAAAATTAACTACCTTCGCCACAAGCATCACCTTATTATAATTTTAGCAAAAGAAGCCAAAAAAAACAATTTTTAAGTTGTCTTTTCTTTCAATTTATGTAAATTACTTTTAATAATAGATATCCTTGAATCAACAGTACTAAGTGGAATATCTAATAAACGTGCAATTTCTTCATAACTAAAACCATTATAACGCAATTCAAATACTAAACTAAATTTCATTTTTAAACTATTTTTTAATTTAATAAATATCTCTTTTTGTAAGAATTCTTCCTTAAAATCTTCTTTTAAATTTAAATAAATATTTTCATCTCTTATACTATTGTTTAAAATTTGATTTTTATTAGAACTTATATTACGACAAAAAGTTATTAATCTTCTACGTACACATAGTATTGAAAAGGTATAAAACTTTATATTTTTATTTTCATTATACGTATCAATAGCTTTATTAAAAGCAATCATTCCCTCTTGAATAAAATCATCTAATTCAGCCCCATATACTTTAAATTGTTGATAATAGTCTATAGCTATTCTTTTAATGATTGGCAAATATTTTTGAATCATCCTATTTCTTGCCATATCGTCATTTTCTCTTACCATATAAATTATTTCATAATCATTTACTTTATAATCCATTCTCCCTACTTTCTATTACGGATTATTTCATATATCATAATTCCTGCTGCTACGGAAGCATTAAGACTATTTGTTGTTCCAAACATAGGTATTTTAGCTAAAAAATCACACTTTTTACTTACTAAATCAGACATACCATTACCTTCATTACCTATAATCAAAGCAATTTTGCCACTATAATCTATTTCTCTATAATCAATGCTTTTTTCTGCTAATGATGTTCCTACTATCCAAAAACCATCTCTTTTTAGTTTTTCTATCGTATTAGCAAGATTACTAACAGAAACTATTTTCATATTATCTAAAGTCCCTACACTAGTTTTCATAACAGTAGCATTAATTTGCACTTGTCGATCTTTCGGTAATATTATTGCCTTTATACCAGCTGCTTCACAAGTCCTAATTATAGCTCCCAAATTATGTGGATCTTCCAAATGATCTAATAAGACTAATATTTCTTCATTTGCTACATCATCCAATTTGGCATACTTATAATCCGTAATGAACAGTATTATACCTTGATGCACACCATTAGCCAAACGATCAATTTCTTTTTTTGACCTTGTTTCTACCCTAAAATTACCTTTTTCAATAAGCTCTTTTATCTCTTTATCATCAAAACCCTCCTGTAAAATTATTTTTTCAACTTTTCCCTTTTTTTTCAAAATATCTTTTGCTACATTTCTCCCAAATACTAACATACTTCCTTAAAGACAAAATTCATTATTTCATCTATCCTTTCCTTTTTCTTTTCTAAATCTAAATATCCAATTAAACTTTCTAACCCTGTTGCATACTTATAAGTCACAATATCACAATTTTTAGGATGAGATGTTGTTTTATAATTTCTCGCTCTTTTTACGATATTAATCTCTTCAACCGTCAAAAAATTATTATCCACCATTTTTGTTAAAAATTGAGCCTGATTTTTCGCACTTACATATTTTATAGCTTCCTTCTGCAATTCATTTACATTAGCAATTCCCTTATTAATTAAATATCGTCTAACATAATTTTCATAAATAGTATCTCCTAAATATGCTAGTACTAATACATTTATTTCTTTTACTTGCATAACTCACCTCATAAATTTCTTTTATACTTATATCATATTTTTATCTATAATACAAACAAAAAGACTTTTTCAAGTCTTTATATTAATTCATAGGTTGTTCCTTCTCTTTTATCAATTAACTTTATACCTTTACTTAAAAGTTCATCTCTTATTTTATCTGCTGTGGCAAAATCTTTATCTTTTTTAGCCTCATTACGAAGTTCTATCTTTTCTAAAATTTCTTTTTCCAAGCCTTTAGAAACTGTTTTTTTATTATCAACAACTAAATCTAAAGACAACACCTTATCAAAATCCTTAATAATTTCCCATTTAGTTGTCTCATTTAATTCATCATCTTTTAATACATCATAAGTAACAGTCAACATTAAAGAAGTATTTATATCATTACTAAATGCCTCTTTAAATTTAGCAATATATTCATCTTTTTGTTTTTCATCAACTTCTAACGTTTTATTCAAAGAAAGAACTTTATTTCTTAATTTATTATAAGCATTTTTCGCAATATCTAAAGATTCATAACTAAATTCAAGTCCATTACGATAATGACTATTTAAACAAAAGTAACGGTAGCAAAGAGGATCGTATCCCTTTTCTTTTAATAAAGATAACGTCAAAAACTCACCCTTTGATTTAGACATTTTTCCACTCTTATCATTTAAATGCGCCCCATGACACCAATAACTACACCATTTATGGCCTAAAAAAGCTTCACTTTGAGCAATTTCATTTGTATGATGAGGAAAAATATTATCTACTCCACCACAATGAATATCTAAATATTCTCCCAATGTTTCATAGGAAATACCTGAACACTCTATATGCCAACCAGGATAACCTACTCCCCATGGAGAATCCCATTTCATAATTTGCTTTTCAAATTTTGATAATGTAAACCATAAAACAAAATCAGCCGGATTCCTTTTAGCTTTATCTTCCTCGACCGTATCTCTTACACCAACTAACAATTCATCGGGGTTTTTTCCAGATAATTTATAATAATCTTTAGCTTTACTAATGTCAAAATAAACATTTCCTTTTGAAAGATAAGCATAATCATCTTTAAGCATTTTCTCAATCATTTTAATATAAGTAGCTATATGATCACTAGCCTTTTCCACAATCGCAGGTTTTCTTATGTTCAAACTTTCAAAGTCCTCAAAAAAAGCTTTTGTATAAAAATCAGCTATTTCATAGACTGTTTTTCCTTCTCGCTCAGCTCCCTTAAGCATTTTATCTTCACCAGTATCCCCATCACTTGTTAAATGACCTACATCAGTAATATTCATAACTCTAGTTACATCATACCCTAAATATTCTAGACCTTTTTCCAAAACATCCTCAAAAATATAAGTACGTAAATTACCTACATGAGCAAAATTATAAACAGTTGGTCCACAAGTATACATTTTTACTTTATTACCATCATGTGGAATAAATTCTTCAACTTTTTTACTCAAAGTATTATATAACTTCATATAAATCACCTACAAATAGTATATCAAAAATGCTCAAAAAAGACACTATGTATTTTGTTGTTTTATCTGATTCAAATATTTATAAATTAACATTTCTACTTTTCGAGCTCCAAACTCTTTATAATTGCTTTCTTCAAAAACTTTATCAACAATTTCTGTGGATAAAACTTCTTGTATTTCATTTTTAGGAATTATTTCCGTTAATTTCTTTATTATTATTTTCTTAATTTCTTCCTCAGTCAAACTATCAAACTGAACTACACACGTTATACGATTTAATAACTCAACTCCTAAAAATTCTTTTATTTTTTCCAGCAATAAATTACTATTTTCATTAAACCCAATATTATTAGTATCCATTCCCAAATTAGAAGTCATAAAAATAGTTACATATGAAAAATCAATTTTTTCTCCACTAACTGTACTCATAAAGCCTTCATCAAATACTTGCAAAAATAATTTTAACACACTACTACTAGCTTTTTCTATCTCATCCAATAGTAATATAGCATAAGGACAAAATTTTATTCGTTCCAATATTGATTCTTTATTATCAAAACCCACATACCCAGGAGGAGCACCTATTATTTTACTAATACTATGTCCCTCTTTATATTCACTCATATCTAAACGAATAAAGCTTTCTTCATTATACAAAAGACTAGCTAACTCTTTTACCAAAAATGTCTTTCCTACACCACTTTTTCCAACTAATAATATTGATACTGGTTTCTTTTTCTTACTTAAAGATGCATTTTCTAATGTTTTTACAATTTTTTCAATACTTCTTTTTTGACCTAAAACCCTATTTTCAATCTTTTTAGCTAACGCCGTATAATTAAGATTAACAACTTTTTTTACCGGAATATTAGTTTTTTCATATAAAACATCATACAATACATTTAAAGTTACCTTTTTATTTTGTTCTTTATTACCATTAAAAAGTAATTGACTAAACTCATTTTCCATTTGCTTTTCTTTATCTTTCAAAGACATAGCTAACTTATAATTATGATTTATAATGGCTTTATTTTTTTCTTCTTTTATTTGATTTAGATTAATATTTAATTCTTTAATTTTCTTATCCGTTTTAGTATCTATTAACGCTGTCTTAGAACAAACCTCATCTAAAATATCAATAGCCTTATCTGGTTGCCTTCCTCGTCCTACAAATCTATCAGTAAAATACAAAATATCATCCATTATTTTCTCATTAATTATAACCCCATGATATTTCTCATAAATAGGCTTCAAATGAAGTAAAATATCCTTTGTTTCTTTCAAATCGGGCTCTTTTATATATACTTTTTGAAATCTTCTATCCAAAGCCTTATCGCTTTCAATAAATTTAGCATACTCTTTTTGCGTCGTTGCTCCAATTATTTTTAATTTTCCCCGAGCTAAATAAGGTTTAATAAGATTAGAAGCATCTATTGCCCCATCTGCTCCTCCAGCACCTACTAATGTATGAACTTCATCTATAAATAAAATAACCTCATCTCTATCTTCTATTTCCGAAATTATTTTATTTATTCTCTCTTCAAACTCCCCTCGATACTTTGTACCAGCAATTAAAGAAGCCATAGACACACTATAAATAACCTTATTTAATAATTTATTAGGTACAACTCCCATTTCTATTTTTCTAGCTAATTCTTCTATAATAGCTGTTTTTCCTACTCCCGCATCACCTATTAATAAAGGATTATTCTTATTTTTTCTTAATAAAATTTCAATAATTTTATTAATCTCCTTTTCTCTACCAATTACCTCTTCAAAATCATTTTTTATACAAATTTTATTTAAATTAACCGCAAATTCTTCTAAAAATAAACTCTCTTTTTTAATATTACTTCTGTACTTAAATTTTTTTGAAAAACTATCATATAAACATTCAACATCAATATTCATACCCATAAGGATTCTATTCGCAACGCCTTCTCCTTCTTCAAGTAAAGATAAAAATAAATCATAAGCTGTAATTTTAGTATCATTATCTTTATGATAAATCATTGTATTTTCAATAACTCTTTTTAAAAGAGGTGTAAATAAAAACCATTCATTACTTTCTTTACCTACACCTATCACTTTAATTATTTCTTTTTTAAATACCTCATATGTTATTTTATAATCTTTCAACAATTGTGTAATTTCAAGATTTTTATTTTTCAAAATAGCTAATAACAAATGCTCTGTTCCAACATATGGATGTTTTAAATCTTGCATCTCTTTTTTAGCTAATATTAATATTTTTTGGGCACTATCATCAAATTTAGAAAACATCTTGTCTCATCTCCTTACTTTAATTTTAGTTCCTTTAATAACTAACTAGCAAGAAAAGTCATCCCCAAAAATAAGACAATAAAAATCTACCAGCCTAGCTGGTAGTTTTTCATAAGCCCTATAAGGGCCTGTTTCTGGCAAGCACTAGTTTG
>CANQSQ010000040.1 GCA_947626565.1 uncultured Bacilli bacterium
GCTTCATCTATAAAATCATGACGATCTGCTGTAACACCTTTCGTACAAACAAATAAATCTCCTTCTTTTACTTCTTTAGAATTAATCGCAATTCTTTTAATTGTAATATCAGTACCTATTCCTTTATACAAATCATCTAGTTTTTTCATTCTACCACCTACAAACAATTATACAGTAAATAATCATAAAGTTAAAGCATTTTTCTTGATATAATCTTACTTTTACGTTAAAATTATTAAAGGTGATAATAAATGAAAACAATGATTTTTGGTGCAGGAAGTGACCTAGGAGTTCATATTGATGGTGCTCATCTTGGTCCTGTTCAATTAATGAATGATATTCAAAGTTTCTACAAAGGAGAAAGTGTTCAACTTATTCAAGATGAATCAATTATTAAAAGTCGTAATCTATCTGATCGTCGAAGAAATGAATATGAGGTAGAAAAATTTAATACCCTTTTATATAACCAAATGGTTGAAAAAATTTCTCAAGAGTATTTTCCTATATTAATTGGTGGAGATCATTCTGTCTCTATCGCTAGTGCCCTTGCTTCTGCCAAAGTCCACACTGATGTTGGCATTATTTGGATTGATGCTCATACTGATTATAATACATTTGAAACAACCGTTACTGGTAATATTCATGGTCTACCTCTCGCAGCCATTAATGGTTATAAAAATAATGAATTACGTGTCTATCATGAAGGTAAATTAATTCAAGCCTCTCGTACCGTTGTCGTCGGAGCCCGTAGTATTGACCCGGCTGAAAAAGAAAATTTAAAATATTCCGGTGTTACTGTTTTCACAACAGAAGATATTAAAGAAAAAGGTGTCGAAGCCGTAATGGAAGAAGCTTTTAAAATTGCTGGTTACAAAGTTAAAGGTATTCATATCAGTTATGATTTAGATGTTATTGATCCAGAAGTCGCTCCAGGCGTATCCGTTCCTGAATTCGATGGTATTTCTGAAGAAGAAGCTATGAAAATTAATGAATGTTTAATTAAACACATCAAAGATATTCTATCTTTCGACTTAGTTGAGTTTAATCCTCTTCGTGATAATAATCGAAAAACAGAGCAAATTGCTTTAAATATTTTAGCTCAAATGATTAAAGCTGTTGAAAATAAAAGTAAATATCAAAAAGTTATATACTAAAAAAAGTACAAAATTTGTACTTTTTTTTATAAATACCAAAGTTTTTGACCCTTTTTCCGAACTTCTTTAATTATTCCTCCTCCAAGACATTCCTCATCCTTATAGAAAACACAAGCCTGTCCTGGCGTTACAGCTTTAACTCCTTGATATTTAACAATAACCTCATCATCTAGCCACTCTAGTTCCACAGCAACATCTTCTTGACGATAACGAAATTTGGCACTACATTTCGTTATTTTTTCATCGCCTAAAAAGTTAATTTCATTCACAACACAACTATCGCTAATTAGATAGTCATTATCTTCACCGATACAAATGTATAAGACATTTTTCTTTAAATCTTTGCCCACTACAAACATTCTTTCATCGGTTCCTCCAATATTTAAACCTCTTCTTTGACCGATAGTATAATTCATTAAACCTATATGTTTACCAATAATTTCTTTCGTCTCAATATTAACAATATCTCCAGGTTGATTAGGCAAATAATTTTTCAAAAAATTAGTAAAATTTCTCTCGCCAATAAAACAAATTCCAGTCGAATCTTTTTTCTTAGCTGTTACTAAATCATAATCCAAAGCAATTTTTCGAACATCACTTTTTATCATATCTCCAATAGGAAATAAAACATTTTCTAATTGTTTTTTACTAACTTGTGATAAAAAATATGTCTGATCTTTATTCTTATCAACAGCCTTTAATAATTTACCATCTTTTATTCTAGCATAATGCCCCGTAGCAATATAATCAGTCCCTAGTTTTTTGGCCTCTTTTACAAACATATCAAACTTTATATACTTATTACACATAATATCAGGATTAGGAGTTCTTCCTTTTTTTAATTCATCTAAAAAATATGTAAAAACATAATCCCAATATTCTTTAACAAAATCCTTTCGATATAATGGTATATTAAGTTTATCACAAACCTTTTTAGCATCATTATAATCTACTTCCTGGGGACAAATACCTTGTTCTGTAGTTGGTGCACCTGTAAACTCTCCATCAGCCATAGAATCCCAATTACGCATAAAAAGACCTATGACATCATAACCCTGTTGTTGTAAAACTATTGCTGCTACTGATGAATCGACACCTCCACTCATCCCAATAACTACTTTTTTTCTTGTCACCTCAATCACCTCTAATCCCAACAATTAACGACGCTATTTTAACATATTTACTTTTTTTAGTCAATTTCCTTAAATTCACTTTTTAGTAATTTTCGCAAAATAACTAATCTTTTTTTTAACTCACTATCTGAAAACATTTCAATTTCAATTGTTTCCCAAATTAAAACCCAACCACCTATCAAAAATAGTTCTTCAAAGACAAAGTTTTTTCCAAAAATTGTTGACACAAATAAAAAGCCAATTCCAATCAATAAATATATAAACTGCTTTATATTATTATGATCAATTTCTTGAACACATTTATTATATTCCCTTTCTAAACTTTGTTTAATAATATCTAAATATTTTTCTTTTTTTACATTAGTTTTATTCCTTATAGAAACTAAAAGCACCTCTTTTTTATCAAAAGGATCGGCTTCATGTATAATATGATTAATTAATTCTTTATTGGCTAATTTCCTATTATACTTTTCAAAGATATCATCTTCACAGACTAAATCTATTTCAATTGTCTTTTTCATTACCTTCACCTACTTATTTGTTTTTAATCTTTCAATTTTACCTAATATTTCGCGAATGTTTTTTTCACTACCACTATTTGTTGGTACATAGTATTTTTTACCTTTTAACGATTCTGGTAAACATTCCATATTTGTAACTTTATCTTGATAATCATGAGCATACTTATATCCTTTACCATAACCCATTTCACCATCCAATTTAGTAACTGCATTTCGTAAATGTAAAGGAACCTTTTCAAAAGCTGTATCTATCGCATCCTTTCGTACTTTTTCATATGCCATATATAAAGCATTTGATTTAGGGGACACACTTAAATATACTACTGCTTGAGCTAAATTAACGTTACATTCAGGCATACCAATATAATGGGCAGCTTGATAAGCCGCTGTAGCTTGAACCAATGCATTAGTATTAGCTAAACCAATATCCTCTGATGCAAATCTAATTAATCTTCGCGCTATATATAAAGGATTTTCCCCTGATTCTAACATTCTAGCCAAATAATATAAAGCTGCATCCGGATCACTATTACGCATCGATTTATGCAAAGCGGATATTAAATTATAATGTTCTTCCCCATTTTTATCATATAAAAAAGTTTTACTTTGCAAAGCTTTATTTAACATTTCTTTAGTAATTTTTATCTTTCCTTTTTTGACCGGAGCAATATTTATTACACTTTCTAACGTATTAAGAGCACTTCTAGCATCCCCATTACTTAAATTAGCTATTAACCAAAAACACTCTTCCTCTACCTCTACTTTAGCATAATCACTATTTTTATTTAAAGCTCTTTTTAATATTTGGATAATTTCTTCTTTAGTAAGACTTTTTAATACATATACTTTACTACGTGATAATAAAGCGGAATTAACTTCAAAAGAAGGATTCTCTGTTGTTGCCCCTATTAAAATGATATTACCATTTTCCACAAAAGGTAAAAAAGCATCCTGTTGAGCTTTATTAAAACGATGAATTTCATCAACAAAAACAATTGTCTTTTTACCGTTACTTTTATTAAATTTTGCTGTTTCAATAAATTCTTTTATCTCTTTAACTCCAGCTGTAACAGCACTTAATTCTAAAAAAGCGGAATTGGTTTTTTTAGCGATTATTTTAGCCAAAGTCGTTTTACCAACCCCCGGAGGACCATAAAATATCATTGAAGAAATACTATCATTTTCTAACATTTTGCGAATAGGTGAATTTTCTCCTACAATATCTTCTTGACCAAAAAACTCATCCAAATCAGTTGGTCGCATCTTTTCCGCTAATGGTTTAAAGCGATTATCATCTACTTCCATTTCTTCAAATAAATTATTCATTCCTTCCTCCTTAATTAACTATCTCATAAAACATTTTGTTATTTTCAAAAGTAAACGTTACTTTTTTCAATTTTATTACATAAGATAAATATGCTTTAACAACAGTACCAATTAAATAGTATTGATTTATATTCATATATAAATGATATCTTTCAAAAATAGTTTGTAATATTTCTTCAAAAGTTCTCTTTTCCTTACAAATATCACATACTACCTCACATATTTCTTCTACTTTTTTTCGATTAATATTAATTAAATTTTTAATATCCTGCATCACTTCCGCATGGGAAACAACAAAAAATCTACCTTCTAATGTTTCTAAAAAAGCCAATGTTTTTAAATATTCACCCACATCAAAGATATAAAACAATTGATGTTTATTAATCATCTCTTCCCCAATTAGGGCATCTCCTAAGAAATAGACATCATCACTTGTTTTTATACCTATCATTTCAAAGGAATGTCCTTTTAAGAGAAAATGTTTTAAACCCTCTATCTCATAATCATCTATTTCTAAAGCCTTACTTTCAGGAGCTACTACAAATTTATTACAAATATCATCTATGGGACTAGCTCCATACAAAAAAGAGGCTTCTATCTGAGGATTTTCTATAACTGCTTTTTCTATTCCATGAGCTAGTACTAAGCAATTTTCTCTATCTTGGATAACTTTATTTCCTCCAATATGGTCAGCATGCGAATGCGTATTAATAATTCCTTTTACCTTCCAATTATTTTCTTTAATAATCTTTAAAATTTTTATGCCTGTATCTTTATCTATTCCTGTATCAATAATATAAACTTCATTTTCACTACTTTTATAAATTCCAATATTTGTCCTACCTTTAATACAATAAGTTTTCTCACCTAACTTCTCAAGTTTCACTTTATCATCTCTTTCTTTTTGTTCTTATTCTTTTCCAAAAATGTTTACCATAAATAGATAAAACTAATATTAATGGTGGTAAAAATATTATAACATACCTTAATAATTCTAAATAAAACACCTTTAAAATAAGATAATCAAAAACTCCATACATATATAAGACATTTGGAGCTAAATATATTACTGCCAATACTTGAAAAATCCCTACAAATATATAAGCTAAAATATGACTATTTTCTAAAATATTATAAATCTCTTTCACAAGCATCTTATAATACCCAATAAAACTTCCTATCAAAAGTATAAATATTCCTAAAGCCTTTATATTACTAACATAAGTTTTTTGACATAAAGTTCCACATTTAACACTAATATTATGCCACCATAAAAATTTTACTAAAAAATAATAAATTAGTAAAAAAATAATTGTATATATCAAACTTTTAAAAACACTTAATAATATTTGCGTAAAATCTTTTTTTTCTTTTTTACCAACATCTTGTTTCATTATATCTACAGGCCATTTTATAAATGTAAAAAAATAAAAAACACATGCTCCTATAAAACCTATAAAATTTAAAACATCACTAAAAATAAACTGCCCTATAACATTCACAAAAACCAACTCCTGCTACTCTAATTATAGCATACTAATTTTAAATATACTATATTTCCATTAAATGGTCTTTTTCTATATTAGCTGGATACTCATTAATAATTAACGATGTCGTAGTTAATAACATTGTTGCGATAGAAACAGCATTAACCAAAGACTTAAGCACTACTTTTTTAGCATCTAAAATTCTTGTCATATCTACTTTTTCATAACGATTACTATATACATTATATAATTTTTTATAATTACTATTTTTTATATTTAAAATAATTGTTTCTTCTTCTAATCCAGCATTTTTTAATAACTGTTTTAAAATTTCTTTTAAACTATCTTTAAAAATCTTTTCACTACCTTCATCTCGCAATTTTTCACTTATTTTATATAGACTAACTCCTCCTCCAGGTAAAACACCCATACTAGCTGTACTTATAGCTGCTAAACTATCATCAAAACGCATTTTCTTTTCTCGGCGTTCTATCGTTGAAAAAGCTCCTACTTTAATTTCTATTACCTTATTATTAAACATAGCTATTCTTTTTTCCAAAAACTCTCTATCAACTTCTAAATTATCATTTAACTTCTTCTCTAATTCTTGTTTTCTTTCTTTAATTTTGGCATTTTCTAAAAAATTAAATGTACATTCTTTTTCTGTAATAACAACTTCACTAGCTTTTCCTAAATAAATACAATCACAATACTCTTCACTTACTTGGGCTTTTGTTATACAACATAAATCACCTATTATATCATTCTTTTTCTTACCAAATTCACCCCACTTAACTAAATATATTTCTCCTTCATTTTCCAAAGATATGGCCATAATTTGTTTTACAAAATATTCACTGTAATCTTCACTAATAACTAGTAAATGACCTTTATCCTTAATCACCTGATTAACTATTTCAGCTACCTCTTCAACATCATTTAAACACCCATTTATAAGCAATATATCCGCTTCTTTTACTCTAACATAGTCTTTTCCTTTTAACATATATGGTGAAGCTAAAACTGAATCAATTGTATAGCCTTCCTTTTCAAGCACTACTGTCTCTTCTTTTCCTTCTTCTATTCTTATAGCCCATTTACTTTTAACTTTATTATAAACAGTACTAACTAAACTTCCAATTTCTTTAGAATTAGCTGCTGTAATCGCAATATTTTCTAAGTCACTTTCTGTCGGTTGAAAAGACTCTTCTTCAATTAAAGCAACTACTTTTGTTAAACATTGGTCTAACTCTTTTTTTAATAATATAGGATTTATTCCTGTTTCTATTACTAATTTTTGACCATAATTATAAATACTTTGTAATAAAACTAAAGTAGTTGTTGTTCCATCTCCTACACTATCATTAGTATTAATAGAAGCTTCTTTTGCCAACTCTAATACTGTATTTATAACAGCATCTTCACTTTCAATATTAGCTGCTATGGTCACTCCATCATTAGTAATAAAGGGACTAAAAGCTGAATGATCAATAATCACATTGCAACCCTTTGGTCCTAAAGTCGTCTTCACTGTATTACACAACAAGTTAATAGCTTCTTGCATTTTTTCTTGTAATTCTCTTTCTCTAACAACTCTTTTCATTTTTCATCACTCACCTCAATTATATATTTCCAATATTTTTTAGGCATAAAATTTCGTCGACATCGATCATTTTTTCTTTCTTTTATCCCTATTGTCTTATAAAAATCTTTCCACATTTCTTGTATTTGCTCCTCTTTAGAACTATAATTAATTTCCTTCATAACAAAGTCTCTACTATCAACAAAATACGCTTCCTTTTTATCATACACTCCAAGTATTCCCCGTCTTACATCTTTTATAATAAAAGCCTCTTCTTTTAAGCGTCTTTGAAAATGTTTAACTAATAAAAAAATAATATTATTTTCGGGATTCATCTCTGCATATAATATCCCATTACCAAGTTCCTTAAATCTTAAAAACCCTTTAAACTTATGATTTTCTCGACTCACATACTGTTCTAATTTTAAAGTCTTTGTAACTATTTTTAAATTTCTCATATAGTATATTTTATTTTTATATTGTCTAGCATAAAGTAAAAAATAATAAATAAGTAATTCTTTGTCTTCATAATTTGTCAAATATAAGTAATAAATTGTTTTTAAAATCCTACTAGAAAAATACTTATTTATTTCAGCAATTACTTTTTCATCTTCCCTATTTTTAATCATAAATGTCTCTTCCAGTAATGTACTTTGATAATCTTCATCTTTTATATTTTGAGGAATTATTTTTTTCTGAAATAAAATTTTAATTAAGTTTAGAAGACTAATAAAAGAACCATTATATAAATATATATAATTACTTTTATTCAAACAAACTTAACTGTTTAAAATTTTTATTTTCTTTTATTGTATCTTCTAAAATTAAATTTTTTTCTATTATATTTTTCTTAAAGAAAGTAAAATCTGTAAAATATTTCCCCTCACAAGTAATAAAATATTTGGCTCTTTTTAGTACTATACCCATCTTTTTTAAATCGTTAAAAGTTATCGTAAAATAGCGTCTTGATGCTACTATTCTTTTGGCTGACATTACTCCAATTCCTGGAATTTTAAGTAGTTCTTCATAAGAAACTTTATTTATTTCTTTTGGAAATTCATCTAAGTGCCTTAAAGCCCAATCAGCCTTAGGATCTAATAATAAGTTAAAATTAGGCGTTTTTTCATCTAAAATATCACTTACTTTAAAGTTATAAAATCTTAATAACCAATCAGCTTGATATAATCTATTTTCCCTTGTTAAAGGTGGTGTCATAATACTTGGTAATAACCTATCTTTATTAACCGGAACATAAGCTGAATAAAAAACTCGTTTTAATTTATATTTATCATATAAAGATTCACTTTTATTCATAATATCCCAATCACTTTCTTTGGTAGCTCCAATAATCATTTGTGTGCTTTGACCAGCTGGTACAAATCTTGTACTTCTATTATTTTTTACATAATTCATAATTTTATCAACTTTATTAGCTTCTTTATTAGGAGCTAACAATTTTAAGCCTTGATCTGTAGGTAATTCTATATTAGCACTTAGTCTATCAACTAAACTACCTAATTTTCGCAACATAACTTCACTGGCTCCTGGAATAGCTTTGGCATGAATATAACCCCGAAAATGATACTTATTTCTTAGTAAAGAAAGGGTATCAATCATTAAATTCATAGTATAATCAGGACTCTTAATTATCCCTGAACTTAAAAATAATCCTTCTATATAATTTCTTTTATAAAAATTAATAGTTATTTCACATACTTCTTCCGGTGTAAAACAAGCTCTTTTTATATTATTACTTCGCCTATTTAAACAATACTTACAATCAAAGATACAACAATTTGTCATTAATATTTTTAATAGTGAAATACATCTTCCATCACTCGCAAAAGAATGACAAATACCCGCATAATTTGTATCTCCTAGTCCTTTACCATTTGTTCTCCTACTACCACTAGAAGAACAAGAAGCATCATACTTCGCACTATCTGCTAAAATAATTAACTTTTCTTTAACTTCCATAACCATTCACCATAATTAGTATAATTCAAATTTTTTAAAAAGTAAACATATGTTCGTAAAATTTTACTGGTAAATTTTGTCTTTTGTTAGACAAATATTTGTCAATCTTTCTAAGGAATTTTTCTTTTTAAATTATACCTTTAATTATTTATTATATAATAATAATAATAGGAAGGAACCATTCACTATGAATATGTATAGTTTATTAGAAAAAATTACTAACCTAAAAAAATTATTATTTACTTCGTTTTTAATTTTTATCCTGCTTTTTACTATAAGTAAAATTTATGTTTTAAATAAGTACCCCATCAAAGAAGATCAAAAATTATATAATAGTATTAATATTACTGATTCTATAACCATTAAAACAACTCATTCTTCTAATATTACTTATCTTAATAATAAAAACATTTCTTTCCCACTACTTCCTAATTTCTATAAAATGGCTGTTGACAATGCTAATGATACTTCCTGGTATACTTTAGGTGATAACAACAACACTACTTATAGTTATACTTCTACTTATTCCTATACTAATATTTTAATGAACCCTTCTAAAACTCTTTCTTCCTTTTCCCTAACTACTAATCTTACAAATATTATAAAAAAAGAGTATTTACCTAAATTTCTCGTCAAGAAAAAAATAACCAATGATTTAGACTTAATTAAATATATAGAAAAACATGGTCAACCTCAAAATAATTTATTTACTTCTTTTAAAAGGATAAAAATTAATTATTTTCTCAATTCTTTTTTAGAAAATTCTCTTCCCAACTTTGAAAATATTACTGAAATAAAAGGTTCCCTAACTGGTTATATTTTAAATAATGATAAATATCGTATTGCTACTATCCTAAAAAACAATAAAATTTATTCTTTTACTTTCTTTAATACTAACTATTTTACTGATCAAGTTATCATTGATTTTTTAAATAATATTTCTATTCAATAAAAATCTACCAGCCTAGCTGGTAGTTTTTCATAAGCCCTATAAGGGCCTGTTTCTGGCAAGCACTAGTTTGT
>CANQSQ010000041.1 GCA_947626565.1 uncultured Bacilli bacterium
TGTTCATCTGTTGGATATAATCGAAACATATATGCTCTATTTATTAACATCTTACTACCCCCCTCGCAACAATTATATTATATTATATATTATAATTCAAGCCTATGTTTTTGTTATTATTAAATTTATTTTTATAGCAAATTCCTTATAAACAAAAAAAGAAATTAATCAAGACTACGCTTAAACAATTTCTCTAAATCATACTTAGTATAAGTAATAATTGTTGGTCGACCATGGGGACAAGTAAAAGGATTATCACATTTACGTAGGGTATTAAGTAACCATAATTGATCATCATAGGAAATGTAATCATTGGCTTTAATAGACATACGACAAGCCATGGTTGAAGCCATACGCCAAACAAATTCATCAAAGTTGAAACCTTCTTTAGAACAGATAATGTCTACAACTTTACGAATACACTCTTCAGCGGTATCTTCAGGTATCCACGTAGGATGACTACGAATGATAACGGTATTTAAACCAAATTCTTCAATATTAAAACCATATTGTTGGAAAAGGTCGAAATGTTCTTTTACAATTAAAAATTCATTAGCTGGTAATTCAATTTTTATAGGTACTAATAAATCGATTATAGTTATCTTTTCTTTAAGAGCTTTTAAGACTTTCTCGTAATTAATACGTTCAGCGGCAGCATGTTGATCAATAATATACATACCATCTTCGTTTTCCGCAATGATATAAGTCAAATAGACAATCCCTCTAGGAATCATTTCTTTAATACGATAAGTTGGAGAGTCCTTTTCTTCGGAAGTTGGAGGTGTTACAGAAGAAGATGATGAAGTGTAAGTTGATACTGGTTCATTTACAGAAAAATCAAGCATTACTTCTTCGTATTTAGGTTTTTCATATAAAGGTTCTTCCTTGGTAGTTGATAATTGATCTCTTACTTCATTAATAGACGAAGTATTACGAACAGCAGCATCAGGAATAAGAGTCAATTCTTGAAGTTTAGTAGTAATTAATTTATTAATTAAATCTTTTAGTGAATCCATTTTAGAGAATTTAATATCCATTTTAGTAGGATGAATATTTATATCAATTAAAATAGGATCAACATTTATATTTAAAACAATAATAGGAAATTTATCTTTAGGGATATATGTGTGGAAACAGTCTATAATTGTTTTATTTAATTCATTATTATGAATGATACGACCATTAACTAAGGTAGTTATAGAAGAACGGTTACTTTTAGTTATTTCAGGATAGGAAATATAACCACTGATATAGTAATCATCATTTTCACCAGCGATAAAAGCCATTTTCTTAGTAACATCAATACCATATATTTCATAAATAACTTTAAGTAAGTCACCACTACCATCAGTATCTAGTAAAACTTTATCGTTGTTACGTAGGGTAAATTTAATATTAGGATATGATAAAGCCATTTTATTAACATAATCAACAATATTAGCTAGTTCTACATAGAGATTTTTTAAATACTTTAGACGAACAGGAGTATTATAAAATAAATCTCTTACTACGATCGTAGTTCCAGATTGAAGGTCACAACGAGAAACGTGCATATCTTTACCGCCAGAAAGGGATATTTCGGTACCAATTTCTTGATTAGAAGTTTTTAAATTGATATTAGAAACAGAAGCAATTGAGGGTAAGGCTTCACCTCGAAAGCCAAGAGATTCAATATTAAATAAATCATCAAGACTTTTTAATTTGGAAGTAGCATGTCTAGAAAAAGCTAATTTAGCATCCATTTCATCCATACCAATACCATTATCTCTAACTTCTATTTCTTTAACACCGGAATCGATTAAATTAATGGAAATAATGGTACTTTTAGCATCAATAGCATTTTCAACCAATTCTTTAACAACATTCATGGTCTTTTCAACCACTTCACCAGCGGCTATTTTGTTAGCTAAATTTTCATCCATTATTTGGATTTTACTCATAATTACTCACCACTTTTAAAAAGTTTCGGATTGATAAACAGCATCTTTAGGGAAAATTTGAACTTTATCGGTAGAAGGTGGACAATGAATACTAACTTGATAAACAATAGTATCAACGGTATCTACCTTGGAAAGATCAGCCGTTTTCTTTAATTTAAATTTGACAGTTCCTGTACAATCAGCATTATGGGTTTGCGGATTGATAGGTTTTTCCATTAAGTCGTTTTCTATTAATTGGTTAATATTAACACTTAGAACAGCTCCACTAAGAAGTTTATTATCTAGACCTTTTTCCATAACATAAGTTTGGGTAGCTTCATAGGCCGCAGATAACATAGAATCATAAGAGTCATCTCGGGCTTGATAAATGTATCTTGATACGGCAACAATAGCAACTGTAGAAAGAATGCCTAAAACAGTAATAACTGCTAATAATTCAACCATTGTAAACCCCTTGTTATTATTAACTTTTTTCATTTTTAATCCTCCTATTTTTATTATACTATAAACTATAAATCTTTTAAATAGTTAAACAAATTATTAGCAACATCTAAAGAAACAACTTCTGCTAATTCGTCAACAGTGGCTTCTTTCATCTTCTTTAGGGAACCAAATTTTTTTAATAATTCTTTACGTCTAACAGTACCAATACCAGGAACTAAATCAAGAACACTAGCAAGAGCTCCTTTAGATTTAATATTACGATGATAACTAATAGCATAACGATGTACTTCTTCTTGAATTCTAGTTAAAAATAAGAATAAATTACTGTCTTTAGAAACGAGAACTCTTTCACCTTTATCATTAACAATATAATTAGTACGATGGTTCTTATCTTTAGCTAAACCAATAATAGGAATATTTAGACCTAATGAGGTAACAATTTCTTTAGCGACACTTACTTGTAGCTCTCCCCCATCCATAACAATCAAATCAGGTTTAATTAAATTTTCCATTAAAACTTTATAATATCTTCGATATAAGACTTCTTTCATAGCTGATAAATCATCTTTAACATCAGTACTTATTTTATATTTACGATATTCATCTTTTAGGGGAAGAAAGTTTTCAAAAACTACCATACCACCTACATAAAAAGTACCAAATAGATGAGAATTATCAAAAGATTCCATACGTGATACTTTATCTAGATGTAAAAGATTAGCAAGTTCCTTTAGAGCATCCATTCGTAAGGCGTCATCTTTTTTTAGAGTTTCTTCTTGCAAATCTATTTGTTCTTTAGCATTTTCACGAGCTAAATTAACAAGACTTTTTAGTTTACCACGGACAGGTTTAATTACTTTGATATTAAAATAATTAGCAATTAAATCGGCATCTAATTCTTCGGGAATATATAATTCTTTAGGAATAATTGATTTATCATAAAATTTAATTAAATATTCAATAACTTCTTCTTGTTCATCAGCAACAGTTTGAATAATTTCATTGTGACGACCAAATAATAGACCATCTCTAATGAAAAATATTTCAATAGATAAATAATTTTTATCATAGTAATAATTAACTAAGTCGAAATTATAATTTTTATTAAGATCTATTTTTTGTTTTTTCAAAGTTGTATCAATATCTTCAAGCATTAATTTTAATTCATGAGCTCGTTCATAATTAAGATTTTCACTAGCTTTGTACATTTCTGTTTCTATCTTTTTAGAAATAATAGAAGAATCCCCTTTTAGAAAAGCAATGATTTCTTTTTTCATATTTTCTATTTCTAAAGGATCTATTTTTTTAGCACAGTAACCTAGACATTCATTAATGTGGTAATAAAGACAAACTTCTTTTTTTAGTTTATCACATTTACGAAGAGGATAAATGCGATTAATCATATTAACGGTTTTTCTAGCAGCTGAGGCATTAGGATAAGGACCATATAAATGATTTTTATTCTTTTTACGTTTGACATTACGAACAATTTTTAAAGTCGGATACTCCTCATTAGTTAATTCAATATAAGGGTAGCTTTTATCATCTTTAAGTAAAATATTATACTTAGGATCATATTTTTTGATTAAAGTAATTTCTAGTATTAGAGATTCTAGTTCTGATGAAGTGACAATATATTCAAAATCGTCAATATCTTCAACTAAGAGTCTAGTTTTACCAGTAACTGTACCAGTAAAATAACTTTTAAGACGATT
Organism: uncultured Bacilli bacterium; assembly: GCA_947626565.1. Lineage (GTDB taxonomy): Bacteria > Bacillota_I > Bacilli_A > RF39 > UBA660 > CANRGD01. Next base: position 4,100 of record CANQSQ010000041.1, read on the forward strand.
TTTTAAATTTTTAGCTTTTCCAACATAGATAATAACGCCATCTTTATTTTTCATTTGATAACTACCAGGTTTGGTAGGAACTAACGATAACTTTTCTTTAAAATCTTTCATAGCTACCTCCTCTTTTATTAGTATAACACAATTTTTAATTACTGTAGGACGTTAAATAAAAGGATTGTTTTCTTAATTTAGAAGACAATCCTTGAATAATTAAAATATCCAACTTAGAGTTTATTGATATTTCTCCATAGCTTTCATCATTTGATTAATTTGTTTTTCATTAGGTTTACGTCCCATTTGAGTCATTAGGGCTTTTATCATATCACGATTTATTGGAGGATTTTTTTGTAAATATTTTTTCATATAAGTTCTAGCTCCAAAGAAACCGATAATAATACCTATTATCATACCAAAGAGTACTCTTAAGATATCCCATAGCATATTTATTCATCTCCTTAAGTATATTTTACCTAATTTACAGTAATTAAACAAGTGTTTTTTCACAAGACAAATAATCATTTAAAAAGAAAAAATCTTGATAATGAAAGTCACAGACAAAAAGTTGAGAAGAATATTCATTAATATAGGGAAAAAAGGAAGAAAAGTCTTGCTCCAACTCGAGACGAATGTAACTTTTTTTAATAGTTAACCTAGATACTTCATCTTTATAAAGGTTATTGATAATATGGGTGTTTTTTCTTTTAACATAAGGAATTAACTTATGCATTTTTATATAAAGATTACGGTCAATATAATCTTTATCAAGAGGCAAAATTAATTGTTTAAAAAGATTGTAACCATATTCTACTTCGGTTTTATCTAGGTAATAAATTTGTCTTAGAATGTTATATAAGACTCTTTGATTATCTTTATAAAGGCTTATAAATTCTTTTTTTATATTAAAAATAAAATAGATTTTCATACTATCACCATTTTTATAATAACAGTAAGAAGAATCTATTTTTGTCGAAATTACTTCAAAAGATTTTCAATTTTAGCTTCTAAGGAGTCAACATCAAAGCCAAACTTTCGGTAAACATCTTGACCTTTACCACTAGCTCCAAAGGAATCTAAAGTAATTAAGTATTTATCATTAAAAATAATTTTATTCCAAATATATGAAGATGTAGTTTCGATAGCAATCTTTTTAATTTCAACAGGAAGAACTTGTTCAATATATTCAGCATCTTGTTTTAAGAAACGATCTAAGTTAGGCATAGAAACAACACGGATAGAGAGACCTTTTACTTTAAGACGATTAGCTACTTCTAGAGCTTGATGAACTTCTTCACCAGAAGATATCAAAATAGCATTAGCTTTCTTTTCTGGGTCATATAAGATATAGCCACCTCTTTCTACTTCATTAGCCTTTGTTAGTTCTAAAATAGGAAGAGCATTTCTAGATAAGGCAATGACGGCTGGAGAGGTACTTTTGTCATAGATAGCTCGATAGGCACCAATTACTTCATTGGCATCGGCAGGACGGAAAACATCCATATTAGGCATACTGCGAAGAGAAATTAATTGTTCGACAGGCTGATGAGTTGGTCCATCTTCACCGACACTTATTGAATCATGAGTAAAAATATAAACAGGAGCTAAATCCATCATGGCTGCCAAACGCATAGGTGGACGCATATAATCACTAAAACTTAAGAAAGTAGAACCATAAGGGCGAAAGCCACAAAGAGCAAAACCATTTAAAATCGCACCCATAGCATGTTCACGAACGCCAAAGAAGATATTTTTACCTAGGTAATTATCATGAGAGAAATTACCACCTTCAGTAATATAAGTTTTATTAGCCGCAAATAAATCAGCACTACCACCGATAACAGCAGGATTATTCATCGCTACAAAGTTTAATATTTTATGAGAAGTATCACGTGGAGCTTCTTTCAATTCACCTTCTGGAGGGTAATAGATAAAATCCTTAAGAGAAATTTTTTTATCAGGATTCATAAAATAACTTAGTTCTTCCTGCAACTCAGCAGGTAATTCATGAAGTTTTTTAGAAAAATCAGATTCTAAATTTTGACATCTAGCATTAATTAAATAACGAAAATCATCACAAGCAGTTTGAGAAACCATAAAAGGAATATCTCTAATACCACATTTTTCTTTGATAGCTGAAATATCTTCTTTAGTTAAAGGAGACCCATGAACTTTATTGGTACCTTCTAATTTAGAATCTTTACCAATAGTTGTATGAATTTCAATTAACGTTGGTTTATCCAGACTAGCTTTGGCTTCTTCAATAGCTTTATCAATAAATTCACAACTGTGGCCATTTTCAACATTTATAACATTCCAACCTAAGGAAACAAAGCGCATCGCAATATTTTCGGTAAAAGTATCAGATGTTTTACCATCAAGACAGATAGAATTAGAATCATATAAGACAATTAATTTGTTAAGTTTAAGAGTTCCCGCAAGAGAAGCAGCTTCATAACTAACACCTTCCATTAGGTCGCCGTCACCACATAAAACATAAGTATTAAAATCAATTAAATCTTTTTTATTTTTATTATAACGAGTGCGTAAGTTAGCTTCTGCCATAGCGATACCAACCGCGGTAGCAAAGCCTTGACCTAAAGGTCCCGTTGTCATGTCAACACCAGGAGTTAGACGATATTCAGGATGACCAGGAGTTTTAGAGTCAATTTGGCGAAAAGCCTTTAAGTCATCTAAAGTTAGATTATAACCAGCTGTATATAAAGTGGCATATAGTAAAGCTGAAGCATGTCCCGAAGATAAGATAAAACGATCACGATTAAAATAAGCAGGATTGTCAGGATTAATTCTAAGATGATGAGCAAATAATGTATAAATTATAGGAGCAGCTCCTAAAACCATACCAGGATGACCACTTTGAGCGGCATCAATCATGTCAATACCTAGACACCTTATAGTATCAATAATTTTCTTTTGGTTTATTTCCGTTTGATCAATACGTTGAGTTAACACAAGTATGACCTCCTTTTTTTTATTATACCATAGAAATTAGTTTTTTCTAAATCTTATTATTTTATAAGCTTCCATAATAAATAGAATTAGCGAAGCAATAGCAAACAAACCTAGTAAATGGGATAAAGGTATTAAAGTGGTTTTTAAGAATAATGATAAGACATCTACTTCCATAACAAGAATTTGAAGGAAAATGGAACCGAAAACAGCTAAAAGAATCATAGGATTTTGGAAAAGGGAAATAGAAAAAGCGGAGTTCTTTTCACTACGACAATTAAAGACATGAATATTTTGAACAAAGACCATAAGAGCCATAATATAACTTCTAGCTAGAGTTATATCTAGATGAACTATTTTAATTAGATAATACCAGGCGGTAAAGATTATAAGTCCGATAACGAGACCAGAAAAAAGGATTTCTTGAAATAAAACTTTATCAAAAAGATTTTCTTTAGGATCACGAGGTGGTTCTTGCATAATTTTAGCTTCACCCTCTTCAAAGGATAAGGCAAAGTCTTGAAGACCATCGGTTACAACATTTAACCAAAGTAGTTGAATAGCAACTAAAGGCATTGGCATATTACAGATAATAGAAAGACAGAAGAAAAGTACTTCCGCTAAGCCACAGGAAACTAAAAAATAAATAATTTTGCGAATATTAGCGTACGCAATACGTCCTTCTTTTACGCCATTAACTATAGATTTGAAGTTATCATCCATAACAATCATTTTAGCTGTTTCTCGGGCAATATCGGTACCACTTCCCATAGCGATGCCAATATTGGCTGTCTTTAAAGCTGGAGCATCATTAACACCATCACCAGTGACAGCGACAAACTCCCCTTGCCTTTTTAAGGACTCAACAATATGTAATTTTTGAAGAGGTGTAACACGAGTAAAAATTTTTTTAGAAGTGACAAATTTATCAAAAGCTTTAGAACCAAGTTTATAGTACTTATCTACTTCTTGGCCAGTTGTTACTTCATTATAATCGTCAGTTAATTTTAATTCTTTAGATATAGCATAGGCCGTTAAAGGATGATCACCGGTAATCATTAAAACTTTTATACCAGCTTGACGACATTGTTTAATAGAGCGAACTACTTCTTTTCTAATAGGGTCAATAAAACCAACTAAACCCATAAAAGTTAAGTTCTTAATATCTTTATTGGTATATTTATCTTGTTTTTTTATTTTACCATTAGCTAAAGCAATAACCCGGTAGCCAGCACTAGCTAAAGATTCATTTTGTTTTTCTAAAAGTCTTTTGTCTAATTTAGATATTAAATTAGCATCTTTACAATAAGACATAACTGTTTCTAGAGAACCTTTAATAGTACAAAAGACTTCATTATTTTGTTCATAAAAAACAGCTGAATATTTATTAGCAGATTCATAGGGAATAACTTCTAGAATATTAGCTTGATTTTTTATTTTTAATTTTTCACCAAGGACAAGGAAGGCTAAATCGATAGAATCACCTAATAATTCTTTTTTAGAGAACTTAGCTTCATTATTTAAGACACCAAGGTAGGCTATTTCTTTAGCTAGAGATAAATCTTCTCCTAATACTTCTCCTTCTACTTTGTAGCCAGCACCAGTAATATTATATTCTTGGTTATTAGGTAATAAAATCTTTTTAGCTGTTTGTTCGTTAACGGTTAAAGTTCCTGTTTTATCAGAAGCAATGACAGTTGTACTACCTAGACTCTCAATAGAGTGTAATTTTTTAGCTACTACTTTATGTTTAGCCATTTTATTAGAGGCAATAGTTAAGGCCATTGTTAGAGCTAGTGGAAGACCTTCGGGCATGGCGGAAACGGATAAAGCAATGACAGATAAAAAGATTTCATTAGCCGAAAGATTCTTGGTCGAAAGAATAATTGTAATGATAATCGCAATGATGATTATTAAGCAAGTTATTTGTTTAGAAAATTTTTCAACTCTAATAGTTAGGGGTGATTTTTCTTCTTTAGTTTTATTCAAAGTATCAGCTATCTTACCTATTTCGGTATTAATAGCTGTATCTACAACTAAGCAGGTTGCTCGTCCAGTTACTACTGTAGTACCAGCAAAGGCCATGTTTTTTTGAGCTGAAAGAGCTAAGTCTTTATCTTCTAGGACTGTATCTACTTTATCAACTTGGACACTTTCACCAGTTAAAATAGATTCATCTATCGTAAAATTATGTGATTCTAAAATACGGACATCGGCTCCGACTTTAGCTCCAGATTCTAAGAGAATAATATCACCTACTACTAAGTCAGTTGATAAAATTTCTTGTTCGGTGTTATCTCTTATTACTTTTACTTTTTCGGTTACTAATTTTTCAAGGGCTTCAGCGGTATTGTTGGCTTTATTTTCTTGGATAGTTCCCATGATTAAATCGATAGTTACTATAAAGGTTATAGCTAGAGCATCGATTGTTTCACCAACCATTAAACTAGCAAAGATAGCGACAATTAAAAGTAAGACAATGGGGTCCATTAACTCAGTAAAAAAGATTTTTAGAATACTATCTTTTTTCTTTTTAGGTAATTCATTTTTTCCATCTCTTGCTAATCGTTTGGCAGCTTCAGAGGAAGTTAAACCATTTATGGAAGTAGAAAATTCAGTAAGTAAAGCTTCCGTTTTAGAAGCATAATATCTTTTCATTGTACCAGCGTCCTTTTCACCATATTTTATCTTGATTATAACATTTTATAGACTCAGTGGCAAGGTTTAGAAAATTTGAGTTTCGGTTTTTTACAAAAAAATGAGCTACATTTTATTATGAATCAAATTATAGAAACATTTTCGAGAAA
>CANQSQ010000042.1 GCA_947626565.1 uncultured Bacilli bacterium
GGGTAGAGTTATCCTATGAAGGAGAAAAGCCAAATTGTGAAGTTTGGGCGTGATTTATTTATAAATCACTTTGTTCTGGTACAATTGTGACACATTTTTAAGAGGGGGTATTAAAAATGGCTACTATCAAAAATAAAAATGATTATTATCAAGAAGTATATCCTTTTACTACCGAAATGATAAGTGGGTACTTACCAGATTTAGCTTTACAAGATAAAAGTGTTTTAACTGTAGGCTCTTCCAGTGACCAAGTCCTAAATGCTCTTATGTTAGGAGCCAATTCTATTACCTTATATGATATAAATAAGTATACTGAAGCTTTTTATAAGTTAAAAAGAGATATGATTTTAACTACTCCTAGAGAAGAGTTAATTACCAAAGTACTAGAAGATAAATCTTTACCATATTCTAATGAAGTATTTGCTCCTAAACAAATTATTAAAATGAATCCTTATCTTCAAAATAATAAAAATTATAACTTATTAAGAAAAAACCTAACAGATGCCCAAGTTTCTTTTGTTCAAGGTGATATCTTTTCTATGGATGAATCTTTAGCTAAAAATGCTAAGTTTGATAGAATTATCTTTTCTAATGTTCTTCAAGCTTTAGACTTATTTGCAAAAATAAATCATCAAGATCCTTACCAATTTCTATCTGAAAACTTTGCAGTCTGGAACAATCATCTAAATAAAGATGGCATTTTACAATTAATTTATTTATATACTTATTCTCTAGCTAATTTAAAGACGAAAAATACTAGTGGCCTTAGTATTTATGATTTAAAAAAGGTCGTTGAAGCCTTAGAAGGGTATCCTTTACAAATCAGCTTTTTCGAGGACTGTTTTGACCGTAATGAAGATGCTATAGTAACTTATACAAAGAAGTAATTCTTTGTTTTTTTCTTAATACATGATAAAATAAACTTATTTAGAGGTGATTATATGCCTGATATCATTGTTATCGTCGGACCAACAGGAGTAGGGAAGACCAAACTAAGTATTGAACTAGCTAAAAGATTAAATGCTGAAATAATAAATGGTGATTCTGTCAGTATATATAAAGACTTAAATATTGGTAGTGCTAAACCAACCGTAGCTGAACGCCAAAATATTCCGCATCATTTATTAGATATTTGCGATACAACAGAAAACTATAGTGTTTTTAACTACCAAAAAGATGCTAGAGCTCTTTTTACCGATATCACTAATAGAGGCAAAAGAATTATCATCGTTGGTGGTACCGGACTATATATCAAAGCTGCTTTATATGACTATCGTTTTACTGAAGGTACAACGTATAATACCTATCCCCATTTAAGTAATGATGAATTACTTGCTAAAATAAAAAACTACCAAGTAACTAATCTTCCTCATGTTAATAATCGTAAACGCTTAATAAGACTATTAAATAAACTAGAAAATAATGAAGAAATAAGTAACAATAGTAATAAACTACTATATCCCATCAAAGTTATCGGTTTAACTACTGAACGTAGTCTTCTTTATCAACGAATTAATAATCGCGTCGATGAAATGTTTAATAATGGCCTAGTAAATGAAATAAAAAGTCTACAAGACAAATATCCTCATTCTCGTGTTTTAAATACTGGTATAGGTTACAAAGAATTTGTTCCTTATTTAGCTGGTACTTTATCCCTAGATGAAGTAAAAGACCAAATAAAACTAGATTCTAGAAGATATGCTAAACGTCAATATACCTTTTTTAATCATCAATTACCAACTACGTGGTTTAATGTTAATTTCCATGATTTTTCTGCCACTATTACCGAAGTATATAATTTTCTTATTAAAAACTAAAAGAGACTTTTAATTAAGCCTCTTTTAATTCACTATAAACATCTTGATTAAATTCATGTTCTGTTGTCTCTAACGCCAAAAGTTCTTTGGTTTTTATTAAAAAGAAATCATGATCTAACACATTACTAATACCATCTGTAACAACAGGATCATCCCACGTTAAATCTAAATGATACCAAGTATTGTTTAACTTAACTGCATTCCAAATATGATTATCACTTGATACTTTATAATTAACAACATCTAATTTATCTAAAAATAAAGCCATTGTATCAGTATAACCACCACATATTCCAAATCCTTGAAACAATGGACCATAAGCTGTATTAGACTTATAAGTTACTATATTTCTATCACTTCGATCAGAATCATACATTGTATTATTTATAATATAATCATGAATAATTTTAATATTATCAATTACATCTAAATTAGGATTTATCAAAGTAGATGCTAACTGATCTATCTTTGTTTTTATTTGAGTCTTTTCTTCTTCACTATAAGTACTAGTTAAATTAATTGTAACCCGTCCCATCGTATCATACTGTGTTTCAATATTTGTAAAACTATTAAATGGATGAACAAAATTATTAATATCCGATAAAGTATTTTGATCATCCGCTAAATTTTTAACATCCCGAATACAATCAGTATAAGTCGTTGGACAATAAAAAGTAAAAGTATCATTACCAGCATTAATAAAAGAGTAATAAACATTTAATAATTCTTGTCTGGAATTAGGTTGTAAATTAGTTGTATTTTTAACAAAATTAAAATCATAATCTCGAAAATACTCATTTTTAACATCTAATGACGTTACACTATTAGGATGTAAATATGAATCAACAATCTTCAATATTTTATCTCTATAATTAATTGTACAACCCAATAATATCATTAATAAAGCAAGAGTCAATATCTTTTTCATAACCCCTCCATACTTAACTATATTGTATCTTAAATTAAAACATAAGTAAATAAAAAAACCAATTTCTAAAAATTGGTCTTATTCCATCGTATTTTTCATCTTTGTTAATCTTGATTTTAAACGAGCTGCTTTATTCTTATGTACAAGTCCACTTGACATTGCTTTATCAATTCTTTGTACTGCAATATTTAAGTTGTTGCTTGCTTCTTCTTTATTGCCGGCTTTAACTTCTTTTTCAAATTTTTTAATTGCTGTTCTCATACTTGAATTTATTAAGACATTAACATCAGCCTTTTTAGCATTTGAACGCATACGTTTTTTAGCACTTCTAATATTTGGCATTTTTTCACCTCACTTTTGTAAACAAGTTAATTCTACCAAATAATTAGCAAAATTGCAAATAATTTTTAATAATTTGTTAATATTATTTATAGGTGATACAATGCATTCGTTAAATTTAGATCAATTTGCTCTTCGTACTGACTTAATTATTGATCAAAAAACTACTAAAAATATTCATACTAGAACTTATAAATATAATGATATTGAAGTCAAAAGAACTACTTCAACTGATAAATTAGAACACTATGTAAGTATATCTTTTAAAGATATTACGGATAAAGATATCTTTCACCAAACAGAAACTATTTTTATTAAAGAATTAAAAAAATTCTTAGCTCCTCTTAAATTACGTGAACAAGATTCTCTTTTAGTAATAGGTCTTGGTAATGACAAAATAACTCCTGATGCTTTAGGTCCTTTAGCCATCGATAATGTTTTAGTAACTAAATATTTATTTACTCTAGGTGAAGTAGAAAAGGGCTATCAAAATGTTTGTACTTTTAAACCCAGTGTAACTGGTTCTACTGGTATTGATTCTATTGCGATGATTAAAAGTATTATCAAAGTTAGTAAAGCTAAAGGCATTATCATTATCGATGCCTTAGCGGCCTCCTCAATTGATCGTGTCAACAAAACTATTCAAATCACTGATACCGGTATTCATCCTGGTAGTGGTGTCTACAATAATAGGGGAGAAGTGAGTCAAAAAACTGTTAAAGTTCCAGTAATTGCTATTGGTATTCCTACTATTGTAGATGCTAATACCATTGTTGTTGATACTCTAGCTAAACTTGATACTTATTTTTCTAAAAAAAATACTTCTATCCTAGGTCAATTAAGTAATTTATCCAAAGAAGAATTAAAACAACTTCTCGATGAAATTATTCCTTATGAATATACTCTTATGGTTACGCCTAAAGAAATTGATCTTGTTATGGAAAAATTAGCTCTTTTACTTGGTAATGGTATTAATAAAACTCTTCATAAAAACTTTTATCCGACAAAATAATTAATTTTTAAGTTATATATTTATTTTGGTGATAAAAAATGCGCAAAACTTTTGTTACTAAAAAAAAGTCTCACAAGAAAAGAAAATATCTTTTCTTTTTAAGCATGTTCTTATTAGGTACTATTAGTACTTTTAAATTTCTCGATAAAAATATCCAAAAAATTGATAATAAAGAATTTGTTGAAATACTATTAAGTGAAGCTAACTTAAATCAAAAAAATGTTATTAACAAGGTAATAAATAAAGCTCTTACTAAATATCAAAATCCCGCTACGTTATTATTTAAAGACTTTAATTCCCAAGAAACTATTTTGCCTTCTTCCAAAGAAGAAAATGCTAATAGTCCACCTTCTTCGCTACCTCTTATTTATATTTATAATTCTCATCAAACAGAAGAATACAAGGCTTCCAACTTTGTTGAATTTAGTATTAATCCCACTGTAATGATGGCTGACTATATTTTTGAAGATATCTTTTCTCAAAATAATTATCCCACTATTGTTGAACAACGAAGTATAAAAGATATCTTAAATAAAAATAATTGGAAATATAATTACAGTTATGTAGCCAGTCGCCTTCTTATGGAAGATACACTTCTTAATAATCCTACTTTAAAATACTTCATTGATGTTCATCGTGATAGTCTTTCTAAAGATAAAACAACCATTACTATTAATGATAAAAATTATGCTAAAACACTATTTTTAATTGGTTTAGAAAATCCTAATTATTTAGAAAATTTAGCTTTTACCGAAAAAATAAATAATAAATTAAATGAAAAATATCCATCCTTATCCAAAGGTATTTTAAAAAAAGGTGGGGAAGGGGTTAATGGTGTTTATAATCAAGATTTCTCTAAATATACTATTTTAATCGAAATAGGTGGTCCTGAAAATACACCTACCGAAGTTCTAAATTCCTCCCTAGCTTTTGCTGAATGTTTTTTGGAGGTGATTAACTCTGAAGGGTAAAAATATTTTTATTTTAATTTCTTCAGTTACTATTATATTCTTTCTAGCTTTATACTTTGGAGAATATACGGGTTATTATAAATTTTCCGATAATAATAAATCAACTTTAACTGATGAAGCTATCAAACGTTTTGAACAAGATTTAAAAGAGGGTAAGGATGTAAATATCTCTAATTATTTAGAAGAAGAAAAACACTATAATAATAAAGCTTCAACTTTTGGTATGAAATTATCAAGCTTAATTGAAAAAGCTTTTAATAAAGGTATGAATGCTCTTTTTAGTGAATTAGAAAAAGCTATCGAAAACTAAGTAGATAGTTTTTTTGTCAAAAAAAAGAAGATTTAAATATCTTCTATTGATAAAGTTCTTGTTTTATTAATTCTAAATTATCGGCCATAATCGTCAAATAATTCTTTTTGTCACTTCTTTCACTATCAGATATATTATCTAACTTATGTAATTCTAAAGTCTTAATATCTGGATATTTAGAAATAACTTTATTAGCATTTTCTCCTAGTTTTTCATTTTTAAATGTAAATATATAACTAATCTCTTTATTTTTAATCAAATTTTCTACATCACTAATAGTCTTTTCTGTAGCATCATTATCTAAACAAATAACATTTATACCAAACTTTTCTAAGTATTTTAATGTTGAACTTGCTACTACTACTGTTTTATTATCTGTATTTTCAACATCAACTCGGTAATTAGCATCTAACTCTGATAATTCCAACTTTAACTTATCATAAGCTTCATCAATTTCTTTCTTTAAATAATTACTAGTAATATATTCTTCTAATCCTAAACGAACATTTTGAGCCATCATTAATAGTGATGATGGATTCAACCACAACTCTTCTGGTGAATAGTCAGTTTCTAAAACATAAGCAGAATCAATAATTTTTAAATCAGGATTAATATCTAACAAATCAATAGCTAAATCTCTTTCTTTTTCAATTAGACCATTATATATAAATAAATCTTTTTGGGCAAAATCATTTTTTTGTTTCTTACTTATTTTATAAGTAGCCGTATCAACACCATCTGGATATATAGCCGTAATTGATGAATGGTCATCATATAATTTTTTCGCAATATATTCATTTGGATAATTAGTAACTATTACCTCAATAGCTTCCATATCATCATTTTCACAACCTGTTGTACTAAAAATAATAGCTATTATTAGTATCATAAAAGTTAATAATTTTTTCATTTCTTATTCTCCTTCTTTATAAGCGGATCATAACCACAAGTACCAAAAGGATTACACCTTAATATTCTTTTTATAGCTAAAAATGATCCTTTTACAGCTCCATACTCTTCAATAGCTTCTTTAGCATAATTAGAACAAGTTGGAATATGGCGACATTGGTAATGCCAAGGACCAGGTATTTTTTGGTATAAACTGATACCAGCAAGTAATAACTTCTTCATATCATCCACCATAATTTATTTTACTATTTTTTTTCTTTATTTACAAGATAAAAAAATATCGCTATAATTAAATTGGTGATTATATGGAAGAGCTATTTAAAAAATTAAATATTAAACCTAAAAATTTAACCTTATATGAAACTGCTTTTTCACATTCATCTTACATTAATGAACATAAATTAAAAAATGATTATGAACGTTTGGAATTTTTAGGTGATGCTGTCCTAGATTTAGTCGTTGCTGATTACTTATATAATCATTATAAGGAAAATGAAGGTGAAATGACTAAAGTACGGGCCAGTTATGTCTGTGAAAATGCTAATTATGAATATGCCACTAGTCTAGGTTTAGCTAAATATATTAAAGTCGGTCATGGTGAAGAAAATGCTAAAGGTCTTTATAAAAAAGCCATTGTTGCTGATATTTTTGAAGCTTTATTAGGGGCTATTTATATTGATTTAGGTTATGCTACAGCTAGAAAAGTAATTTTAAATATTGTAGTTAAATATATTGAAGATCCATCTATTGTCTTTTTCAGTGATTATAAAAGTTCTTTGCAAGAATATGTTCAAACTAATCAACAAAGTCTTAATTATCATTTAGTAAAAGAAGAAGGTCCTGCTCATGATAAAAAGTTTACCGTTAATGTCGAAGTAGATGGTATTGTCTATGGTACTGGTGAAGGAACCTCTAAAAAAGAAGCCGAACAAGTAGCGGCTAAAAAGGCTTTATCAAAATTAGCAAAATAATTGAATTACTAATTTTTTTATGATATACTTAGTAAGTTGTGTAATACGTATAAATCAAAGAAAGGAGTACAAATGAGTAAAATAAAAATATTTAGTTTAGGCGGGTTAAATGAAAATGGCAAAAATATGTACATTGTTAATGTCGATGAAGAAATTTTTGTCTTTGATGCCGGTTTAAAATATGATAATGATTCAAATTTAGGAATTGATTATATTATTCCTAACTATGACTATATAATAAAAAATAAAAAGAAAGTAAAAGGTATTTTTTTATCACACGGACATGATAGTAATATTGGAGCCATTCCTGATATGTTAGACAAAATTGGTAATATTCCTATCTATGGTACTAAATTAACATTAGAAATGGTTAAAAGGGACCTAGCTCCCGAAGTTTTAAAAAAGGCTAATTTTAAGGAGATAAGACCTCATTCAAAAATTGATTTTGGCAAAAATGTTATTTTTCCAATTAGTGTAACTCATTCTATACCTGATGCTGTTTGTTATGTCTTATATACAGAAGATGGAGCTATAGTTTATACAGGTGACTTTGTCTTTGATTCTACTATGGTAGGAGCCTATAAGACGGATATTGGTAAACTTGCCTATGTTGGCAAACAAGGTGTGTTATGTTTATTATGTGAATCTTTTTATGCTGATAAAGTAGGGCATACTAGTCCCAACAATCGTGTTAGTGATTTCATAAGAGAAGTTTTAAATAAAAATGAAAATCGTATTATCGCAACTATTTTTCCAGCTCACTTTTATCGTATCCAAGAAATTTTTAATGAAGTAAGTAAAACTCATCGTAAAATAGTCATTATGGGTAAACCGCTTCAAGATATGATTTCTAGAGCTATTGAAGAAGGTTATTTATCAATCAATAAAAATATTATTGGTAGCTTAACTGACTTAGAAGCTAAAAACAGTGTTGTTTTAATTTCTGATGAAAAAGAAAAACCTTTTGCCAACTTAGAAAGAATTATCAAAGGTTATGATAAATTTATTAAAATTAAAGATACAGATACTATTTTCATTACCGAACCTAGTTATCCTGGTATTGAAAAAAGAAGTGCTGTTATTATGGATGAAATTGCTATGCTTGGAGCTAATGCCGTAAGTTTATCTAGTAAAAAGCATCTTTTACATCATGCTTCTCGTGAAGATTTAATGTTAATGATAAATTTAATGAATCCTAAGTATTATTTTCCTGTTAAAGGTGAATATCGATTACAATATGCTAATGCTGAAATAGCCGAAGAATTAGGTATCCCTAAAGAAAATATTATTTTAAAATTAAATGGTGATGTTTTAGAATTAATTAATGGTAAAAATACTAATTCTTTAGAACATATGGATGTCGATGAAATTTTAATTGATGGTAAAAGTCAAGGTGATATTGGTAACTTAGTTTTAAAAGATCGAGAAATGTTAGGTGAAAATGGTATTGTAATTATTAGTTGTACTTTAGATAAAAATACTAAACAAATTATTGGTGGCCCAGAAATTTTAACTAGAGGCTTCATCTATGTCAAAGAAAGTCAAGACTTACTAGAAGAAACAAAACAAATCTCTAAAGAAGCTATTACTAATAACATTGAATTTAATACTAAAAGAGTTGACTATGCTAAAATAAAAAATGATGTTCGTGATGTTTTAGGTAATTTCTTTTATAAAGAAACAGGTTCCAAACCTATGATTATCACTGTCATTCAAGAAGTTTAAAATATGTCAAAAAAAATTATCTTTAGTATTATCATTTTCTTACTTACTATTATTATTTTATATGTTAGTTTACATATTCCTCAAAATGGTACTTTAAGCTGTACCTATAGGACCAATCAAAATAATTTAAATATTGATGTCTTATATCAAGCATCCTTTAAAAATAAAATTGTCTTGAAACTCGCAACAACTGAAACTGTTCAAAGTTCTGATTATCTTTTATTAGAATCATATAAAACTTCTCTAGAAAATATGTATTCTCCATATAAAAAAATAAAGTATTATGATAATGAAATAACTCTAACTAATAATAAACTAACATCTAAGACAACTATTAATTATCAAAAGATATCTACTTCACAATTAATAGCGCTTGATAAGAATAATAAAAATTTAATAAAAGATGGTCAAATTAATATTAATGATCTTAAGAAAATGTATCAAAATATGGGAGCTAAATGTAAATATCATTAGCTTCTTCAATGTTCTCGTAGCTCAGTAGGATAGAGCAATCGCCTCCTAAGCGATAGGTCGGCAGTTCGACTCTGCCCGGGGACACCATTGCTTATTAAAGACTTTAAATAAGTCTTTTACTGACAAATAGGTAAATATTACTTATTTGTCTTTTTTCATAAAAAATTAAGTTAAATTTTAAGTAAAGTGCACAAATAAGTGCAATTGAGTCAAAATAGTTTATTTTTAAAAGAAAATGCACAAATT
>CANQSQ010000043.1 GCA_947626565.1 uncultured Bacilli bacterium
CTCCTTTCTACATTTTGTTTGGCATATTAATTATAACATATTTTTAATTATCAGTCATCTTGTTGAACACAACTTTTCATAAAAAAAATCCTCTGATTTTAGATTTGATTTACAAATTATTATCTAAAATTGGAGGAATTTTTTCTTAGCACCGTATATTTTAACTCTTGCACATATAAGTAATTCTATTATCTTATTACATATACTAAAAACCAAGTAAATAAAATATTTTAATTTCATTGTCTAAAAATCGTGAGACTTTTTAACGATTTTTGACATAGACTTTTTCCCATAAATCATTTGGATATTCCTTATTAGTGACCATGTCTTCAAGAGCTTTTTGGACACTTGGAGTATCTTCTTTATAGGTAACACCATACCAAGTAGCAGTAGTTGGTAAAACTTGGCAAGTAGCATAATTATCTTTAATACTTTCAAATAATACATCTGGTATTAAATATTCACATTTTTCTAAGTCATCTTTATTTTCATTTAAAAATTCAGGAAATTTTTGTTCAATATAAGGGAAAATACTAGGAGTAAACAAAAGCATATTCATAGATACAGTATCATTTTCATCGACTTCAAAAGGATTTTCACCATTTAAAGGAATAGCTAAAATTTTACCATCTTCTCTGCCAACGGAACTTTCAGTAATTTTTACTAAAGTATTATCCTGTATCTGACATACGCCTCTTTTAACAAAACCATTTTCAGTAATAGTATTTTTTACAAGATAACTGACTAAGCCATAAGGATAGGGTTTTTCATCATGTAGATTTTTTAGAAATTTAGCGGCTTGCATGTAAGCATCACGTCCATAAAAATCATCGGCATTAATCATCATGAATGGTTCATGGACAGCATCTTTACAGCATAGTATAGCATGAGCTGTACCTAAAGGTTTTTGTCTAGAAGCTGGTATTTCATAGCCATCAGGAATATTATCATTTTTTTGAAAGCAATATTGTACTTTAATATGAGGTTCTACTCTACTACCTATGGTTTCTTTAAAGGTAGCATAATTTTCTTCTTTGATTAGAAAAACAATTTTGGTAAAGCCGGCTTTTATAGCATCGTACACTGAGTAGTCAATAATAAATTCGCCATTGGGTCCCATAGGAGTAATTTGCTTTAAGCCTCCAAAACGACTGCCCATACCGGCAGCTAAAATTACTAATGTTATATCTTTTTCCATAATTATCAAGCTCCTTTCTCATATTATATCTTTGATAATTTCTTGTGGTTTTTCATTAATTTTTTGATACCATGTGGATGTTTAAACGCTACACTTACTAGGGTATTAGTTACCTCAACAACTTTTCCGGTACCAAATGTTTCATGATAGACATAATCGCCAACGGCATAATTAATTTCTTCTTCACGAAACATTTCAGATGGAACTATTTTTTCTTCTTTAGTAGGTTCTTTTTCTTCAACATTGGTTTCAATCAGACTTGTATCTATTTCGGAAATGAAACGACTAACAGGATTTACCTGTTCTTTACCAAACAAGGTCCGTCGTCTAGCATTTACGAGGTATAAATCGTCTTTGGCTCTGGTGATAGCTACATAGCATAATCTTCTTTCCTCTTCTAACTCGCTAGTTTCCATTAATGAGTTCATATGAGGGAAAATGCCTTCTTCAAGACCAACAACAAAGACGTGATCAAACTCCAACCCCTTAACAGAATGAATAGTCATTAAACTTACACGATTTGGATCATCTTTGTATTCTTCAACATCACTAATTAAACTTATTTCTAATAAGAAATCTTCTAAAGATATAAGACCTTCTCTTTCTTCAAAAGTTTTAGTAATAGATTTAAATTCTTCAAGGTTTTCTAATCTTACTTCAGCCTCTAAAGATTTTTCACTTTCAAGTTCACTTTTCATACCAGTAGCATCTAATACTTTTTCAATTAATTCTGTTAAAGTTAAATCTTTAGAGATTTCTTTTAATTTTTCAATTAAATTTTTAAATTCTAATTCTTTACCTCCAGAAATAGCTTCATAAATACTTATTCCTTCGGTATCGGCTTTTAGAGTTAAATTTTCAATAGTTTTTAGACCAATACCTCTTTTAGGAGTATTAATTACTCGTAAAAGACTGACATTGTCTTTAGAATTATGAATCAAACGAAGATAAGCAATTAAATCTTTAATTTCTTTTCTAGAATAGAAATAGAAACTACCAATGACACGATAAGGAATATTTTCTTTAAGCATAGCTTCTTCTAAAACACGTGATTGGGCATTAGTACGATATAAAATAGCAATATCTTTGTATTCAATACCTTTAGCAATTAATTCTTTTATTTTACGGATGGTATAACCGGCTTCATCTTTTTCATTATAAGCTCGATAGTATTTTATCTTCTCCCCTGTTCCTCTGGCTGTCCAAAGGTTTTTATCTTTTCGTTTTAAGTTATTCCTGATAACTTGATTAGCAGCATCAAGAATAGTACTGGTTGAGCGATAATTTTGTTCCAAAAGAATGGTTTTAGCATCAGGATAATCTTTTTCAAAATTAAGAATATTTTTGTAATTAGCTCCACGGAAACTATAAATACTTTGGGAATCATCACCTACACAGGTAATATTACGACTTTTACTACTAATTAATTTGGTTAAGATATATTGAGCTTCATTAGTATCTTGATATTCATCAATTAGGACATATTCATATAAATTTTGATAACGCTCTAAAATATCAGGATGTTCTTGAAAAAGTTTTATAGGTAAAAGAAGTAAATCATCAAAGTCAACGGAATTATTTTTTTGGAGTTTCTTTTCATATATTTCATAGACTTTATGAACTACTTTTTCATATTCACTGACGGCATATTTTTCATATTTAGCAGGTGTAATCATCTCATTTTTACAACTACTTATTTTATTACGAATAGCTCTAGGATTATAAATTTTCGGATCATAATTTAAATCTTTAATTATTTTTTTTACAACGGTTAAAGAGTCATCACTATCCATAATAACAAAATTAGATTCATAACCTAAGGCTTGGTAGTTTTCCCGTAAAAGTTTTAAACCAAAACTATGGAAAGTTGACACTTGCAATTTCTTAGCTAAGTCGTCTATTAATAAATAAAGACGATCTTTCATTTCTTTAGCTGCTTTATTGGTAAAAGTTATAGCTAAAATATGATATGGATGAATATTTTTTTCTTCTATTAAATAAGCAATTTTGGTTGTTAAGGTTTTTGTTTTTCCAGCACCAGCTCCAGCAATAATAAGAAGTGGACCTTCATTATATAAAACGGCTTCTTTCTGTCTATCGTTTAAGTTATCTAAATTCATTTTAATACCTACTTCCTGAACATATTATAACTTATTTTGGGGAGTTCGTAAAGAAGAAGGTATTAGAGCAAAAAAAAGGA
The DNA here is from genome assembly GCA_947626565.1 of uncultured Bacilli bacterium. Taxonomy (GTDB): domain Bacteria; phylum Bacillota_I; class Bacilli_A; order RF39; family UBA660; genus CANRGD01. The sequence goes on from CANQSQ010000043.1 coordinate 3,399, forward strand.
GGTTATAAAACCTACTATTCATTTATATTATATAAAGCTTGTAATTCTTCGAAAATTGATTGTTCTTTTTTCTTTTCTTCAATAGGTGCTATGTTAATTGGTTCTTCTTCTATAATGGTTTTAGTTGGAAGAATTTGTTGATTGGCCACTTCTTTATTTTCTGCTTGAACTTTAATTTCTTCTTTAACTTCTGTTTCTTCTTTAGATTCTGTTTCTTCTTTAGCTTTTTGACTAATTAGTAATTTTAATAAGTATTTATAATCATCAACGGTTAAAAGTTTTTCAAATTCTTTAGTATCATTAAGATTATTTTTATTGGCTTCAGTAATAGTTTTAGGTTGTTCAACTTTTAAATTACTTGGAGCAAGATTATATTCTTTCTTTACTTCTTTTACTACTTTAGGTACGTTAGTTTCAATAATATTTTTAGGTAATTTTTTAGGTTGTTTTAGAACATAACGTTTTTTCTTTGATGATTTTTTAATATAGGTTAAGAATAATTTATAAATGATTAGGAAAAGAAGCCATGACATAAAGATAAGACTTGATAATTCAATTAATCCTAAAGCATTGGTATTGGTGTAAATAGATTCTTTAGTATAAATATCTAGTTGTTCAAGATTAATAATATTTAATAGTAAGAAAAGAATATAGTGTATTATACAGAAGATAAAGTAATTAAGTGTTTTAATAAATTTATGGATTTTAGTACTAAAAATGCTAACCCATAAAATGATATTAGTAACGATGAGAGCTAAAGCATAAATAGCTAAATTTGGAAAATAAAAGGCAATAAAGATATTATTCATTAGGTAATCAAACATTTTATATAAAGAAGAATGATAAATGACTAATAAACTGGCACAGATGAAGATATAAATAAAGATAAATGTTTTCTTCGCCATAAATGGTTTTCTTCTTTTTCTAATCACAATGAACGTAATTAGTAAAATAGTTAATAAAGCTAATAGAATATATTTTGAATCTTTAGTAGTATTAATCAAAATATTAATTTTATCCATGAAAGATAACTTTGCCATATTTACAACCCCCTTTTAATTTTTACTCCTCGACAACACTTTCTAATTCAGAAATATAAATAGTTTGTGTTTTTGAATCATTATTAGTACAAGTAATTAATGTAAGTGTTGTTTTATCATAATTACGATAAATAGCTATAGTTCCAACTTTAGGTTGAGTATAGATATTTACGATTTTGTATGTATACTTTTTATTCTTATAAGTAATATATATTTGATCATTTTTATCTAGTTTATATAGATCATTAAAAAATGCTTTCCAACCTGTTCCTGAGTGACCAGCTAAAATGAAATTACCTTTTTCAACATCAGGATAAGTAGAATTTTGGATAACAAGTATATTTTTTTCAAGATCATTTTCTTTTGATCGCATATCTAGAAATCCTTTTGTTAAGTTTATTTTAGGTATTATTAAATAGCCGATATAGTCGTCAGTAATGGTTTCTGGCAAACCTGAAGGAAGGGTTTCATTAGTTGTTTCTTCTTCGGTGATATTAACAATTTGAGTATTAGAGAATTGGCTTGCCATATAGTCATAAGCCATTACTTTTTTTGATTGAATATAGTTATAAGAAAGAAAGAATCCTCCAACGAGTGTAATAATTGTGCCTATTAGGGCTACACTACTAGGAGAGATTCTTAGTTTTTTATTATGCATTTTCTTTATTCTTGTATACGAATCTAATTCCTATACCGATTATTGCAATACCTAATAAACCTAAAATTGAATTTGATGAAGTGTTTGGAACATAAATTTCTGGATAGTTTTCAAACATTATTTGATGAGATAAATGGTCTTCATCAATAGTGAAAGTAATTTTATCAGTACTTGTTTTATATCCAGCTGGTGCTTGTTCTTCTTCTACTGTATAAGTACCATATTCTAAATCAGTTAAAACATAAGAATCAGTAGTTGAAGTGAAACGAGCAACAACGTTTCCAGCACTATCTCTAACTACTAAAGTAGCTCCGGCTAATGGATTACCAGTTGAAGCATCAACTTTAGTAATATTAATAATAACTTCTTTTGGTTGATTTTCAAATTTAACTTTAATATCTTTATGATTGCTATCAACTGTAAAAGTTACAGGATTTTTATCAAGTTTATAACCTTTTGGAGCTTCAAGTTCTTCTACTATATAAGTACCATCTTCTAGATTTCTAATTACGTGACCATTAATAGTAGAAGTCCAAGAAGTAATAGTTCTACCTTGAGAATCTTTTAATACTAATTTAGCTCCAGCAATAGCGATATTAGTTTTAGCATCAACTTTAACAATTGTTACTTTAGAAGTAGATATTTCTAAGGTAAGGTTTGAAGTCTTTGTTTCTTCTTCTAGGATAGCTACATCTTGTTCACCATTGTCTGGTCTATAAACGTAGGCATTTTTATAAATACCTTTACCTGTTGCTGTTACAGTAATTTTTAATTCAGTTGAATTAACTTGATTAGCAGGTACACGAACGTAGAATGAATCATTAGCAGCTATAGTATTTGTTACTTCACCTTTAGAATTAACTACTTCAGCTTTTGATGGTGCATTTTTTAAAGAAACTGTATAAGTACTAATATTGCTTATTTCACTTGCAGTAATACTTTCAGAAACATAATAACCATCTTTTAAAGTCATGCTAGGATTACTTGTTGTAATTTTTAAAGTGGTACTAATATCACTTTCTTTAGCTTCTTCACCAATTTTGATTAGATTTTTAATATAAGGTCTTAAATTTTGTGGATCAGAACCTTCAGATTTAAATTGTGTTCCTAAGTTAGAACTTCCAGTGACATTATCTAAATACCACCAAACAGCAGCTTGAGTGATGTAATAATCTTTACTTTTATCACCAGTGATAGATTTGTATGGGTAACCGTTATTCATGATAGCAGTTACACCCACTTTAGCTTTTCCTACTAAAGTAGCTGTAGTACTTTTAGCAGCAGGTTTACTATTATCAACACAGTAGACATAAACACCAGATGTTGTTTTCTTAACATCGATACCTACTCCAGCGATGTAACGAGGTATAACTTCAAGTGGTCCAAGTGTGATTTGTTTAGATGCAGCACTAGCACTACGTAATGATGTAGCAAATGATGTAATACAAAGTAGTAAAATTAATAATACTTTAATAAATTTGTTCAATTGTTTTTTCATTTTTATTCCCCCTCCAATTGATTTGCATTATTATACCACAAAAAGGATAATTTTGCAAGTTTTTTGTTTTTTTATTGGCATTATTAACGTTTGAAATATATTATATGGCAATTTTTTGACATTGTATAGTTATTTTTTTATTAACCTAAGGCAAAAACTAGATTGCTACTATTTTTTTGTTGCCATAGGAAAGAAATGTTTTCAGGTGTATTATTTAAGGAATTTAGAGGATCATAAACATTAGTTAGACCATCGTTATATTTATAAAGAATAAGAGCATGAGCATAATCGTTAGAGGCATATTTACCATTACCCATAGTCATAATAACAATTTTACCATTTCGCAAGGCATCTATTAATTCACTGGAAGTATTAACTCCCGTTATTTTTATATTGTAATGACTAGCTACTTTGGGAATAGCTAAATTAGTTGAACCTTTAGTAGTTTTATTAAATTCATTTGTTTGATTATATAAGAAATCAGCTATTTCAGTAGGTAAAACTTGTCTTTGAAGAATAGCTTCTAAAGCCATGGCAAGCGTTGTAGGAAGACAACCAGTTTGACCAAAGGTATATGAACCATAATATTTATTGGCCCACGTATTTTCTAATTGTGAATAATATGGTGGAATATATTGGATCTTAGCTAAAGTACTATTAGGTGAATAGTAATATTCATTAAGATTGTGATAGGTATGAGTTGGAACTGATATGGTTTGAATATTTTGGTCATTATAAGTATATGTTTGATAATACGTAGATGTTGTAGTTATTTCTTTTAAAGAAGACGAAGCAGCATTTATTTTAGTAGTACTTATTTTAGTTGTATACTGATTTAAAATAGTAGGAGCATCTTCTTTAAAGTAGGTAGTAGTTAAACTTTTAGTTTTAGTCGATGCATAAACTGTTAATGTGAAGGTAAAAAACACTACTATAATTATTAAAAGTCTTTTTAGAATTTTCACTTAACCTTCCCCCTTAAATTGCCGTATATTATACCATAAAAATGCTTTTTTAGCAAGGTATTACTAAAAATTTGTATTTTATTTTGATTATTGTTTAAATAAAATATTATGAGCACATATTTTCTTGTAATTTTGTGCTATAATTTTATTGAGGTGATTTAAACGAGAAATTTCGAATTATACTTTCTGTTATTTTTAATTTATTCTTTTTTAGGATGGTTAATGGAAGTTATTGTCACTTGTATAAAAAAACATAAATTTATTAATAGAGGTTTTTTAATTGGACCATATTGCCCTATTTATGGATATGGATGCTTACTTATAATTCTTTTGTTAGAAAAGTATACATCCTCACCTATTGTTCTATTTTGTATGGCAATTGTTATATGTTGTATTTTGGAATATTTAACAAGTTATTTAATGGAAAAAATATTTCATGCTAGATGGTGGGATTATAGTGATAAAGCCTTTAATATTAATGGTAGAATCTGTTTAGAGACAATGGTTCCTTTTGGGATATTAGGTAGCTTTGTAATGTATGTATTAAATCCTTTTATATTAAATTTAATATCTTATATACCACATTTTTGGTTGCATATTATCGTAGTTATTTTATTAGTAATTTTTGTTACTGATAATGTTATTTCATTTAATATAATTAATAGTTTTAAAAATGAAATTAAGAAAGCTGAAAGTGATCAGACAGAAGAAATTACTAAAAAAATTAGAAAGGTTCTTAATAGACGAGGTATCTTGTATAAACGTTTACTAGGAGCTTTCCCTAATATAAAAACTTCAAAAGAGTTATTATTACAAATTCAAAAAAGAATTAATGCGACAGTTGAAAAAATGAATAAAAATAAGCGAAAAGAACATTAGTTGTGAAATTAAAAAGGAGAGATAAAAGTGAAATTGACAGCGGCAAAGTGTCCTAATTGTGGTGCTAGTTTGGAGGTAAATAAAGATTTAGAAAAGACAATTTGTCAGTATTGTGGTAGTACAGTTATGATTGAAGAAGCTATCGAGAAATATAAGGTGGAATTGTCAGGTAAAGTTGAAGTTGATGGTATCAAAGGAAGAGATGCTAAATTAAAACAAGCTCAAAAACATATTAAAATTGAAGAATATGCTAGTGCTCAAAAAATTCTTGAGGAAATTGTAAGTGAAGATAAATTTGATGTAGAAGCTTATTGTGAGTTAATAAAAGTATATTTAGGTTATTTGGATGACTTAAAAACTTTTAGTGAAGATACAGCTTTAGCTGATCCAAGATGGAATTATGCTGAAAAAATTGAGAGTTATTATAATAGAATTAAAAAAATAGCTGAAGATGATAGTTACGTAGATATTTTAAAGGACTATCAAGAAAAGATTGAGAGAGTTATATCTTTAATGAAAAAATTACCTGAAAGTAAAAAGAAGGTAGAAGATACGATGGAAAAGTTATCAAAGTTAATGAAAAGAGCTAAGTCTGTCTATCTTTATAGTAATGAATATTTAGATATTGCTAGTGAAAGTACTTCTCTTAAGGTATCGGAATTTGTAAAAAAATGTAATTCCTTTATGGAAAAAGTAGAACCAGAAATTGTAGCTGAAGAAAAAAAACAAGAAAAAATTGATAAACGAGATGATATGATTGGTAAGGTCAAAAACTCTATTATTACTTATTATAAATTAAGTTGTATTTTTACCATTATTTTTGTTATTTTAATTTTTATATTTTTTTTAATTAAACATTGATTTTCTAAAAGCAAATTTATTTTGCTTTTGGTACTATAAAAGTGTAATAATTAATTACAGAAATGTAGTTGAATATTACACTTCTTTTTATTATGATTGAAGTGATTGGATAACG
>CANQSQ010000044.1 GCA_947626565.1 uncultured Bacilli bacterium
ATTGTAAATGATTTGCTTATAAATAAATTCTAAAACTAATTGCACAACAATTGTGCACTTTCAATAATAATCTACAAAAATTGCAAAAAAGTGCATTAATTACTTTATTTTTCATAAAATACTAGCAATTTAAATATTTAGTTTGTTATAATGTTGTTAATAATAGAAGAAAGTAGGAATAGTTGTGAGAATTTTACAATGTCTTAATTGGGACATTAAGGATATTGAAAAGCAACTAGATGAAATTGCAGAACAAGGGTTCGATACCATTCAAATCGGACCTGTTCAACCATTGAAAGAAGATACAAAAGATAATTGGTGGTTACAATACCAGCCGTGTGGTTTTTCGATTGGAAATCAATATGGTACTAAAGAGGACTTAAGAAACTTGTGTCAAAGAGCGATGATTTATAACATTAAAGTAGTAGTTGATGTGGTTTTTACGCATATGGCAGAAGGAAAAAAGGCTATGGAGCCTCATGAACGTGTTGATAAGAGCCTGGTTAATAATAAATATATTTGGCGAGAGAAAAAAAGTTTACTTAGTCCAGCTGATTACGATGATAGATATAGGGTAACACATCATTGTGCTGGAAATTTACCAGGGCTTAATATGTATAATTGGGATTTACAAGATAAAGTTGGAGACTTTTTAAATGAGCTAATGGAATGTGGAGTTTCTGGCTTTAGAGTTGATTCAGGTAAAAGTATACCATTACCTACAGATGAATTTGACGATAAAAGCTTACCAGATAGTAGAGGATGTGATTTCTTTCCACGTATTTGGGACAAAATAAAAGATAAAGAACCTATTTTGTATATTGAAGTATTAAATGTTAGTTCTAACTTACTTAAGGACTATTCTAAATATGGTTTTGTTTTAACTGAGATGGCTTATGATGATGTTGATCAAGATAAAATTGTTGCTTTTGCTGAAAGTCATGATCAGTATTTTAATTGGAGGCATAATGTAATAAGTCCAATTTCCGATGGTGAAATAACTAGGAATTATGCAGTCAAAGTAAAATTTTATGATAATACTTTATATTATGCAAGACCATTTTCTAATGAATGGAAAAGTCAAGAAATAAAGAAGTGTCACAATAGAAAGTAGTGAGTAATGAAGTTTCATTGTATAAAGTGGTAAATAAAAATAAAGTAAGAAAAGATTATTATAATTAAGACAAAAAATTGTAAGATGTAATTTACTTTTGTAAAATTGAAGTTTAAATAAAGTGCCAATTAAAAGAGTTTAGGGAGATAACGTTCTTAGAAGAAATGACGTTAATACTAAACTCTTTTTTGATTAGATATTTATTTTATAAGACAAGTCTTTAGTTTAATTCATCAGAGGAAATAACTTCTATACCATTAGCTTTAAGGAGTTCGGCTGTTACACCATCGCGATTAGTTAAGGTATGAGAAAAAGTACCATCATATATATAGTTTGAACCACAAGAGGGACTCTTAGATTTTAAAATAGCTTTTTTAATATGAAATCTTTGCGCTATTTTTAAGGTTTCTTCGGCACCTTTTTGAAATTCTTGAGTTACATCTTTGCCATTTTGAGAAAGAACTTTGGTGTTGGCTCTTTCAGATGGTGTTCTAGGAGTAGATAATCCACCTAATTGTTCAGGACAAACTAGTATGGCATTACCGGAATTTATTAATTCTATAATTTTAGGATTGGCATTATTAGTTCCATCATATTTGCAATTGACGCCAGCTAGGCAGGCACTTATAAGAATTTTTTTAGTATTTTGCATTTTATCACCAATTAAATTATACTTTAATTTTTATATTTATGCTAGTTTAGGTGATACTTAGATAATTTTTAGATTCCAGTTAATGTCGTGTTTAAGACGATAACTTCGAGGCTAGTTTTGTTATTAGTTTTGGCGTTTATTTAAATGTTAGTTTTACTGCTATTTATATTTGTTGCTATCTATATACTATTTTAGTTGCTAGTTTAATGACTAATTTAGGTTCTATTTTAAATTTTAATTTGATTTATAAATTGATATGATGATTTTTTTAAAACAAATCTAATAGTAATATAACTGTAAAGAATTCTATGGTAATTTATGTCAATTGATTATTTAGTTGTTAGTTATTATAATAAGATGTAAAAGAGAAATAGGTATTTCATTCGATATATTTTAGGAAAAAATAAGTTTCAAGGTATATTCTTTGGATTAATATAAATTTAGATTTATATATTAAAAAAATGTAAAGGAGAAATTATATGGATTTTGAAGATTTGAAAAATAGTGTCGAAAATTGTAAATTTTGTAAAGAAAAATTTGGCTTTACACCTCATCCTGTTTTTTGGGGAGAAAAAGATTCTAAAATAGTGCAAATTAGTCAAGCTCCATCTAGTACTGTACATAAAACTGGTAAACCTTTTACAGATGCTAGTGGTAAAACCTTAAAAAAAGAATGGTATAAAATAAGTGATGAGGAATTTTATGATACAAAGAATTTTTTTATAGGTGCTATGGCTCATTGCTATCCAGGAAAAGATAAACATGGTAATGATAAGTTACCTCCTAAATGTTGTTTTGATAAGTGGATTTTAAAAGAAATTGATAGTGTGAATAATAAAATGTATATAATTATTGGTGCAAGAGCAGCTAAATGCTTTTTTAAAGACAAAAAATTTACAGATTTAGTTTTTAATAATCAGGAAATTAACGGAAAAGTTGCGGTTGTATTACCCCACCCTTCTCCACTGAATAAAAAATGGTTAAAAGACCATCCACTTTTTGTAGAAAAGAGATTGCCAGAAATAAGAATAATGATACAAGAATGTTTACATAATTAAGTGCATAATTTAAGTTTAATATGAAGTTTCATGAAGCTGATAATTTATTGTTTATTAAGAAATAATTATAGAAATTAATTTTGGGATATTTTTATTTAATTATAAAATCTATGTTATACTTTTAATAGGTGATTAAATGAAAAAGATAGAATTACATTTACATCTAGATGGTTCCTTAAATGTAGATTATACAAATGAGTTACTTGGTAGAGATTGTAGAAAAGATATGTGTAGTACTAATTCAAAAGACTTAAAAGACTATTTAGATAAGTTTGACTTACCTATTAAATTATTACAAGAAGAAGAAATGATAGAAAAATACGCTTATTTATTGGTGAAAGATTTAGAAAAAGATGAGGTTATTTATGCAGAGATTAGATTTTGTCCACTTTTTCATACAGAGAAAATTAGTGTGGATAAAGTTATTGCGGCTATTTTGAGAGGGCTTTCTAAAGTTAAAGTCAAAACTAATTTAATTTTTTGTATGATGCGTCATTTTCCTTTTGAGAAAAATTTGGAAATAATTAATTTAACGGAAAAATATTTAGGAAATGGGGTTGTGGGAATAGATTTAGCTGGAGATGAGGCTCATTATAAGACGGAAACATTTGAAGAATTATTTACGATAATTAGGGAAAAAAAGATTCCATTTACTATTCATGCAGGAGAAGCTGATGGTGTTAGTAGTGTTGAAGAAGCAATTAAATTTGGAGCTGAAAGAATTGGACATGGAGTTAGGAGTATTGAAGATGATCGAGTTGTTAATGAATTAATTGAAAAAGGAATTACTTTAGAAATATGTCCAACTAGTAATGTTGATACAAATTTGTATAAAAGTATTAAGGATAATCCTATAGCTAAATTAGATAAATGGGGTGTAAAAGTAACAGTAAATACAGATAATAGAACTGTTTCAAATACTTCTTTAAATCAAGAATATGATTTATTGCGGGAAAATTTTGACTTTACAGAGGAAGATTTTAAAAGATTTAATTTAAATGCTATAGAGGCAGCTTTTATTAGTGAAGAAGAAAAAGTAGAGTTGAGGAATAGACTTATGGAATAAGTAGTTTATTCTTTTTATTTGTGATATTATAGTTAGTAGTTAGTTTAGACGACTATGAGGTGATAGGAATGGAAATATTAAAAAATTGTATGTTGTGTCCTAGAAAATGTAATGTAAATAGATATGAGAAAAAGGGATTTTGTGGGGCTAATAATAGGATTAAACTAGCTTATTATAGTTTGCACATGTGGGAAGAGCCTGTAATTTCTAATGAAAATGGTAGCGGAACAATTTTTTTCTCTAATTGTAATCTTAAGTGTATTTATTGTCAGAATAAAAAAATAAGTTTAGATGGTTATGGAAAATATATAAGTAATAAGAAACTAGGAGAAATAATGCTAGAGTTACAAGATAAAGGAGCTCATAATATAAATTTAGTTACACCGACACATTATGTTCCCCAAATTGTTCAAGTATTAAAGAAAATTAAAGGAAAGAAATTGAATATTCCTATTGTTTATAATACGAGTAGTTATGAAAATGTTGGTACTTTAATGATGGTTAAAGGTTTAGTTGATATTTATTTGGCTGATTTAAAATATTATGATGATGAATTGGGTATTAATTATTCTAAATGTGAAAATTACTTTGAAATTGCTAGTATGGCCATTGATGAGATGTTTAGGCAAGTAGGAAAATTTGAAATTGTAGATGGGGTTATGAAAAAAGGTCTAATTGTTAGAGTACTAATTTTACCAGGGCACGCGGATGATGCGATGAAAATAATAGAATATTTGTATAAAACCTATGGTGATGATATTTTTATAAGTATTATGAATCAGTATACGCCGGTAAATAAAATTGAAAAATATCCTATTTTAAATAGAAAAGTAACAGATGATGAATATGAAGAAGTTATTAAGTTTGCGGTTACATTGGGTATAAATAATGCTTTTGTCCAAGAAGGTGGTACAGCTAGTGAAAGCTTTATTCCAGAATTTGATAGCTCAGTAATAAAATGAGTTATAAAAAGGTTTTATGATAAAACTTATTTTGTGAAAATTTAATGAAAAATGGGCTGTTTTTGGAATAATTTTAATGATTTTATTTAACAATAATTTATTTTGTGTTATTATTATTTTAGGAGGTTAAAAATGAAGAAGTTTGCAATGTTTTTGGTACTATTGTTGGCAGTGGTAGTTTTGCCATTTAATGTTTTAGCAGAAGAGGCGACTGATGATAGTGCTAATGAAGAAGTAGAAGTAATTAATGAAGATGGTACAGAAAGTGATAGCGAGGAAAGTACTGAAGAGTCTAATGAAGTAAAGATTTATTTCTTTAGAGGTGAAGGATGTCCTCATTGTGCAGATGCCGAAGAATGGTTTGAAAGTATTGAAGAGGAATATGGTAGCAAATTTGAAATCATTGATTATGAGACATGGAACAATGAAGATAATGCTGAGTTGATGCAAAAAGTTGCTGATGCTAGAGAAGAAGAAGCTACTGGAGTTCCTTATATAATTATTGGTAATCATTCATGGAATGGTTTTGCTGACGATTATACTGATGAAATGCTTGATGCTATTAATAGTGAATATGAAACACCAGTTGCTGAAAGATATGATATTATGAAATTGTTACCTGATGAAGCAGCTGAGGAAGAGAAAAGTAGTTCTTCAGACGTAGTTTCATTAATCTTAATATTAATTGTAGTTGGAGCTGCTGTTTTTGGAGTAGTTCAAGCTAGAAAAAGTACATATTAAAAAACTTCGATATAGTAGATGTAAATTTACTTATCGAAGTTTTTTTATTTTGAAAATGGTTTGGGGTTGTTTGGGAGATAGTTTTATTTTTTGGGGATGTAGTTTGGTGGTTTTGGTGCGGTTGTGGATTTTTTTGAAGTAGTTTTGAGGGCTTTGATGTAGTTTTGAAGGTTTTCTTGGGTGATTGTTTTTTTTATTAGTAGTACTTATTTTTTAGTACTATTTTTATTATGTTTCATTTATCTAAAATATAGTATTAATACTTTTTAAGCTAATACTAATGTTTGTCCGATAGTTAAAAGATTACTGGTTAAATTGTTTAGTTGTTTTAGAGTTTCAACTGAAATATTATTTTCTCTAGCGATAGACCATAACGTGTCACCTGATACTCTTTTTTTGGATAATTTTAAAGGAAAAAATCTGATTTAATTTAATATTTGTAACTTTTTTATGTAACTTTTTTTAGTTTTAGAGTATTGGAGGGATAGTAAGGCGACATTTGGGATAAAAAAAACATCCTATTATCTTTTTAGAATATTTTATAGGATGTTTTATTTTATAAATGATTATAGGCTTTTACCAGCTGACTCAATTCCGTATTGTTCACAAATTGAATCAGTATCAATTAATCCATTTAAATAAGATTGTACTTTTGCTAGAGCTGGACCAATTTGAGCTTTATCTTTATCTTTCTCATCTTCAGATAATTGTTCATAAGGTACTGCTAATTTTGGGTCACCATAGTTTGGATCATAAACCCAAGTATTTCTCTTTAGCCATTCTTCATGAATGTTGGCACCCATCTGTTCTAATTCTTCAGGTGAAATTGGTTCACCAGCTATAGTTTTGTCGTAAACTTGTTCAATGGCAACTTTGGCTGCTTCTAAATTATCTTCTTGTGATGCTCTTGATAGTTCTGAAAATCTTCTAAGTATGTTTTCTTTACCATCGACATAGTCAGCACCAATTCTTTCAATTTCTTCTGAAGTTAAATTTCTTTTAGTAAATCTCTTGATAGTAATTACTCCACCATCAACTAACTTTTTAAAATCATCAAAATTTCTCATAGCTAAAGCTGCAGTTGTATCATGTCCTACTAACCATCCGGTATCAATTTCAATCTCATTTCGTTTGTCTTCTCCTTTGTAGCAAGCTTTTTCTAAAGCTTGTCCATAGGATTCAGTTGTAGCAAGCTCTTTTTGTAATCTCATAAAAAAGGCTTGTAATTCTTGGGTACACCAAGCTTCATGTAAATCCTCTCCTAGTGAATATGATAATGCAGTTTTTATAGTTTGGTCGTCCATAATAATACCTCCTTATGCTAAGGATATCATATTTACAATAATTTTTCTATATTATGGTCTTAATTTTACAAAGGATATACGTAAATTATTAAAATTAGACCTTATTTACCATAAAAATTCTATCCCCACTTTTAACTGTATACGTATTTGGAGTAGTGTTTGGTGGAGACGGAGGAGTACCAGGTATTTTTAAAGTATCTCCAATTTGTAGTAGATTTGAAGTAAGATTGTTAAGTTTAATAATTTCGTCAACTGTAACATTATTTTTTTGAGCAATTAACCATAGACTATCACCTTTTTTGACTTCATAAAGAAAGAAATTATTGTCTTCAGAAGGAAGTGTACTAGGTGGTGTGCTTGTATTGATATCGGGTACTTGCAATTGCTGACCTATGTAGAGAGTATTAGATGTTAATTTATTTAGACGCTTTAGTTCATCGACTGTAGTTTGATATTTGGTGGCAATTGCATACAATGTGTCACCTCGTTTGACGATGTAAGTTGTAGTTGGTTGTGATGGATAATTAGTGGTATCAGCAGTTATTTTTAGTACTTGACCTATTGTTAGAATGTCCGATGTTAGATTATTTAAATCTTTTAGTTCTTGAACTGATAAATTGAACATGTTAGCTATTTTGTAGAGAGTATCACCTTTTCTAACAATATAGGTACCTTGTTGGTTGTTTAAACCTGGTGGAGTATATTGGTAGCCAGTATAATCAGCTATAGCTTTGACAACACCTTCGACATAGTCTTCAATATTGTTTTTTAATTTGTTGGCGTCTTTTACATTGTCAATGAAACCATATTCTACAAGAATTGGTTCAACATTTCCTGTCTCTCGTAGTATATAGTAGTAGTCCTTATTAGGATTTTCAGGGAGACGTCGTTGATAGACCTTTCTTTTTATTTGACCGGCATCACCTATATTGTTAAGGGCCATGGTAGCAAGAGTATCATCATTTTTTAGGGAGTAGACGATTTCGGCACCTTCGGCACCTGAAATTGACCCTAGTGGTTATTTAAACAGTTCAATTATAAAATCTATTATATATGGAGTTAATACCCCCAAAATGTAAAAAAAGATGTTGTCTTTATTTCTCAATATATATTTATTATTTATATATGGTTTACATTTTAAAAAGTAATTAATTATACCTATTAATAAAACCAACACACTATATATTGTAATATATTTATTTCTTATTTTGCATACAAATACTAATATTATTTCTATTGCATATGCTACATAAAAAATTACCCACCGATTTTTTTTATACAAATCTAAAGCAGAATTTTTGAATACTTTTTTAATATTAAGAATAAAACTATCAATTGTCTTAGTAGATTTAATATAAGTTAATTCCCAATTGTTAAATTCATCATCATATTCTAAGTCTAGTACTTCACCTTCATCTGTCTTTAAACTAAAACAGATATTATCTAAGTAATTTATATCATTATCTAAATAAGTAATAAAGTCATCAAATGAAAGGAACTCATTTCTGTCTAATTCAACATTTCTGTGTGTTCTTATTTTTCTACAAGTACTTATTTTCTCGACAGATAATCCATAAATTTTATCTATGATATTAGATATTCTTATCATATCGTCTTTTTTTAAAGTTTTGTATTTAAAATTAGTTTTATATTTAAAATTATACATAAATACCACCTAGTTCAATATTATAACACTTATTGGCAGTTATTACCTAATTATAATTTACCATATTTAAAGATATAATCCTCAAGAATTTGATATTTAAACTTAATTGTTATATTTCGATTTTCATCTGCTTCTATTCTATCTATTATGGCAAATAACAAGTCTCTATTTGGTTTTTCTAAATTTAATAATTCTTTTATCTTCTTTGTATAATTTGGTATCTTATTAG
>CANQSQ010000045.1 GCA_947626565.1 uncultured Bacilli bacterium
ACGTAATGCCCATCATTATACATTTAGTGATTCAACCAGCAAAAGTTCTGTAAAATATTTGTATTATATAACAAGTAGTTCTAGATATTATATAACTTTAAGTAACGGCAAAAAAGTAGAAAAGGCTTTAGAAGAAATGTTTTCAAGTGATAATGATGTTAGAAATCAAACAAATTCTACCATGAAGACATATATAGAAGATACATGGTATAAGGAAAAATTTTTAAATGAAGATGAAACACCTAATGAGTATGCCCAAAAAATAGAAGATACTATATATTGTAATGACCGTAGTATTTCTAGTTTGGGTGGTTGGGATAAAGATGCCGATTCATCCGATTATTTATATTTTAATGCCAGAAATAGAGTATATACTACTCATGTACCAAGTTTAGAATGTGATAAATTAGACTCTTTTACGGTAAGTTCAGAAATAGGTAATGGTAAACTAAAGTATCCAGTAGGATTATTAAGTGCGGATGAAGTAATGTTAGCAGGAGGAAGAAATTCGTCAAATTCAAATTATTATCTATATACAGGTAGTTATTACTGGCTGTTGTCCCCTACCACTTTCAGCAACGACTACCGCTACGCTAGCGGGTTCGTCGTCTATTCGGATGGCAGCTTGACCATCGACGGCGTCGTCTTCACGAACGGGGTCCGTCCTTCCGTTTCACTTGCCCATGGAACAATGACTGAAGGTGGGACAGGAACGGTAGATGATCCTTATACCATAATGATGGATGAAAATATTTAGGTTAAGGTTAGGTTCTGTTGATTTTAATTAATATTAGTTTGGTCTTCGTTAGACCATTGGATAACCAATTGTTAAAAATTGGTTATTTTTTTGTGACTAAAAAGGTTCAATGTTTTGAAAGAAGTCCCTTGACAAAAACAGACGGGGGGGGGAGGTATAATTTTTAGTAAATACTAGTAGATATAAAAATAATTTTCGCAAGGAGGTTATTTTAGAAAATGAAGGGTTGTTTTTTTAGAAAAAAAGGAAAAAACAAGCAATTTTTGGTGTGGAAAAAAATAAGTAAAAGAGAACTAAATAAGTTCTTAGCTTGTTTTATTGTATTAATAACATTGATGTGTTCATTAGGATATGCAGCCTTAAATAAAGAGTTGAATATAAGTGGGGAAGTAGCTTATAGAGTTAAAGCTGATATAAGAGTAACTGATTTAAGACTTAATGGGGTTAGTGAGGGAACGATTGAAGAGTATGCAGAGTTTTCAAAAGATACCAATATAATAGGGGTTGACTTACCAAGGGAAGATTCAACAATAAGTTATGTAGTACAAGTAACTAACTTTAGTGATGTAGAGATGGGGATTTTCCAAATAACAGGATTACCAGATGAATTGACTTATGAACTAAGTGACTATACTTTAAAAGATAAATTATGTAGTGACGATGGTAACTGTAAGGTAGGAGCCGAGAAAGAATTTATTTTGACGATAAAATATAGGGATAATGCATATAAGAATGATAAAACTTTTTATAATTTTATTTTAAAGTACGATTTTAGAGTTTTTCATAAAATTACTTATACCGATTTTGAGATTGAAACAAGTCAGTTTCCACAAGAAGTAATGGCTGGGGATACTTTTAGAATGACTTTAGAAAAGCCTTTTCCTATTGGAGCAAAACCATTTTATGGTAGTACTCCGGTAGATTATAAATTTGATGGTGATACATTGGTAGTTGAAAATATTACTAATAATCTAGAAGTAAAATCTAATTATATTCAAACAATTGAAGATTTAGTAACTTTGAGTAATTATGTAAATAATGGAAATACTTATAAGGGTATAACTTTTACATTAGATAAAAATTTGGATTTTCAAGATGAAAAAAGTTATAGAGATGCCATGAGAATTGATTTTGGAGATATAAATGGTCAAAGTGGAACCGAAAATTTATTAAGTGAATTAACAAATGAAAATGGAACAGGTTTTCAATCAATAGGTAATTACACTTATCATTTTCAGGGGAATTTTGATGGAAATAATTATACTATAGATAATTTATATATACATAGTTATAGTAATGGTGGATATCCTGAAAGAACAGTTGCGAGTTTATTTGGTTTTATTACAGATGGCGAAATAAAAAATTTGATAATTAAAGGTAATACTATTACAGATGAAACTGCAAATATTGGAGGAATAACAAGTTATGCTTCAAATATAAGTTTAGATAATGTTCATAATTATGTTAATATAACAAGTCATGGTACTGGTTATTCAGTTGGAGGTTTAATTGGAAGTGTTGGTAATGATAATATAGGATTGGCAGGAGATAATATAAGAATTTCTAATTGCTCTAACCATGGTACTTTACAGGGAGGAAATCATGGAGGCGGATTAGTTGGAGCGATAGGTTCGAATTCACATTTATTTGTTAGTGGTAGTTATAATGCTGGTAGAGTTATGAATTCAATCATTACTAATGCAGGAATTTTGGCTTTAAATAATGGAAATTGCTATATAAATAATTCTTATAATATTGGAAATATATCTTCTAATGGTAAAGGTACAGGTGATGGTGTAATATCGATAGGAGGTTTAATGGCAGCCAATTATGATACCGTATTTATTTTAAATAGTTATAATAGTGGAACAGTAGAGTATGTAGGAACTGCAGCAAAAGGTGGTTCAATAGGTGGTTTAATTGGTTTAGTTCAAGGTGGAGGTCATATTCTTAATAGTTATAATATTGGTACTGTTAGAGATAATATAAATCGTAGTTATGTTGGTGGTATTGCTAATACGGTTACTTGGAATAATCCTGTTCATAAGCAAATTTATAATGTTTATAATGCGGGAACTATAACTGGTGGTAATACACGATATCAAATAGGTTATCAATATAGTGGGAATCTTAAAGATGTTTTTTATAAAAGTGGAACGGGTATTAGTGGTAGTAATAGCAGTGGGTCAACTGAAATAAGTGATAGTAATATGCGATTAGATGCCAATAATTCTAGTAGTTTAACTTATAAATTAAATAATGGTATAAAAGATATTAACTTGGATGAGATAAAAAGTGATTTAATAAATCATGGATATAATAGTAATTATTTTGATTTAACTTTAAATAGTTGGGTTATAGATTCTGATTCTTTGTATCCAACATTAAAACTAAGGGAGTAATTCCCTTTTTTTTGATGTGAAAAACCTCGTTTCTTTTAAAACGAGGTTAGGGGTACTTATTTTTTATTTTCAATGTAGCGGACATAATATTCTTCATAAGTCATTTTGGTATCATGGATTGTTTTAGCAATTTCTTTGCCTACATAGCGATAGTGCCAAGCTTCTGGCATATAACCAGTAATAGCAACTTTATCAGCAGGATATCTTAAGATAAAACCATATTTGTAAGCATTGTTTTGCATCCAAGTAAATTCTTCAGTATTTTCAAAGTCAGTATAGGCAACCTTGCCATTATCAACATCAGCTGCTAGACCAGTTTGATGTTCGGAATATCCAGCCCTAGCAGAATAAGTATCAGCGGCTTCTTGACCATCACTAGCAACATAACGGTTGTAAAGTTGTTGTTGATACTCATAGCTACGATAGGTTGACATGGCCCTAATAGTATAACCTTCATTTTTAGCAGCTTGAGCTAACTCTTCAAAAGCTTCACGAGCATAATTTACTAGTTGCATACCAGTTTTTGCGAATTCTGATGAGATTGGTTCTAGATTTTTTGGAACATAAGTACTTGGTAGAGAATTATATTTATTAGCTATCATATAAGAAGTATGAGGATATTGTGTTTCACGAACATTTTCATAAAAAGGTTGGTCTAGACCAATATTGACATTAACAACAATTTCTTCAGGAGATAGGTTAGAATTACTTTTTTGATAGTTTAAATAACGTTCTAAGTAGTCATAATTAAAGAAATCTAATTTTTTATCAATATTGTTAAGTGATTTTAATTTTTTGTCAGTTGCATTTTCAGCAGTTGTTGTTTTTGATACTTTTTCTTTAGGTTGATTACTTTTAGTAGAAGTTTTAGATAAACCTAAAATTATTCCTGTAGCTATAATGATTAAAACAAGGATAAAGATTACTAAAACTTTCTTTTTTATTTTTAATTTTTTCTTGGACATAATTATTACTCCTTTATTATATAATAGCACTTTTATAGTAATTTATGAATATTTCAAAATTAGTTTACATAATTAATTTTAGGAGGTTATTATGAAAAAAGTAGTTTTAATCATTGTAATAATGTTATTGTTACCTTTTAATGTTTGGGCAGAAGAGAAAGATAGTAGTTTAATAAGTGGGGCGGTAAGTGGAATTTTAATTGATGCTAATAGTGGAAAAATTATTTTTGAAAAAAATAAAAATAAAGAAGTGGCAGTAGCTTCAATGACTAAGATGGTTGCACAAATAATTATTTTAGAAGAAGTTGCTAAAGGAAATCTTAAATGGGATCAAGTTATTACGGTAAGTAAGAATGCGGCTGATATGGGAGGTTCACAGATTTATATAGAGCAAGGAGAAAAAATTACGGTTGAGGATTTGATGAAGGGAATAAGTATGGCTAGTGGTAATGATGCCACTGTGCAAATGGCTGAAGTAATAAGTGGAACGGAACAAAAGTTTGTTGAAAGAATGAATAAAAAAGTTAAAGAATTAGGATTAAAACATACTCATTTTGCAAATTGTACAGGTTTAGATGAAGAAAATCATTATTCCAGTGCTTATGATATGGCAATGATAGCTAAGGAGTTAGTTGTTAATCATTCGGAGATATTGAAATTTTCTTCATTATATGAAGATTATTTAAGAGAGAATACGGATAATAAGTTTTGGCTTGTTAATACAAATAAACTAGTACGTTTATATGATGGTGCTGATGGATTAAAAACGGGTCATACAGATGCAGCTGGCTATTGTTTAGCAGCAACAGCTAAAAAAAATAATTTACGTTTAATTGGAATAGTTTTAGGTGAAAAGGATAGTAAAATTAGAAATAGTGAGACAATGGCTTTACTTGATTATGGTTTTAATAGCGTAAAATTTAATCTTTTGAAAAAGAAAAATACCATTGTTGATAAGGTAAAAATTGATAAGGCAACTAAAGAAATTATTGATATAAAATTAAAAGATGATTTAGGAGTAGTGGAAAAAGTAGGGGATAAAGGTAAATATACTTTTGAAAAGAAAATAAAAGAGATAAAATTACCTCTAAAAAAGAATGAAAAAGTAGGAAAATTAATTGTATTAGAAAATAATAAAAAAGTGGCGGAAGAAGATTTGATAGTGGATAAATCAATAGAAGCCTTAAGTTTTGGAGAATTATTCAAAAAAGGAGTAGTTGATTTAGTGAGTGGAAACATATAAAAGGTACCTTGTAAGATACCTTTTTACATTGTTTTAGTATTTAGAGCTTCATTTTCTAGGCGAATAGATATTTGTTGATCAGCTCTATTTTTGACATATATTTCATTGATATTAGAGTCATTAGAACAATTTAGAAAACTAAAAACATGTTCTACATAGTAAGGATCACCAATATCTAAAAACTTACGATAGTAACGCCATTCAGTTTCTTGCATGTTATTTTTCATTTCAGCAACAGTAACACCGCTTAATTCTTCGCACATATTAAGAGCCTTGCTCATGTTACCGGGACCAAAATTATAGGTTTGAAGAGCTAGAGGAATGTTATAATTTTGCATTTCTAAAGAATTTTGTAAAATCATTGTACCAATTTTAATATTGGTATCTAAATCTTCAAGGCTTTCAGGAGTTACAGTAATAGTTTCTTCTTCACCAGTTAAATGATTGTAGGCTGTTACTTGTTGATTTAAATGAGCAGATTTTTCAATTTGCATAATACCTTGGGCAGGGCCATTGTTTAAATTATCATAGTGATTGCCACCACTTTCTTGAGCGGCAAGAGCCATTAAAAGATTAGGATCAATTCCATACATAGATCCATACTTTTCAAAAATATCTTGGTAATTTTGGGCATTAAGAAAATTTTCATGATTTATAGAGTTATCATAATCATAAGTAAAGACAGGAATATTATCTCGTAACATACTTTCCATTTCAGCATTTTCAATAATAGATTGTTCAATACTGATGTTTTCAGGCATTATACTTGTTAAATAATCATCTTCATCAATATCAGCTTGTTCTTCATAGTAACTTGTTGCATCAGGTGGCTGATAATGAGAATTTAGATTAAAAGCACCTATAGATACAAAAGTACTTAATAAAAGAATTTTACCGGGTTTAGTTTTAGTTAATTTCATTAAACCATTAATAGTATTGTAAAGGATAACTTCTTTTTTCTTTTTTCGATTATAATACTTTTGATAGTCTAAACTAATTTCACGAACAAAATCTTCTAAATAGCCAGGTTCATTTATTTTGTCATAACCATATTTTTGACAGATTTCTTGTAACTTTGCGATATTAGTTTTACTTTTAATAGTTTTTACTTTGCCATGATGATGAATTTTAGCAATTAAATTAGCATTTTCATCGTTTAAAAATTCAATATAACTTTCCATAAAATCCAATCCTTTATATAATTATAGATTAGCATATAATTAAAAACTTAGCAATTTTAAATAAAATAATAGTGTAAACTTATAAAAACATCTTTTTAAAAAGAAAAGAATTTGATATAATTAGGGGGAATATGAGATGAGGTAGTAATATGAGTGATACAAATAATAAATCTAAGAAAAAGAAAAAAACAACTAAAGAAGTGAAAAAAAGTCAAGATGTAAAGAAAAGTAAGAGAAATTTAGAAGAAGAAGTAGAAAAGGTTCTTGAAGAAATAGATAGTAAAACTGAAGAAAAAGAAAAAAATGCTAAAATAGAGAAAGTAGAAAAGGAAGAAGTATCAGAAGGAACAGATTTAGATGATGAGAAGAAAGTAACTACTGAAGAAAAAAAAGAAGAGAAAAGTAAAGAGAAGAAGAATTTAGATTTGACAACTAGAATTAGAATTGATAGAGCTAGATTAAATGATACTGGAACTTTAGATACGAGTTTTTTAGATTCTAATAAAAATGTTAGAAAAAGAGATATTATTGTTGAGGAAAATTTATTAACAAAACCTGTAGAAGAAAAAAAATCTCATAAATTTTTAAAAGGCTTTTGCTTGTTATTAATGGCTATATTAGTTGGATTTTTAACATACTATATTTCAGCTTTTTATATTCATGCACCTAAACCTAAGACTAAAGTTAAAGTAGAAACTAAAGAAGTAGAAAAAGTTGTAATAGATGAAAATGTTGTATTTTTAGGTGATGAAATAACTGAAGATTATGATATTGATGAGTATTTTGAAGATCATTTTGTAGTGAATCAAGGAAAAAAAGATGCTGCAACAAAAGATATTTTAGATAAATTAGAGGAAAAAGTATATCAATATAATCCATCAAAAATATTTTTACTTATTGGTATTAATGATTTAGGAAATGATGATATAAGTAATGATGATATTGTAGATAATATCGAAGAAATTATTAAAGATATTCAAGGTGGTAGACCTTATGCTAAGATATATGTAGAGTCAATTTTACCAATTAATGATAGTGATGATGATAAAATTGATGAAGATGTTATTGATGGTAGAACAAATAGAGATATAAAAGAAGTTAATGAAAAATTACAAGAGATAGCTAAAGAATTAGATGTTATGTATATCGATTTATTTTCTGAATTAGTAGACGATGATGATAAATTAGATTTAGATTATACGACAGATGGTTTGCATATTTCTGAAAAAGGTTATCGAGAAATAACTAAAAAATTACTTAATTACATTGAAGAAGAATAAATAATTTCTTCTTTTTTTGTTTATAAGGAATTTGCTATAAAAATAAATTTAATAATGACAAAAACATAGGCTTGAATTATAATATATAATATAATTGTTGCGAGGGGGAGTAAGATGTTAATAAATAGAGCATATATGTTTCGATTATATCCAACAGATGAACAAAAAATATTTATTAACAAGTGTATTGGTTGTAGTCGATTTGTTTATAATTATTATTTAAATAAAAAAGAATCGATGTATCAACAGAATGAGACATTAACTTTAAAAGATATGAAAAAAGATATTCTCTCTTTATCAAAAGAAAATGAGTGGTTAAAGGAAGTAGATAGTTCTTGTTTAAGAACCTCATTAGAAGATTTAGATA
>CANQSQ010000046.1 GCA_947626565.1 uncultured Bacilli bacterium
TGTGCATTTTCTTTTAAAAATAAACTATTTTGACTCAATTGCACTTATTTGTGCACTTTACTTAAAATTTAACGTTTATCTTTTAAGTGTTACTTCTTTGTTTACAAGCTTCCTTGAAAATAGGTTGTCTTAAATGATTATTATTTGTCCTCTCAATATATTTTACTTTACACTGATATTTTACTTCTACAAAAATAGCTTCTTTTATAGATTCCTTTAAAGCTAATTTCCTTCTTTTACATTTTTGTAACTTATCATACAATTTATTTTTTTTAGCCATAACAACTTTCCCAACCACAAAGTCTTTACCATCTTTCTTTTCACCTAAAACTAAAGAAACTACATTACTTTCCTCTTTATCTATATAACCTAAAATATCAAAAACCTCTTCTTTAAAATTCTTTACTTTAAACCACTCATCTACCCGTTTATTTATATAATATAAACTATCTATCTTCTTTTGTACTATTCCCTCTAATTGCATTTTCTTCGTCTTTGCCCATAACTCTTTACCATTACCTCTCACAAACTTATTTTTTATAAATACTTCTGTATCTTGATATTTATCTAAAATTTCTTTTCTTTTTATTAATGGTAATGTTACTAAATTTTTATTTTCATATAATATGTCAAACGCTATAAATATAATTGGCTTATTAATACTTTGCCACGTAATTTTATTCATAGCCTTTAAATGAGTCCGTTCCTGTAATTTTTTAAAAGAGGGAAATCCTTTCTCAAATGAAACAATTTCCCCATCAAAAATAACTTTTTGTTCTCCTATATTTTTTAAAGACTGCAATTCAGGAAATAAATATGATATATCACGTTGATGTCTATTATATATAACTACCTCTTCTTTAGAAACAAATACAATAGCTCTTTGTCCATCCCATTTAACCTCATACAAGTATTCTTCTGAATCAATAGGTTTTTCTTTTTCTTTCAAAAGCATTGGATACCAATTTCTATTCTCATATAAATCCATCATTTTTTCTTAAGACTCTTTTCCAAAGCTTCAAATAAATCACTAACTTGCTCTTTTTGTTTTTTCTTAACTTGTTTAACTTCTTTACCATTCATTTTATCATCTATAGCCTTTTTAATATTATTTTGATATTCATCTTGATATTTTTCTGGTTCAAATTTATCCTCTAATTCCGCAATAAGTTTTACCGCTAAATCTAATTCTTTATCATTAACTTTATATTCACTTTTCCCCTCTGGAAAAAGAACTTCTTCTTGAAAAAATAAAGTCGTCATAACAATTCCATAATTAGTAAATCTTAACATCACATAATAAAATTTACTTCCTATTACCGTCTTAGCAATCGCTACTTTTTTTACTTTCTTTAAAGCCTCACAAAACAAGTCATATGCTTTAGTTTGTCTTTCTGTAGTTAATAAATAACTTTTTTCCATATAAACAGAATCTACTTCTTTTTCATCAACAAACGCCACTATTTCTATTTCTTTATCATTCTCTGGTTTTAATTTATCTAATTCTTCTTTCTCAAATGTTAAGTAATTATCTTTTTCAAATTCATACCCTTTTACTATTTCATTTTCCTTAACTTCTTTTTTACAATGTTCGCAGTATTTTACATATTTAATTCTTTTTAAACATTTTTTATGTAATTGATTAAAAGAAGTATCATTATTTTTTACTACTGGATTCATCACTATAGGAATATTTACTAATCCAAATGAAATATTACTATGTATATTAGGCATATTTATCACCATTAATAGTATTTATAATATTTCCTTAAATATACTAAAAAAAGTCCCTAAAGACTTTTAATTTCTAACTACAACACTTATACTTTCTGGTAAATTATTATATAAATATTGTGCATCTTGATACATCATATTTACACAACCATGACTACCATCATATGTATATCTATCAGCCACAAATTCTTCTACCTCTCTCCAAGTTGCATCATGAAAACCTATTCCTCTACTCATTACAAAAGGCATCCAATAATCAACATGAGAAGCATATCTAGTTCCATTATCATTGTATCCTCTAAGGGTCACATCTGTTGCCGTATTAGCTTTATATAATACATAACTACCCACTGGTGTATCATGTCTATTTTTCATTCCTGTTACTACACTAGTCGTAAAATCAACTACGCCATCTTTGTATAAATAAAGTTTTTGTTCACTAATATCAACTATAATAGCTACCTTTTTCAAATAATCTTTACTAATATAAGCATAATTCTTATCACTTTTTATTTTATACCAGTTACCACTTTCACCATAAATATTGAAAACCTTACCTAATTCTACTGTTTTTAATATTTTACCTGACATTGATGGTTTTTTACGTATATTAACAACATCACCTGTTACTACTCCTTTTTTAAAACCAGTACTTTTAACAATACTTGTTTTTCCTACTAAAGAATTAAGTTTAGAGCAAGTATTAATTCCTACTATACCATCAACTTCTAAGCTATTTTGGGCTTGAAAAGTTTTCACACAATTATTTGTTAAACTTCCAAAACTACCATCTACTGCTAAATTACAATTAGTAACTTTATTTAGCATTGTTTGTAATACTTTAACTTCTTCCCCTGTACTTCCATAACGTAAGTTAACATTGCACTTTAAGCTTTCTGCTTGTACATTTTGTAAACTCACAAAACTTAATACCATTATTAATAATAAACTACATAAAATTTTTTTCATCTTATCGCCTTCCAAGCATCTATTATAATCTTTTTTATTTAAAAAGAAAAGTCTATTTTCAAAAAAAAGCACGTCCTAAATATCAGTACGTGCTAATATCTCAGCTGGTGTCTTTCTTATCGTCTTAAAAACTGGTAATAATCCCACAAGTAAATTAAAGCCATAAACAACTAAAAGAGCTACTATAAATAACAACGGTGTCATTAAAAATTGCGTTTTTATCAATTCTATTTCTCCTAGAACTTTAAATATATAAGCACCTAGTATCAATCCTGGAACATTAGCAATTGTTGTTATCGCAATGATTTCTCCACTAAACATAATATAAATATCTTTTTTCTTAACACCAATTGCTCGGTAAATACCAACCTCTTTAACTCTTGATAAAAAAGAAGCTCTTAACATTAATAATATTTCAATTAACGATATACCTAACAATATTCCTGCAGAAATTAACGCTAAACTAGTAGCTGATCTTCTTCCCTCTACATAATTATTTTTATCTTCTTCATAACTATCTTTTATATTAACTTTATATTTAGTCCTAAACAATTCTAGAGTCTTAACTTTATCTTTACTATAGATGCACAAATCTTCTGCTTTTGAAATTAACTTCTTTAAAATCATATTACTATTAACTAATAACTTATCAACATCATATTTTGAATCATAGTAACCTACTACTACTAATTTATGTCCATCTATTTCTTCAGCTATCTCTTTATTTAAATTATATCGATATTTATTACTATAATTTACTATTACCTCATAGTCCCCTTCTGGCATTCTTCCTTCTTTTAATTCAATAATTTCTGTAAACAAGTTATAATCCTGAATTTTATCTATTATTTGCATTTGTGCATTTATATTCGTTTGTTCATTAAAACTATCATTTTGATTATATAAGATATTAACAAATTTATCTTCATTAACGTAAATTGACGGACTTCCTAAATCAACAATTCCTACTATTTTCATTTCAGGATTCATTGGAACTTTTATTTTTAAATTTATAATATCTTCTTTTTTTAACCCCATCATTTTAGCAAATTGTTGTCTAAATAAATTATCAATTGTCATTTTATCTACTACAACTTCTTGACTATTCCTTGGCATTCTTCCTTCTACAATATCTTTATCATTAAGCATCTTTATACTAGATAGACTTCCTTCTAAGTATAAAAAGGTATTAGTAGTTTGATAAACATTTTCTTTTTGTACTAAAAATTTACTTTGAGAATTTCCTGGTAATACATAATTAACTCCCTCTACTTGACTATAATTATTATAATCATCTTGCTGAATATTAGGTGTACTTACCAGTAAATAATTCTTATTTGTTTTAACAAAATCCTTATCATCTATTCTTAAATTAGCTCCAATTCTTGAAATACTTAACATTATAAAGAACCCTGATAAGAAAAAGCCACCCAATAAAATCTTTTTCATTAATGAATAACTAAATACTCTTTTAAAACCACTAGTTATAAAGGTTATAGGATTAAAAATAGAACTATATTTTAACTTAATATTATTATTAACTATTTCATCAAACTTAAATTCATATTGTTCATACGTTGACTTATCAATTTTTCTATAATTATCATCAAGCATTTCAATATTAGAACTTTCATCAACTACTTCTATTTTCTCGCCATTCCTACTTTTTATATAAATATTATTATTTTTTACAACAATATCTAATTTTAATTTTTCATCCAAATCTCTATAAACATTTATTTCATGACTGGCATCAGTTAACAACTCATGTTTTGCAAAATCTCTTAAGTACAAGCGATTATCCATGGCGTAATCTAATTCATTATTATATTCATTTACATAATCCTTTACAATTACTCCATCAGATATTTCAATAATTCTAGAAGCATAAAACTGAGCTAAATTAACTTCATGGGTAACTAAAATTACTAATCTATTCTGGGAAATAGCTTTAATAATATTCATTACTTCAATAGAATTTTTACTATCTAAATTTCCCGTTGGTTCATCTGCAATAATAATATTTGGATTTTTAACAATTGCTCTAGCAATCCCTACTCTTTGTCTTTCACCACCAGATAACATATTAGCTAATCTATTGCGATAGCGATACATTCCTACTTTTTCTAACACATAATCAACGCGTTTTTTTATTTCATCTTTGTCTTTAATTCCAATCATTTTTAAAACTAAAGCTACATTATCATAAACAGATAAATTTTCTACTAATTTATAATCTTGAAAAATATACCCTATATTTAAATTGCGAATTTTATCTCTTTGATAAGCCAATTTAGTTGTTATCTTTTTCCCATTTATATAAATATTTCCACTTTCTACATTATCTAATCCTCCAATAGCATTAAGTAATGTTGTTTTTCCTGAACCAGATGGTCCTAGTAAAGCCACTAAACCTGTATCTCCTAGAGAAAGTGAAGTATTATTAATAACATGAATTTGATTTTTACGAAATCTATTAAAATACTTATTTAGATTCTCAATCTTAATCATCTTACACTTCCTCCCTATACGTATTCATAACACTATCTTTAAATAATTTTCTAGCGTATCTTTGACTTATTAAATAACTCATCAAACAAATTATTAAATATAAAATAACATAATCTTTAATAAGGAAATATTTATTAACTGCCTCTAAAACGTTTAAACCATTTTTATCAAAATAAGCTAATCCTACAAAAAAGAAATAAGCTAAATTAGAAACAACTAATAATTCAATAATCAACAAATCTTTAGCTGTTTTTTTCGTACCACCCAACATTCTTACAATTGAGAAATACATATTCCTTGATTTTAAAATTAACCTTATAACAAAATAAGAAATAAAGAATAAAACAATTACTGATACTACTGTAGAGATCATTTTAAATATTTTAATTATTTGTAAGATAACATCATTAGATAAAGTATCTTTAATAACAATTAATTTATAATCTTTCTCTAATAATCTTTTAACTTTATCTACATGTATCGCATCATCAACAAATACACTCATTTGAAATATTCCATGATCAAATAATTTATAATAATCACTAGAATTAACATACAAACGTCCATTATACAAATTTTCAAAATTTTTCTTATCATAATTAGGAATCATTATTAAACTATTAAAATTATCTTTATCATAAACCTTTGTAATAGCTAATTCTTTTTGGTCTTTAAAATAAATATTATCAACTAATATATTCATTTTTTGTCCCAAGCATACTTCATTAGGACACAAATAATTTAGATCACTAGAAATGTATACCTCTCCTTCTGGTACATCATCACTATTTACAATTTTAAACTGACTATTATATTGATCTACCTCATAAAATTTATTCATAAAATCAATTGTTACAGTACTACTATCTACATTATTTTTAAATAAAAATTTATCTAAAATTTCATCTGATAAATAAATTGTATAATCAACATATTGATCTTCTGGTAAATATTTTATTCCTACTACTTTTATGGCATAAGAATAATCGCTATTTTCTTCATAAGAATCACTAATATAATACTCCCCATTTAACATATTTTCAGCATTCGTACCTAGATAATAATCATCTTTAGACCCAAGAATAACTACTTCATTACTATCTTTAGCTTCTCGTCCAACATCGACTTTTCCTTTAAAATTATCTAAATCATCAACATTTCCACTAACCCATAGAGAAGTCTGTTTATTAAATAAATTAAGTTGTTTATCAACTAAAACATCATTTTTTACTACATAATTAACATTTTTATAATTTTCAATATTTTCTATCTCTTTTTCACTAAAGGCACTTCTATCCTTTTTTGTCACGATAATTCTTTTATCATCAGCATTACTAAATACGTAGTTTTCACCATTTCTACTTTCTTCATATTCTTCTTTTTTAAATGATGAATACTCAGACATTAAACTTGACACAACAAAAGCATAAACAAAAAATAATAACAAAAATTTAGGTAATACATTAAACGTATTTCTTACTCCTAAATTTATCTTATCACCTAAGGCAATTTCTTTTATAGAAGCAACATTATAATTATCAATTTTTGTAAATTCTTTAATCTTTTTATCTTCTAAAATTTTACCATCATGCATTGTAATTTTTCTTGTTGCATAAGGTGCGATTTGCTCATAATTATGAGTAACAACAATAACTAACTTATTTTTAGCTACTTCACTTAATAATTTTATTATTGCTTCAGCTGAATCTTTATCAAGATTTCCTGTGGGCTCATCCGCAATTATTATTGGTGTTTCCTTAGCTAAAGCCCTCGCAATTGCTACTCTCTGTTTCTGACCACCCGACAACTTCGATACTTTTGTTCTTTTATATTTCTCTAAATCAACTTGTTTTAATAAGGACATTACTTTTTCATGGCGATCTTGTCTTTTTACTCCATTTAACGTTAAGACTAATTCAATATTTTGATAAACTGTATAACTATTAATTAAATTAAAATTCTGATAAATAATAGCAATATTTTCACGACGATATTTTTCCCAGTCTTTTTCTAAATAATGACTCGTCTCCTTACCATTAACATACATCTCCCCTTCTTCATATGTATCAAGACCAGAAATAACACTTAATAATGTCGATTTACCACTACCACTTTCACCTGTTATCGCTACAAATTCCCCAATCGCAAAATCTAAATTAACTTTCGCAAATCCTGTCGCAATCACACCTTTATTATAATAAAATTTTGAGACATTTCTTAATGATATCATAAACTCCACCTTTATATAATTATAAATCATTTAAATGTTATTTAAAAATATTATTATCACAAATAATCTTAACTTTACACATAAAAATATTCTTTTCCAATTTCCGCATAATTATATTTTTTACATAACTAGTATTACACCCTATTATTTACCTTCATGTTTATTCTTAATAAATATTATTTTATTTCATATTATATTATCATTAAAAATTATAGCATATTTTTTTTCATAAAGTTGTGTTCAACAAGATGACTGATAATTAAAAATATGTTATAATTAATATGCCAAACAAAATGTAGAAAGGAGT
>CANQSQ010000047.1 GCA_947626565.1 uncultured Bacilli bacterium
TTCTCGAAAATGTTTCTATAATTTGATTCATAATAAAATGTAGCTCATTTTTTTGTAAAAAACCGAAACTCAAATAATATACTACTTGACTAAGCAAATAAAATATGTTACTATTTATCACGAAATGCGAAGAACAAGAGGAGTAAATTAGTTAGTAGTTAGTAGAAATGAAAGGTCAGCGGCTGAAAGCCTTTCTTAATGAAGAGTAATTGAAGGTAGCTTGGGAGTTGTATATCTGAACTATTATTAAGATATGCTGTTTACCTGCATTAAAGGTATTAAGGTAGTAGTAATACTACAAAATAAGGTGGTACCACGAGCAATTCGTCCTTTGGATGATTGCTCGTTTTTTTTAGGAGTTGAGTTAAATGAATATTATATATAAAAATGATTATGGACGAGTCTGTTGGTGTTTAGGAAAAAATATATAAGAAAGGATGATTTTAATGTTAGATAAAAAATATAATGCCTTAGAAAAGGAACAAAAATGGTTAAATTATTGGAAAGATAATGATATTTATAAATTTAATTTAGATAAGAGGAAAGTTTTTTCTATTGATACCCCTCCTCCAACAGTTAATGGAAAGATTCATATTGGACATATTTTTTCATACTCTCAGACAGAAATGATTGCTAGATATAAAAGACTATGTGGATATAATGTATTTTATCCATTTGGCTTTGATGATAATGGATTACCAAGTGAAAGATTAGTAGAAAAAGAACAAGGTAGAAAAGCTCATGAAATAGGAAGAGAAGCTTTTTCTAAATTGTGTTATGAAACAACTGATAAATATGAAGAAGAATTTCAAACCTTATTTAGCAAAATGGGTGTAAGTACAGATTGGAATATTCATTATAAAACTGTAAGTCCTACAACGATAAAAATAAGTCAAAAGTCTTTTTTAGATTTAATTGAAAAAGGACATTGTTATCATAAAGAAAGTCCAGCTTTATGGTGTAATGAATGTTTAACTTCTATTGCTCAAGCAGAACTTGAAACTAAAACTATTAAAACAACATTTAACTATGTTACTTTTAAGACAGTTGAAGATGGTGAAGAATTTACAATTGCTACTACAAGACCAGAATTACTTCCGGCTATAGTATGTGTATTTGTAAATCCAAGTGATGAAGCTCATAAGCATTTAATTGGTAAAACAGCTCATATTCCCGTTATTGATGTTGATGTTCCTATTATGGCAGATGAAAAAGTTGCTGTTGATAAAGGAACGGGTATAGTTATGTGTTGTACATTTGGTGATCAAACAGATATTGAATGGTGGAAAAAATATAATTTACCATTAAAATACATTTTTACAGATGATGGGCATATTGCTTCAGAAGTTCCTAATTATGGAGGAATGAAAATTAAAGAGGCTCGAAAACAAATAATTGAAGATTTACAAAATGGTGGATACATAGTTAAGATTGAGGAATTAGAACATGAAGTTCAAACACATGAAAGATGTGGTAAAGAAGTAGAATATTCTGTTATGAAACAGTGGTTTATTGATATTATGAACCATAAAGAAGATTTCTTAAAAATAGGAAATGAGATTAAGTGGCATCCAGAACATATGCATACTAGATATGATGAATGGGTAAATAATATTGCTTGGGATTGGTGTATATCAAGACAAAGATATTTTGGTGTTCCCTTCCCTGTTTGGTATTGTAAAGAATGTGGAGAACCAATATTTGCTAAAAAAGAAGATTTACCAGTAAATCCATTAGTTGATAGTCCAAGTATAAGTAAGTGTCCTAAGTGTAAATGTAAAGAATTCATACCTGAAACAGATGTTATGGATACATGGGCAACTTCTTCAGTAACCCCTTTAATTAATATGCGATATGGTGAAAAAGAAAACTATGAAAAAATTTTAAAACCAATGAGCATTAGAACTAATGCATCAGAAATTATTAGAACTTGGGATTTTTATACTATTGTAAAAAGTTTTTATCATTTTGGTACTCGTCCATGGAATAATGTAATGATTTCAGGTTTCGTTATGGCAAATAAAGGCGAAAAAATTAGTAAATCAAAAGGAAATAGTAAAGTAGAACCAATTCAGTTAATAGAACAATATTCTGCTGATGTCATTAGATATTGGGCAGGATCAGGGAGACTGGGAACAGATATTGTATTTAGTGAAGAAACACTTTTAAGAGGAAAAAAATTAATTAATAAGATATGGAATGTATCTAAGTTTATAGAAATGCACTTAGCAGATTATGAAGATAAAGAGTTTAAGGATTATGAATATATTGATAAGTGGATTTTAGGAACATTTCAAGAAATGGAAAAAGGTTTTATAAAATATTTGGATGAGTATGAAGTTGGTTTAGCCTTAAATCATTTAGAAAAGTTCTTTTGGAATTTCTGTGATAATTATATAGAAATAGTAAAACATAGATTATATAGACCAGAGGAATTTGGTGAGATACCAAGATATTCAGGACAAAAAACTATTTATACTATTCTTTATAAATTATTACAAGATTTCAGTATTTTCTTTCCATTTATTACGGAAGAAATATATCAGGAGTTGTATCATGATAAGAAGTCAATCCATTTAACGGAAATTAAAGCTCTTGATTATGACTTTAGTGAAGAAATTAAATATGGTAATATTATTTGTGAAATTGTTAGTGCCGTAAGAGGTGAAAAATCTAGTAATAACTTATCATTAAAAACACCAGTAGAAATTTTAAATATTAGTTGTGAGAAATCATTAGAAAAAGCAATTAATAAAGCTATAAAAGATTTTAAGGCTGCCCTATTTATTGATAATTTAGTTTTAGAAAAACAAGATAATGGTTACAGTATTAAAGAAATAAAATTAACGATGGAAAATGAATAAAAAAGACACACTAGTTTATAATGTCTAGTGTGGTCTTTTTTTTAGAAAACTTTTAGAATCTATATAGTTTTGGTGGTACCATTCGATGAAAGAATCAGTAGAACTAGTTCGATTGTCAGGTCTATTAATTCGCTCTTCATCGGTCATTTCAGCTAAAGTTTTATTACAGTTTTGAGGTACGAAGACAAGCCATAAATTAGATTTAGCTTTTTTTAGTTGTTGACCTCTTACTTCGTAGGAAAGATGACCTTTACAGATACCTAAAAATTGGTGATAGTCTTGACCATCAAAAAAGGTCAAGCAATCAACAAAGTAGCAATTTCTGTTAGTTGTGTGGGACATTGTTTTTAAGAGTTGCTCAACATTGGAGGCAATACCACTACGTTTGACAAAAGCACCAGGATAGCCAGGATTATGAGGATAATCTTCTATGTAAAAGCCTGAATCAGTGACAAAGACAGGAGCTTTTATAATTTGAAAAGCTTGTCTAGCCTTCTCTTTGGATATAAGTTTTATATCATTTATATCTGGTTCTATTAAGTCACATTTAAAATAATTTATTTTAATTCCAGCTTTAGCAAAGGCTTCTTGCATAGAAATGTATTTGCCATAATTACCGGTTATAAAAGTTAAAGTTTCCATTTTATCTCTCCTTGAAATTAAATATTTTTTAAGAGGTTTTAAAGATAGTTTAGATTCTACCCTCTCCTCTAGTTATAGAATAACAAAAAAAGAGGCAATATATATGTCAGTTATAATAATTTTCTAAAATATTTATCGTTTTTATTCTATTTATATAAAAATGCCTTATTTCTTTTTTTAATTCGCAGTAGGCAGCAACTCCCCATTCATTACCTAGAAGAATTAAAGCATATGGATGAATAATTCTTTTAGAAGTGCTTTGCTTATCAGGATAAAAATATTCTATGAAGCATTTTCTTTTTTCTTTTAGAGCTTTATTTATTATATTTAAGAAATCTTTATTTTCTATATTGATTGTACTTGGAGTGATAAATCTTTTAGGGACATTAACATTTTGATTTAGGACATAACCACCATATGGTCCTTTTATAGTTTCGATATAAATACCGGCTTTTTCAAGTTCGTCTTTATAGACTCGAACCATTCTGGGAGAAACTTCAAGTTTAGTGGCTAAGTCTTTAATACTATACTTTTGACCCGAACTAAGATATTCAAGCATCATAAGAACATTACTAACTTTAGACATGTTGAACCTCCTAAGTAATGTTTATTATATCATAAGTTGTAATTTAGAGGTACTTTGGTAAGTTATTAACTTTTTTCTTTTTGATAATATACTAAATAAATTATGATAAGATAATTATGACGAGGTGAAATATGAAAAATTCTAAAATATATGATTTAGCATATCAGTACTTAGTAAATATATTACCGGAAGGACTAGAAGAAAAAGATTTAGAAAAATACTTTATGGGAGACAATGCTAACTATTCTTCTCTTGAAGACATCTTTGAAAGATTAATTTTATCAGCACAGAATTATCAAGGTATGCCTAATAATATTAAATTTGGAGAAAGAAAAAAGAGAATTAGAGAATTATTGCATAATTATGATTTGAAATGGATAGCTGTTCAAGATGCAGAATCTTTATATAGTCTTTTTAAAAAGGAATATAATTTTACTCCATCTACTAATATTAAACAAAATAGTTGGTATAAGTGGTCAAATTCAATAATAGATAGTGCTAATTTTGTTAGTGAATTTAAATCAATTGATGAATTTAGAGATTTTATAAAGCAATTTGACTATAATTTAGCTATGCTAACGGCGCTACCTTTATTAATTTCTACTAAAATTAGAGGATTCGGTTTTGCCCTAGCCTGTGATTTTTTAAAGGAACTTGGTTATGTAAATTATGTTAAACCAGACACTCATCTTAAAGATATATGTTATGAAACGAAACTATGTGATAGTAAAGATGAAATAAAAGTATTTGAAACAGTTGTAAAACTGGCAGATGAAAGTAAAATTACTCCTTATAAATTAGATAAAATTTTATGGTTAATTTGTTCAGGTAATTTTTACATTGATAACATTAAGGTTAAGGGATATAAGAAAAATTTTATTGAATACTTAAAAAAGGAAATTTGGTAAGTCCGAAACTTTAATAAACATCATGTTATAATAGAATTAAAGGTGGTTTTATAGATGAATTATTTAGGTAGTAAGCAAATAGAAACAACGAGATTATTGTTAAAAGCACAGACTATGCTAGAGCAAAAAAGATTATGGGAAATCTTAATGATGCCAGAAGTAAATAAATATTTTTTAACAGTACCTCCAAAATTTAGAGAAAAATTATTAGATTGGAATGAGCAAGAAAAATATTATAAAATGGACATGGAACATGCAAATGATTCTAATATATTTAGGTGGAGCATTTTTCTAAAAGAAACAGGTAAATGTATAGGAAGAATTTCATGTCACGAAGGTCATGATGAAGATTCTAATATTACAGATTCTAGTATAAGAGGAGTTGGTTGGTTAATAGATCCTGCCTTTCAAGGAAAAGGTTATGCTACTGAAGCGGCAATGGCTATAATTAATTATATGTTTACTCAAGTAGATATAAATGAAATTAGAACGGGAGCAGCTATTGTAAATCCTGCTTCATGGAGGATAATGGAAAAATTAGGATTTATTAGACAAGATAAAACGAAAATGGTTCAATATACATTTTTAGATGAACCAGTAGAAGATTATTCGTATATTCTTACTAAAGAACAATGGTTATCTTTAAATAAGTAAAAAGGAAAACTTGTTAGAACAACATTGTATGAAGATGTAAAAGAAGTTGCAATAGTTAAGAATTGGCAAAATAATGTTATAATTAATTGCAAACCAATTGGAGTAAATATCTATAAGGTTTTAGATGAATATTTAATAAAAGAAAAGAAATAATTAATAACTAGGAGAAAATATTGGTATGGAGATAGTTTTATATATAATATGTTTCCTAGTATTGTTAAGGTATAGCTTTGTACTTTATAAATATTTAAAAACTGGAGAGTTTAAAAAGAAGGTATATAAGGGAAATATTATTGAGGTTATTGCCTATTCTTTTTTAACGTTTTTAATAGTATGCTTTTTAATATTAATGGCTTTTAGTAAGTAAGCTATTGAAAAGATATACAGCTTTATCTTTTAAACGATTTAATATGTGAATTTGCATATGACTATTTAGTAATTAATTTACTTAAAGTTAGTTAAATAGTAAAATGTAATTTTTATAAAATTATTGATATTACAAGAGATAATGCAATATTTTCTCTTGTTTTTTTATGATTTTTTGATAAAATATTTAGCGAAAAGGGAATTTATTGCACGCGAAAAAGATTTTTGAATTTTTTTTCAAAAATTAAATGCAAAAATTATTTATGGTTTTTATCAATTGTTTTCTTTTCGAGATGTTACTTATTTAATAATTTGTAACTCAAATTTACTTCATCTTTTTGAATTTGGGTAAGGTGAAGTTTTTTAGATATATCTTCTCCATATTTTTGGGTAAATAATTGGTATGGTGTTTGATAATCTAAACTTTTGCGTTGAACATTATTGATATGATTCATCATATCAGTAATGTTCTTTTTATTTAAATTATCAAATGATATTCCTTTTGGAATTATATAACGAATAAACTCATGGTTTCTTTCTATCCCACCTTTTTGCCAAGAAGAATATGGATCAGTGTAAAAAACGTTAATTAGTTTTTCACCAGTATCATAATCAAATTCAATTTCTTCTGGTTTAGAAAATTCCCATCCGTTATCAGTTAAGATAACTTCAAATATAGATCTATATAATTCATTTCCAATAGTTTTTCTTATTGAATTAAATACATTTGTTACTTCAGAGGGTTTATATTTTTTTATTAAAAACATTAACATTAATTTTGATTCTCTTAAATATAATGTCATAATACATTTTTTATCCTCAAATTTTCCTATGACAGTATCCATCTCAACAATACTGCATTGGTTGTTTTTTATATATTCCTCAAAATCAGATATTTTTCTTCCTTTCTTAATAACGTTATCTTTAGAAATTGTTTTTATTTCTTCTTTTTTGTTTCTCGGCTTATAGTTGAATGATCTTGCGAGCATTTCATCATTTATGCTTGGAAAATATCCTTTATGGACATATTTATAAAATGATTGTATAGATTTTGGAAATTCATCTTCAATATTTTTAAAGATATGTAAAATTGGCTGATTCTTGTCTTTGATTTTATCTTTAAAATAATCATTCCAATATTCTACTTCATCAATGGACATATCTATTCCAATTCTGGAGTATTTAAGTTTATTATCGTAATCTTTTTGAGCTTCTTTATAATTGTAGTAGTATTTTTTCTTTTTACAATTTATTTTTTTTGAGCAATTATAACAAATAAAAGGATATCTATCTGTCTTATCACATTTGAGTGATGAATTATTAGAAATTCTTCTATTTTTGATTTCTCTAGATATGGTAGATGGCTGAACATCGATAGCTCTAGCGATATCTTTGAGTTTATAGTTTTGTCTTAGTAGTTCCTCAATTAATATTCTATCTTCAATATTTAATCTTTGTTTTTTCATTGTTTTTCTTCCTTTCAA
>CANQSQ010000048.1 GCA_947626565.1 uncultured Bacilli bacterium
TGCACTTTTTCGCGTGGAGAAATTTTCTCCTTGCAGTTAATAATATATCACTTTTTTTAATTTTTATCTACTTTTATGTTATTTTTTCTTTAAAATTCATTGAAAAAAGTGCATTTTCTTTTATAATTGCACTTTTTTTATACCTATTGCACTTAATTGTGCACTTTAGATTGATTTAACGATTTTTTTAGATTTAGATAGTTGGTTATTTTTTTACAAATTATTTTTAAAAATTTAGGGACTTATTATAGAAAAAAAGAAATGCTTTAGACATTTCTCTATTTACTTTTACCATTTTCGTAGGTATTGAAATAACTATTTAGGGAATAAAGACGTAAAGTGGTTTCTTTTTTTAGAGCTTGTAGTTGTTTAGACATTTTTTCTAGTTCTTTTTGTTTTAAAAATTCACGATAACGTCCTTTTATCTCAACGCGAAATCTTTCTATTTGATTTAGAGCTTCTCGGTAACCATCACCACTATCATCATCACCATCAACAAGTAGTTCTGTGACAAAATTGATTAGTTTTTGATATTTTTTACTTACCTTTTTCATAACTAAGGGATGAGCAAGATTTTGATTAGTAATCAGGATATGAGTAATTTTTGTATCAGCTATATTAAAAACTTTATTTTTAGAGGCCATAGGAAAACCAGTAATATCTCTTAGTTCTTCTTTGTCAACTAATTTATATTTATTTTTCTTAATATTAACTGTGTACATATACTTCACCTACTTCTCTAATAAATCTGGTCTTAATTCTTTAGTTTTTCTAAGACTTTCTTGGTACCGATATTCATCTATTTTTTGATGGTCTCCTGATAATAAGACACTAGGTACTTCCATATTGCGAAAAAGAGGCGGTTTGGTGTAAGTGGGATAATCAAGAAGATAATTATCATTAAAGGAATCTTCTATATGACTTCGTTCATTGATAGCCCCTTTTAATAGTCTAGTTATAGAGTCAACTAGAACCATAGCAGGAATTTCACCACCAGTTAAAACATAGTCACCGATACTTATTTCAAGATCAGCTAAGGTTCTGATACGTTCATCAAAGCCTTCATAATGACCACAAATTAAAATTAAATGTTTCTCTTTGGATAAGTCATAAGCCATTTTTTGTTTATAAGGAATGCCACTTGGAGTTAATAATATTACTTTAGAATCTTTGGTTTTAAGACTTTCTACACAATCAAAAATAGGTTGAGGCATTAAAACCATTCCGGCACCTCCCCCATAAGGAGTATCATCAACTTTATGATGAGGATCAAGGGAAAAATCACGGAAATTATGAAAATTTATAGACACTAAATTTCTATCAATGGCTCTTTTGATTATTGATTCTTCAAAAACACCTGAAAACATATTAGGAAATAATGTTACAATATCAATCTTCATCTTGATCACCTAGGCCTTCAAAAAGTTCTACTAGAATTTCTTTTTTGGTTTTATCAATTTTTTTAATCATAGGTGAGTTAAAAGGAATTAATACTTCTTTGTCAAATAAGACACGTAAAATTTTGTTAGTAGGACTTGCTAAAAATATTTCCTTTATTATTCCTTTTTTTCCTTGATTTGTCAAGACTTTAAATGTAATTAAATCCTCATCTAAGACTTCTTGAGCAGAAAGTTGAAGATCATCTTTAGCGAAAAAGACATCTTTTTTCATAAGAAAAAGAACTTCATTGATATCTTTGTAGTCATTTAAAGTAACCATTTCAAATTGTTTATGATGACGATATGATTTAATTATATAAGCTTTATTATCTATATAAAGTGTTTTGTCAACGACAAAAACTTGATTTTTATAGGGAAAAGAACTTAGGATTTTTATTTCGCCTTTTATACCATGGGTACTAACAATTTTTCCAACTTTAATTAAAAGCATATACTTCACCTACTTTATTTATCTAATTCATATAGTAAGATACTAGTAGCTATTGCTACATTTAGACTTTCTACTTGTTGATTCATGGGTATATAAAGATTTTGATTACAAAGACGGGCATATTTGTCTTTAAGGCCTTGCCCCTCATTGCCCATTATTAAAGCATATTTATCATGAGTTGGCAAAGTTCTAACATCAATGCCATGATTAACATTAGTTCCATAAAGAGGAATATCTTTATTTTTTAAGATTTCAAGAGCTGATTCTAAGGGCATCTTGATAATAGTTAAATAGTGATACATACCTTGGGTTGAACGTAAGACTTTAGAATTATATAAGTCAACAGTATCTGGAGATAAAATTAGGGTATCAATATTAAAAGCAGCAGCACTACGAATAATAGTACCTAAGTTACCAGGATCTTGAATATCATCTAAAAGTAAAATCTTTGAACCAGTAATTTGAGATGAAACTTTTTTTGTACATAAACCTATTATAGTACTAGGAGTATCTAGAGAAGATAATTTTTTCATAATATCTTTAGTAACATACAGGTATGGGACATCAAAAGGTACTTGTTCACCTTCTAAAAGAATAATTTCTTGTAAAACTTTATTTTTAGCAGCTTCTTGAACTAAGTGGAGACCTTCAACGAGATATTCATTAGTTAAATCACGATATTTTTTGTGTTGTAGTTTACAATAATTTTTTATTTTAGTATTTTCTAAACTAGTTATTAGCATTAAAATTCCTTCATTTCTTCTCGATATTTTTTATATTCAGGCATATTTTGTTCGACAAGGTGCCAAAAAGAGGCTGAATGGTCACCATGAATTAAATGGGATAATTCATGGATAATAACATAATCTAAGAACTTTAAGTCACGCTTAATTAATTCTAGATTAATAGTAATAACATGTGTTTTTATATTACATACACCCCACCTACTTGTCATTTTACGAATACGTAAAGTAGGATGAGGAATTTTTTTAGTAAAATGGGAATAATTTTCATCTAAATGACTTTGAAAAATAGTTTTAGCTTGTTTTTTATACCATTTATCAATATCAAAATCTTTAGGTATAAAAATTTTATTTTCACCAAAAGTTAAATCAGGAACATTCATGTATACAATATCATATTTTTTACCTAAATAATAAAAGCCATCATTATTTCTTTTTTTAGTTAATTGAACTTCTAACATGTCAACAATGCGATTATAATTTTCATTAATTAATTTTTCAATATAATTTGTTGTGGTAAAAAGATTGGTTGTTACTTTTATGTCTAAATCTTTTGTTACTCTAATATAAGTATTATGAGTACTCCTTTTTTTTTCGATGATGACATTATAGTTAGTTCCATTAATTTTAAGTTTCATAATACCACCAGTAATATTTTATCAAAATTAGGGCAAAAAGAAAAGTAATGACTAGTAATTAAATTATTTAAAAAGTGTATAAAAAGACCATTTTTATAACAAGATATAAGTAAGGAGGAAAATTATGGACGTAAATATTAGAGAACATATTATAAATAATTTTCAAGGAGATAACTATGAAACACTTAAAAGAGCCATTGATGAATCAGTTAAAGCCAATGATGAAGTTACTTTACCTGGTTTAGGGGTGTTTTTTGAATTGATATGGGAAAATGCCGATATGGAAATGAAGAATACTTTAATTGAAATAATTAGAAAACGTGTAAATAAAGGATTAAATGAAAATAGACTCGATTGAGCCTATTTTTCTTTATTTATCACGTAAAACAGCTTTATGAGCTTGTTCAACTTTAGAAATAATTTTGGTAAAAGTAGCCATAACTTCTTCTTCGGTTAGGGTTTTGGTATGATCAACAAAAGATAAGTTAAAAGCAAGAGATTTTTTGTCAGCAGCAACATTTTCCCCTGTATATACATCGAAGACAGAAACATTTTCTAGAATTTTACCACCATTTTTCTTGATGGTAGTTATGATATCACCAGCAGAAATGTTTTTATCAACAATAAAGGCCATATCTTTTTTAATACCAGGATAAATACTAGCAGCTTGGAATTTTAATGGTTTGATACCACGCATTAAGTCATTTAAAGATAACTCAAATACGTAAATTTCATCTTTATTAATACGAGGATGAAGGCGACCAAAAGAACCTATTACGTGTTTATCTAATAAAATATCAGCACTTATACCAGGATGAAGTGATTTATTAGTACTTATTTCAAAAGTATAACGATTAGTAAAGCCCATGTAATTTAATAAATCTTCAATGATACCTTTAACTAAATAAAAATCAATTTTAGTAGGTTTAGACCAATCATTAGCTAAATAGTTACCAGATAGAAGACCAGAAATGAGACTTTCTTCTTGATATGATGTATCATAGGTTTTACTTATTTCATATAAAAGAATATCTGGTACTTTCCTTTTCTTATTATATTCATAAACATTTAAAAGTGAAGGAATTAAACTAGTACGAAGGTAAGCTTTATCACTACTCATAGGATTTGGTAATAAAATATTGTCACGATTTTTAAATTTAAAGTCTTTGATTTGGTCTTTAGAAACTAAAGTATAGGTTTTGGTTTCAGTTAAACCTAGGGAACGTAAACGATGAGAAATTTTCTTACGATATTTGACATCACCTATATACTCTCCTCGTCTAATTGGTACTCTTGGAAGAGTTGAGACTAGATTGTGGTAGCCATAAAGACGACCTATTTCTTCAGCAATATCATTGACGTTAGGGTCAACATCAAGACGACGAGTTGGGATTGTTACTTCAAAG
Source organism: uncultured Bacilli bacterium (assembly GCA_947626565.1). Lineage (GTDB taxonomy): Bacteria > Bacillota_I > Bacilli_A > RF39 > UBA660 > CANRGD01. Next base: position 4,678 of record CANQSQ010000048.1, read on the forward strand.
ACACCTTTAGTTAAGGTATAAGGAAAATCAAGACGAGCAAGTTCTATTTTCATGTCAGCTTCACTTATTTTTATACCTAAAATTTGATTAACATCTTCAGGAGTAAATTTAACTTTCTTTTCTTCTTTATTAACTTGGTCATGAGTAACTATACCACTTAAAACATTAGCATTAGCATATTTTTCAAGTAAGTGGCAAGCTCTATTAATAGCTTTTTGAGTGTATTCATAGCTTAGTCCTTTACCATAGCGAATAGAGGCTTCACTACGTAAATCAAGACGAGCAGCTGTATTACGAATACTTACGGCATCAAAAATAGCACTTTCAATTAAAATAGTCTTGGTATTTTCATCAACTTCGGTATTTTCACCACCCATAACACCGGCAATACAAACAGGTTTCTTGCCATCTGTAATAACAATGTCTGTTGATTTTAGAAGACGATTTTTACCATCAAGAGTAATAACTTCTTCGTTGTCTTTAGCATCACGAACTAAGATATTGTTACCTAATTTATCTTTATCAAAGAAATGAAGAGGTTGACCATACTCTAACATAACATAATTAGAGATATCAACAACGTTATTAATAGGACGCATACCAGCAGCAAGTAATCTTCTTTTGATGAATTCTGGAGATTCACCTATTTGAATATTGGTTACCATCTTAGCTAAATAATAAGGACATTTAGGAGTTGAAACTTTTAAAGTAAAATGCTTAGATATATTATCTTTTATTTCTTTATAATTATCTTGGGGTAAAGTTACTTTACGATTTAAAATAGCGGCAATTTCATAAGCAAAACCAATATGGTAGTAGCAGTCATTATTACGATGTTTATGAATGTCTAATTCATATAGAGTATCAGCTAAGCCTAAATATTCTAATGGATCTTTACCAATAGGAGCTTTTTCATCTAATTCGTGAATTCCTTTAGCGTAAGTTTCAGCATTTTTTTCTTCAAGGCCTAATTCAAATAAGGCACAAATCATACCATTAGATTCTACACCACGAATTTTACTCTTTTTAATTTCAAAATCACCAGGTAAAATAGCTCCAGGTAAAGCTACTATTACCTTGAGACCAGTTCTAACGTTAGGAGCTCCGCAAACAATTTGTTGAAGGTCTTCTTTACCAATATTAACATGACATACATGTAAGTGGTCACTATCAGGATGGTCAGTACATTTTTCTATTTGACCAATAATTAAATTATTTATTTTATTGGTGACTACATTTTCAACATTGATACCAGCCTGAGTAATTTTTACGGCTAATTCATTTAAATCTTGATCTTCTATATCAATGTAGTCTTTTACCCATTCTAAGCTTATCATTATAAATCCTCCTCACGGTCAAAAGTTTTACTTTCTCGTAAATCTGTATTATAAAATACTCTTAAATCATTAATATCATACTTTAACATAGCAAGTCTTTCAGCTCCAAAACCAAAGGCAAAGCCACTCCACTCTTTAGGATCATAACCACTCATGCGTAAAACATTAGGATGAACAACTCCAGCTCCAGCTACGGTTATCCAACCTGTTTTTTTACAAATGTTGCAGCCTTTACCTTTACAATTAAAGCAACTGATATCAACTTCAACAGATGGTTCTGTAAATTGATAATAGCTAGGACGAAAACGAGTAACAATATCTTCTCCAAATAATTTTTTGACAACAACATCAATAGTTCCTTTTAAGTCGGATAAAGAGATGTTTTTATCAACAAGAAGACCTTCTATTTGCATAAATTGATGAGAATGAGTCGCATCATCATCGTCACGACGATATGTTTTACCGGGACAAATCATTCTAATAGGAGTTTTACCTTCACCTTTTAACATGGTTCTTACTTGGACAGGAGATGTTTGACTACGCATGAGGATTTCTTCACCTTCAATATAAAAAGTATCTTGAGCATCTCTTGCGGGATGGCCTTTTGGAATATTTAACATTTCAAAATTATATTTATCTTCTTCTACTTCAGGTCCATCAACGACATCATATCCCATAGACATAAATACTTCTTCTACTTCTTCAATTAGTTTTTCTAAGATATTAGGAGCACCTTTAGATATCTTAGTAGCTGGTAGAGAAATATCAATAGCTTCACTAGCTAATTTTTCATTTAGTAAATTAGCTTCAAAGAAAGCATGTTTTTCTTCATAGGCATTATTAAAAATATTTCTTAATTCATTAACAGCCATTCCAAAGTCTTTTTTTTCTTCATTAGGAATATTTTTAATTTCACTATTTAATTCCGTAATTAAACCTTTCTTACCTAAGTATTTAACTTTTAACTCATTTAAAGTCTTTTCATCAGGTACTTGTTTTAAGTCAGTTTCTAATGTTTTTTTGATATCTTCTATTTTTGGATTTTTCATATATTTCACCTCTTCTATAATAAAAAATAACTATAAATGTAAGGGCGAAATAAGTTTCGTGGTACCACCTTACTTTATAGTTATTACTATACACTCTATTCTTTTAACGCAAGAAATACGCTTATTATTAGTAAGAACTCCGAAGACGAATTCATAAACTATTATTGATTATTTACACCAACCATAATCTCTCTAGAAATAAATCATTTACTACTACTTCTTCATCAATGCCTGTACGGATAGTATATCATAATATTTGTAAAATTCAAATAGATTATAGCTTTTTTTCTGAGGAATTTTGAGGATTGTAGATTATTATTGAAAGTGCACAATTGTTGTGCAATTAGTTTTAGAATTTATTTATAAGCAAATCATTTACAA
>CANQSQ010000049.1 GCA_947626565.1 uncultured Bacilli bacterium
CTGACAGGACTTGAACCTGTGACCCCACGCTTATCAAGCGTGTGCTCTAACCAACTGAGCTACAGGTCCATTAACAATTGACTTTTCTAGTGTACTATAAATTTTACTTTTTTGCAACAAGAAAATTAATTTTTTTTCGCAAGTTGCAATAATAGGATACTATAAACTTTACAAATAAGTCAAGCTTTTTTTAGGAAAAAAATTTAAATTTTAGAAAATTCTCTTCTTTTTTATTAATAAACAAAGAAAAATAGGCAAAAATATTAATTTTACTTGAATATTAATAAAAACAATGATATAATACAAAAGAACTTGTTAAAAAGCAAGCATGGGCTGTTAGCTCAGTTGGTAGAGCAACTGACTCTTAATCAGTGGGTCTAGGGTTCGAATCCCTAACAGCCCACCATATAGTTACTAAACTTGAACTTTTATAGTTCAGGTATAAAAAGGACGACTTATCAGAAAGTCGTTTTTATATTTCTATAAATCTTCAGGAAAAACACATAAAATTTATAATAAAAAAGGTGTCATACTTTATTTTAGGACACCAATATGATTTTAGATATGACTTCTTGGATAGTCATTTTTTTAGTGAAAAGTACATTTACCATTAGTTTTATTTTCTTCAAACCATTTAGAAAAATCTTTTAAGTAAGATGTTAAGCCAATTTGATCAATTTCTTTATACATATTATTAATATCAAAATTTAAAGACTCATCAATTTTATAATGTCTTAAGTTATTTTTCTTGTAATAAATAGTTATATTACCTTCTGAAGAAGTACATTCTATTCTATCCGTATTGATGATAAAGGCAACTATAATTATTATACCGGCTAAAATAAGAGAGATGCCTAGAGAGATAATATTTGATTCTATTTTGTTTAGCATACTACTAGCCTCCTACTATATTAATTATAACTTATAAGAAAAAATTTGTAAAAGAAAAAAAGAAAGTTAACGTAACTTTCCTTTCATACCCTTCATACCTTTGATACCTCCATTAGCAGCAAAACCTTGTAAAATATTAGTATCAAATGAATGAGTTTTACTAACTCGTTTTTTATAATCCTTAATACCAATTTGAATCATATCATCAAGGACTTGAGTAAAGTTAATATCTTTAGCATCCCATAAGTAAAAAGCTAGACTACCAGGAATGGAGTTAATTTCATTTATGTAAACTTTATTAGCCTTTTCATCAATTAAGAAATCAATTCTAGCGTTACCAGAGCTTCCTAAAGCTTTAAAAGCATTAACCGCAATTGTTTCTACTTCTTTTTGAAGATTTTCTTTTAAGTCAGCTGGTAACTTTCTATTTAGAGAAGCCATTCCTTTAGAAGATGTTTTTACAGGCATTTTTCCTTTTAATTTACCTTTACCATTACCAATATATTTGTCTTCATAGGTTAAAAATTTATTAGGAGATAATACTTCTTCAATGGCACTAACTTTTTGATGTTCATAATTACCCATGACAGCTATATTTACTTCTTTTAAATTTTTAACAACTTCTTCAACTATAATTTTATGATCATATTGAATAGCTTCATCAATACCTTCGATTAATTCTTCTTCATTTTCACACATAGAAATACCGACACTTGAACCAGTTGAAGCTGGTTTTACAATAACGGGATATTTTAGCTTTTCTATTTTCTTTAAAATATCTTCCTTATCACGTTTATAATCAATATCATAAAACCAAGTATAGTTAGTTAGAGGAATACCAGAACTAGCCCAAATATCTTTCATGATAGTTTTATCTTGACCGGCTACAGAGGCATAAACATCTGAGCCTACATAAGGAATACCAATTGTTTGTAGATAACCTTGTAATACACCATCTTCAACATTAGTTCCATGGACAATTGGAAAGGCAATATCAATTTCTTTAACAACAGTCTTAGGAAATTTTTTTCTTTGTAAGACATAAGCACCATTTTTATAGTATAAAGTTACATTTGAACCATACTTTTTAATTAAACTTAAGTCTTGATAAACATCAATATCTCTAAGCATATCACCAGTGTACCATTCTCTATTTTTAGTTATATAAATGGGAATAATTTCATATTTTTCTTGATCAATTTTATTCATTGCTTGCATAGCGGAAATAATACTTACTTCGTGTTCAACACTTTCACCACCAAAGATTACTCCTACCTTAATTCTCATAATATCACTCTCCTATTCATTATAAGTGTCTGGTAAATCATTTTCAAATAGTGCATATACTTCTTGTTTGCCCGTTAATGTTCTAATAAAAGGATATGCATCTCTTACATCATTAAACACCACAATTTTATCTTTGTCAAAACCTTTTGTTAATAATCCTTGTTTGATAGGTTCAGTTCTTTTTTCACCTATTAATACAGCATAGTCGGCTTTAGCTACTTCAGCAATTTGTTCACCAAATGTTTTATTGTATGCAAATTCTTGGTCTCCTAATTCAATCATTCCAGGAGTAACAACAACTTTGATACCTGGCATCATACTTAATACTTTACAAGCATTCAAAGCCCCTATAGGATTAGAATTGTAAGCATCATCTATTTGGTAAAAGTTACCTATTTTTTTAAGTTCAAGACGATGTTCAACAGGTTTAACTCCTTTTACAGCTTGAATTAATTCGTCTATTTCAATACCAAATTCCTTGCCACAGGCAACAGCCGCTAAAATATTGTAGACATTGTGATCTCCTAAAAGTTTAGTATCGAAATGATAAAGTTTAGAATCATTTTTAAATTGACAATCAAAGCTTGAACCTTTATTAGAGCATTTAATGTTAATAGCTCGAACATCTACATCTTTATTATTAATACCAATCCAAATAGTTTTAACTTTATTTTTTAATTTATAATTTACTTGTTTTTCATCATCACCATTTAAAATAGCAAAACCATCTTTTGGTAATGATTCTATAAGTTCAAACTTACCATCAATAATATTTTGTTCACTGCCAAAGCTTTCTAAATGGGCTGTACCGATACGAGTTAAAATACCATATTTAGGTTTTATTAACTTACAAAGTCCAGCTATCTCTCCTTTAACATAAGCTCCCATCTCAGCAATAAAAATATCAGTAAATTTATCCATATGATTATTTACAGTCATAATTAGACCATTATAAGTATTTAAATTTCTAGGAGTTGGAAGAGCATTATATTTTATATTTAAAATATCACTAAGGATATTTTTACTACTAGTTTTTCCATAACTTCCCGTAATACCTATTATTTTTAAATTAGGTATACTTTTAAGTTTATTTTGAGCTTTACTTTTATAGTAATAGTAAACACATCTTTCAATAGGGAAATTGATAATATTGGCTATAAAAACAACAATGGTGTTTAAGTAAATCATTAAACTAATAATAAATAAAATAATAAAAACTGCTTGAAGATTATTTAGGGAATTTAATAAAAATATAATTGGTATTAAATATAAAATAATTATGGTAAAAATTAATCTTTTTATTCTAGCAGTAACAACAAGAGGCTTTTTATTTTGATCATTATTTATTCTTTTAAACCATGATAGTCCAATAATAACAGAAATTATCATGATAATTATTAAACTAATATAGGAAATGTTTTCAATATCATAAATAACAAAAATACCAATTAAAGAAATAAAAATATTGATAATATCTAAATCAAGAAATTGTTTTTTATTTTTAAATACCCATTTTAAATAACGATTGTTTTCGTTATATAAATTTTGTTGAAGCATATGAAGGGATCTTTTGCTCTTGTAAAAAATAGCATAAAATAAAGAAATAATTATAATTAAATAAAACAACATATAAACCTCCTATAGGAAATTATTTAAAATACTTACGACTCTGCCTAAATTTTCCAGATAAGCATAATGGGTACCTGGTAAAATGATTAGACCAGCATCAAGCATTATTTTTTCTAATTCTTTGGCCTCGGTAACAGGAGCTTCAGTATCATTTTCGCCCCAAATTAATAAAGTAGGTTCTTCTATTTCTCTAGCATACTTAGATAAGTCTTCATTAACAACTTCAACTAGTATTTTACGCATAATAGGACTAGCAGCTTTATAGTCTCTAGAGCCAATATATTTTTTCATTTTTTCCCCTATTTCATTCATTCCAGGTAATTTTTTGATAGTCTTTAATATTTTTACAGAAAGAGGTAATTTTTCTTCTACTCTAATACAAGGGCTACCAAATAAAACTAATTTTTCAATGGTGTTATGAGCTGAATACCTTATAGCAACTCTACCCCCAAAAGAATGACCAATGACAATAGGTTTTTTGATGTGTACTTCATTAGCAAATTTTTCTAAAAAGTGAGAATAATCAGATATAGTCCAAACTTCTAAAGGTTCACTACTTTGACCAAATCCTGGTAAATCTAAAATAGTTATTCGAAAGCGGTCTTGTAATAGGTCACCTAAAGGTTGCATCATTTGAATATTTTGTCCCCAACCATGAAGCAAGATAATATCTTTTCCACTACCATATTGTATGTAATTAACATCGATATTGTCTATTTTTATTTTCATAATTTCACTCCACTTTAATTTTAACATAGATATTTGTTTTTTTAAATATATTAGGTGTCAACTTAAGTATAAATTACAGTAAAATAAAAGTTATTAGACAAGAAAAAAGAAATATATTAGTATTTTGCAGAGAAATGTTATAATAAAAGAAGGTGATGGAAGATGTTTGATGTAGAAAAAATAAAAGTAGATGTTAAAAAAGCAATGTCTTTTAAACGTTATGAGCATAGTTTATTAGTGGCAGAGGAAGCTAAAAAATTAGCTAAAACTTACCAATATGATGAAGATAAAGCTTATATTACAGGATTATGTCATGATATTGCTAAAGAATTAACTGATGAAGAAAATAAGTATTTTATTCAAAAATATAAAATTGATGATAGTATTAAAAAAATAATTCATGCCGATATCGGAAGTATAATTTGTAAAGAAAAATATGGATTTACAGATGAAATGTGTCAAGCAATTAAGTCTCATACGATAGGAAATGAAGATATGACAATATTAGATAAAATAATTTTTATAGCTGATAAAATTGGTCGTAAGGATTTATCTTCTTTTGGACAAGAATTAAAAAACATAGCTTATAAAAATTTAGATTTAAGTATTTATTTATATTTAGAAAAACAACAACAAAAATTTAAAGATATGGGTCAAGAATTACATCCTGTAACATTACATTTATTAAAAAAATTACACCAAAAAACAAACTAGAAGAAAGTTTGTTTTTTTTATCGCAATTTATAATTAGTTGTTACAACAGCCACCATAATTTCCTCCGCGAGAGCCACCACCCCAGAAGAGGAAGAAAATTATAAATAGAACAATAATAATCCATATCCAACTATAACCATTTGAATCGTTATTATTTTGATAATTACCAGGATAATTATAAACTGGATATGGATAACCATAAGCATATCCGTACATGATATAATTCTCCTTTCATTATATTATATTGATAATGAAAGAGATTTGATATAATAAAAACCTAAAAATACTTATTTGTGGTACAATAAAGAGGAAAGGATTTGAGTTTATGAAAAAAGTTCCTTTAGCAAAGGTTTATGAAGCACTAAGTGCAATTAGTTCAAAAAGAGTTATCATGAATGATACTGAAGCTATAGTTTATTCTTCTGATAATAAAAAACAATATAAAGTACAATGGCTAGATAATAAATATACATCTAATGATAATGCTACTTATTGGCAAGGCTATTCTGGATATCCTGTAATTGCAGTATTAATGTTACAAAAAAAGATTAGTTATAATGAAGAGATACTTTCCTTTTTTAAAGATATTAATTGGCATGATTTAAATACTAAACATAAACGAAATTATGAGAAAGCTATTAAAGAATTTTTAGAACTTTATAGTACTGAAGAACAAAATTTAATAGTTAATAGTATTTTAAAAAGTTATCAAGAACTAGAAAAAGTAGATATACAAATTGTTAGAAAATTAGATTGAGGTTTTAAGAAGATGATTAAAAATATTATTGTAGATGTAGGTGGCGTAATTGCGGATAATTCAAGTAAAAAGTTTTTAGATGAACAATATAGAGAGAAATTAAATTTGACTTATGAAGAAATAAAAGAACTTAATAATACTATTTTTTTTGAAAAGGAATTTAATGATTGTTTGTTAGGTAATTTATCTATTTATGATTATACAAAGAAAGTTACTAATAAGTATCCTAAGTATAAAAAGGAAATTGAATATTTACTTGATCCAAAGTTTTATAAAGAAACTTTTCCTGTTAAAAAGGATGTTGTTGACTATCTTTATAGTTTGAAGGAAAAGGGATATAAGATTTATTTTTTAACAAATATTTCTTTAGAAAGTTATGATTATTTGAAAAATATTTTTGATGATTTTGCGGGAGGCGTCTACTCTTTTTCGGAACATTTAATTAAACCAGATGAAAGAATTTATCAATTAATTAGAGAAAAATATCATTTAAAAAAAGAGGAAACTATCTTTTTTGATGATAAAGATATAAATGTTGAAGTTGCTAATAAAGTAGGATTGAAAGCGATTGTTTATCATGATTTAACAGATATAAAAGAAAATATTTGAAAAGTTAGTTTGGTAGTAATAGAAGATATTTTAATGGAACTTGCAGGTAATTAAATAAGTAGAAAGAGTTGTTGTTGATATTAGGAATTTGCTAAGTATAATTTAGGTATTATTAAATTGTAATCTCTAATATACTTTGAGTTCCGGTGAAAAAAAGAAAGAAAAGAAAAAATGAATTTGTTTTATCCACAGATTCATTTTTTTGATAAAAA
>CANQSQ010000050.1 GCA_947626565.1 uncultured Bacilli bacterium
TGTGCATTTTCTTTTAAAAATAAACTATTTTGACTCAATTGCACTTATTTGTGCACTTTACTTAAAATTTAACGTTTTTGCAATTTTATTATAAAAATTAGTCCTCTAGAAATTTTATTTTTTCTAAAAAACAGTAAAAAATACTACCTAAATCGTTACCAAAAGGTATAAAAAATACTACCTAAGTCGTTACCAAAAGGTATAAAAAATGTAGAAACAAAACAATAATAGTAATTTTAAAACAAGTTTTTAAAGTAAAAGTATATGAATAACAAAAATAAATAAATCGTATATAAAACATATGAAACTAAAATATACAAAAAATATTTAAAACCAAGAATATATAAAACATATGAAACCAATAATATATAAACAACATGAAACCAATAAAAACATATGAAACTAAAATATATAAAAAAATATATGAATTTAACAATATATAAAACACCTAAACAACCTCATTTACTCAAACTCTACGAAAAGTTTATTGCTAATTAAAAAATATCTTTTTATACTAATAATAAAGGTAGGTGCCATTACATGAATTATGACAAAATAGGTGAATTCATTCAAGAAAGAAGAAAAGCCAAAAAACTAACTCAAAAAGAATTAGCAGACTTAATTGGTGTTACTGATAAAGCTGTATCAAAGTGGGAAAGAGGTCAAGGATGTCCAGATGTATCTATCCTAGAAGTTTTATCTAAAGAATTAGATTGTTCCATCTTAGAATTATTAAAAGGTAGAGAAATTAAAAATGAAGTTATTCCTTTAACAGAAGCTGATGATTATGTAAAAGAAAGTATCTCTCTTCAATCATCAAGACTTCATAAAATAATTAATCATTTAATTGAAATAATTATAATTTTTCTAGTTCTTTTACTTCTATATCTAAATATTATTCAACTCATTAACATCAATCATCAACAAATTTATACATTTAAAGATGACCCCAAAATTACCAATTACATCACAACGTTAGAAAAAAATATTAATACCATAAAACAAAGTCAAGGTCTTTTTGAAACTGATGACTATGAAACACTCTTAACTGAGTTAGAAAATTCTTATAAGCTTTTGCAAAAAGAGAAAATATATAATTACCTAATCAATAATAAAACTTTAACCTATACTACAAACTCTCTATACAGTTTTTATTTAAGTAGTAATCAAATAACTCCGCAGAATAAAATAATTACAATATTACAAAAATATAGCGACAAAAAGTATTTAAATTATTTTCTTGATAATACAGCTATCGATATATCTTACAATATTTTTTATACCAAACAAATGGCAACTTATAAATATAGTCTTTTTCCTTTTGAAAATAATCTAGACAAAGTATACCCAGCAGCAAATCTTGAAATAATTGATAGACTTTATAAAATGCGCCATGATATAAGTAATTTAACTACATTATCCCAATTAATCATTGAAGTAGGTGATATAAGTGACTAAGATACTACAATTTTTAAAATATATTCTATTAATAAGCCTTATTATTTTTAATTATCTTACCTGGGCTAAATTTTCACTAACTAGCTTGGCTCATGTCTGTTATTTAATATTGTTTATTATACTAGTAATCACAAATATAAAAGATTTATTGAAAAAAAACGATATTCTAAACAATAACACCTACAACATTTTATCTATTCTTATCTTCAGTATAATACTATTAATATTAATACGTGCTTTATATGACCCCAACTTTTTCCCCAACAATAAAGAATTAATTAATGAATATCTAAATTATAGTAAAATTCTAAATATTCAAATATCAGCCAACACCCTCATTTACAATGAAATTACTTCATTTTTTATCAAACAAAATATGCTTTTCTTTTTACCACTTCTTAGTCTTTTGCTACTATACCACCACTTAAATTTAAAAAAAATAAAATTATAATATTTAAATAACCATCAAAAAAAACTGATAGAGTAGGTGAAGTACCACTAGCAATAAACCATAAGTATCTTCCTAATTCTATCAGTCTTTTTCTCTTAATATACTTAATATAAACTATACCTAAAATTAACTTGTAAAAACTTTAAACTAGTTTTACTAAAACAACGTCAAAGAAAAGCACCAATCACCATAATCAAATTCCAGCTAAAACTTAATTTCTAATTTAAAACATCCTAAATTTTAATCCTTCTTTTTTAAAACTAAACTTTTATAATTATCTGTAACTCGATTTTTATAAAACTTTTTATTTCTTACTACCTCATTAAAAATCTTATTTAATTCATTTGATTTATTTTTCATTTTTTCTACATGTTTTAAACATTGATTTCCTTGTAAATATTTTCCTTGTGCAAAATATTCTTTAGCAAATATTAAATAAACCTTACCAACTTCTTCACTATCTAAGTGCCATTGTTGACAAGCTTCTTCAATACTAAAACCACTTAATACCAAATTACAAATATCAGTAATATTTTCAATACCATAATAATTTAATAAATCATTACCAAAATCATCTACCTTCATCTTTACTTTTGGCTTTTTATCTTCTTCAGGTATTAAACCTTCTAACCCTGCAATTAAGTCTTCAAAATCAAATGTATTATCTTCTAGTTTGCTTAATTCAGTTGCAACTCTTAGGTAATCAATTGCCGTTTTTTTATCATTAATTTTAAGATAAGCAAGTCCAATTTTTGCATACACAAAGGGCCTAGGCTCCTTAATTTCCAAGATTTTTCTATATTCAGCTATACAAGTATGATAATCTTTATTTCTAAAAGCTTCATCTCCTTCTCTAAGAACTTGAGTAAAGTCAAAATATTCCTGGTCATCAGGCATATAACGTAAAACAATTCTTGTTTTTTCTTTTTCACCAATATCAAATGATGTTACGTTAGGAATATTATCAACTATCTCATGTATTCCTTTTCTTCTTTCTTCTTTTAAAGGTTTTAAAACAACTATACCTTTGTCATAAACAGTACTTAAATATCTATTTACAAATTCTTCATCATTATAATTATTAGCAACTTCTAATTTGTTAGTTTTTTCTACCTTATTATCCTGTTCTTCATCACCAGTTTCCAAATTTTCTTCGTTTATTTCACTGTCATTATCCTCAATTTCACTACTGTTATGATTATGTTCTTCTTCATCAAAAACATCAATTGCAGTCATACTAGTTCCATTTTCTTTTTTAATAAATGTATCTAAAACTAAATCCAAATTTTCAATTAATACTTTTTCCTCTTCAAAATTATCGGAATTATAAAGAATATCCAAATATATTTTAGCAACTTCTACGTTATTTTTAGATAAAGCTAAATAAAAAGCTTGTACGTACTCATTAATATTAAACTCAAAGTCATTTCTACTAATATTAATCAAAGTAGTAAGTGGTTGTAAAAAGCTCATATCATTTTCTAACAAACTGATTTTTATCAAATTCATAATTAAAAATTCATATTGTTTTTTATTAATACTTACTAAATACATTTCTAAATATTTAAAAGCCTTTTCTACATCATTGGTCATTAGACTTTTTACAATATCCGTAAATGATATTTTTATATTTTCAGCATCTTTATTTAAAGTATCTTTTACCTCATCAGTTTCCACATTATTATTTAATAAATTATCATCTTCCTTTTGCTCATCTTCCTCTTCATGAACAACTTCTTCATTGTAATCAGCTTCTTCTTTTTCCTTATCCCTAATTTTTTGCATTTCATCCCTTACTGCCACCAAAAGTAGGTATAAAATATTTTCCTGTTTATCATGATTAGTTTTTTGATTAAAATTTTCAGCAAGTTCTAAAGCTAAATCATAATTTTGTCCTTCAATAGCTTCAAATATACCACTAGCAGTAAATATTTCCTTAGCAGGAATATGCTGAGTTTCTCTCATATCTACTAAATCACTAGCTAGCATTCGTATATGTCTATCAACCTTATTTAAAATTTTATAATTCTCATCAAATATTTTAACAATATCTTCATATTTTCCATCATTAATAAATTTTATAATCTGTTTCTTTATTTTAACTTCTTTACTAATAATCTGGTCTAATAGATTTTTTAATAATAAGTCTTGAACAGAATTTTTACCTTTTTCATCAATAGATTGCTGTAATTGTTTCCTTGCCAAAATAAATCTACCATTAACAACAGATGTTCTTATCTTATTTTGTAACACTATATTTTTAAATCTTTTGTCATTTTCATCTACTTTAAAGTCTTCAAAATTTAAAGAATCAGCATATTCTTTGTATCGTTCTGGCACCTCAGCAAGACTATTTAATAAAAATAAATATAAATTACTATCAGCATTATAAAAAGGATTTGGCCCTTTAAAGAAATAATCAAAATATGTAAATGCCTTCTCATAATCCTTACTTTGAATGCATCGCAAAAACAATTGAAAATTAACGCCCTCGTGATTTTCATCTAACTCATGACATTTATAAAAACATTCCGTAGCCAAGCCAAATTGTTTTAAAGCCACCAATTTTTTACCATAATAAAATAAATTATTAACAGCCTTAAAACTATAGTATCCTCTTTTGACTCGCTCTAATATTCCTTGTTCAATTAAATCTTTGATATCTTTAGAATTAAATCCTAATTCATTTAATTTTTTTGTTGTTAATTCATCACCATCAATAACCTTATCATATAACATATCTAATTTTTCAACATTAACCATAAATACTACCTCTACATTTTATCAAGATTTTCCTTTTATAATACACTACTTCTTTAAAAAAGAAAATATCAATTATTCTTTTTTTACAATTTCTTTTTATTTTCTCACCCAAATTTATTTTGTCATAAAAAAATTGCTATCTCTAGCAACTTTTTTTAAAACTTTTTCTTTTTATTTTAAAGATAAAATTGTCTTTCCTTTTTTATCAATGAACATACTATCATTTTCTTTTCTTACATAAGCTAAATCTTCTGAAAAAGAATTACCTTCATCATAAATAAAGTCAATAACCACTTTATTTTTACTATTAATATATCCAATCTTGCCATCCTTTTTAACTCTAGCTAAACCATCACTAAAGCTAGATGCACTATCATATTGACAATCAATTACTAATTTTCCTTTTTTATCAATATAGCCCCATTTACCATCTTTATCCGCAACTGGTGCTAATCCTTCAGCAAAATTATCAACATCATAATATTTATTATTAGCTTCTATAACTACCTTTCCAGTTTTATCAAAGCACTTCATACTATAACCAATATCATTAGATTTTTCTAGTTTCATTAATAGCCCATCAGCAAATGTTTCTGAAAAATCAAATTGATAGTCAATAACTACTTTTCCAGTCTTATCAATATAACCCCATTTGTCATCTTTTTCTACAGCTGCAAGTCCATCACTAAACTCTTCTGCACCATCAAATTGATAGTCAATAACTACTTTTCCATCCTTATCAATATAACCCCATTTATCATTTTTTTCTACAGCCGCAAGTCCATCATGAAATTCACCAGCATCATCAAATTGGTAATCGATAACCATATTTCCTTTTACATCTTGATAACCATATTTATAAGACGATGAAATAGCTATAAGTCCTTCAGAATAATGTAATCTACCAATGCTATCTAAATCTACAACTACTTTTCCTTTTTTGTCAATAATTCCATAACGTTCCCCAGTTCCACTTCTACTATCTTTAACTGAAATAGTAGCATATCCATTATTAAAAGGACTAATATAATCATACTCAAAATCTACCACAATCTTTCCCGTTTTATCTACAACTCCAAATTTATCTCCTCTTGATAATACTGTAAGCCCATCATTAAAGCCACTCCATGCGTTAGCTTCACCTTCAACCGAATAAGCTGTTTCTTTCTCCTTGGAATCCGTTTTTCCTTCTTCTTTTTTAGTACCACATCCTGTTACTCCTAAAATTAAAAAACAACATAACAAAACATACATTAATTTTTTCATCAAAACAATCCTTCCTTCATATACAACTTAGAAAAAAAACTGATTTTTCTAAAACTATTATAATATATATATATATATATCAAGGAATTTATC
>CANQSQ010000051.1 GCA_947626565.1 uncultured Bacilli bacterium
TTAGAATTTGAAAAAGTAGGTAGGGAAAGTATTTATAAGAATACTAGATTAATTGATTTATTAAGTAATTTCTAAAACGTATTATATTTAGGTCACAATTTTATTAAAAAATTGTGATTTTTTTAACTTTTTAACTTTTTAATATCATCTTAACAATTTTAGTGACCTTGAAAAGTAGACATTATCTACTTTTTTTCTTGCAATAACTTTTTATTATATTAATTATTTGTTATAATATGTCATAAAGGAAGTGCTACTATGCAATTAGAAATACTTAATCTTTCCAAAAGTTATGGGGATAAAGAAGTTTTAAAAGATATAAATTTTACTTTTACTGATGGAAAAATTTATGGTCTAATCGGTCGTAATGGAGTAGGGAAGACCACCTTTTTTAATGCTTTAAATAACGATATTGATATTAATTCAGGTTCTTTTTATGTAACAGATGCTTATGGTCGAAATCCCTTACAAATAAGTGATATAGGTTACGTTGTTTCAACTCCTACCGTTCCTGAATTTTTAACCGCTAAAGAATTTTTAGAGTTTTTTCTTGATATAAACAAAGATAAAATTCCTAATTTAAAAGAAACCGCTTATTATTTTAACTTAGTCAAAATATCTGAACAGGACCAAAATCAACTACTTAAAAATTATTCCCATGGTATGAAAAATAAAATGCAAATTCTTATTAATATTATTTCTAATCCTAAAATTATTCTTTTAGATGAACCCTTAACTTCTTTAGATATTGTTGTTCAAGAAGAAATGAAAACACTTCTTAAGTCTCTAAAAAAAGATCATATTATTATTTTTTCTACCCACATCTTAGAATTAGCCATGGACTTATGTGATGAAATTGTTATTTTAAATAATAAGAACCTAGAGCAGATAGAAAAACAAAATCTTAATACCAAGAAATATAAAGATAAAATAATAAAAGCTTTAAAGGATACCAAAAATGATTAAAACAATTATAATGTCTTTAAATATTGAAAAGACTTATGCTATTAACTCTTTTTTATATAATTTGAAAAGATTACCTATCTTCAAAGATTTACTTACTGATGACGTCTATCAAAGTCAAAAAATCAAATCAATCTTTAAATTTCTAAGTAATTTTTATTACATTATTAAGATAATAATCTATCGTCTTTTCTACTTTGCTCTTATTTATTTTTTAGCTCATTACCTTGGTTCTAATCTTTCTAAAAGTTTTATTCATATTTATTTTACTTTTACAATACTAGGTCTTTTTATTAATAATAAACTTCTAAATACTTCTATTCAAAAATATCTATCCATTATTTTATTAAAAATAGATGCTAAAAATTATATGAAAAGTAGCTTGTTTTTTGATTTAATTCGCTCCTTAATCTTAAACACTATATCTTTTTTAATCTTTAAACCTTTACTTCATATCTCATTTAAAATATGCATTTTCCTAATCTTACTATCTTTTCTTAGTCGCATTATTGGTGAAGCTCTAAATTTACTTTATTATCATAAATATAATTATATTTGGCTTAATAACTATCCTTTATACTTTTCTCTTTTAAGTATTTTTGTAATATTAACTATTTTGCCATACTTTAAAATTTACTTTTCCAATACCCTTATAATTTTAACATGCCTTCTTTTTATTATCTTAGTTCCTTTTTGTCTACTATATCTTTTAAAAGTTGATGATTATAAATTAATTTATAAAAAATTAAATACCCAAAACGTTATTATGAATACTGAAGAAGCTAAGTCATATTCCCGTCAACAAATGGTCGAAGTCAAAAGAAAAGATATTGTCATCAATCCCCGCAAATTAAAAAATAAAAAGGGTTATGAATTATTTAATACTATCTTTTTTGAACGAAATAAAGAAATACTATTACGTAGTACTAAGAGATATAGTCTCATAGCTTTCTTAATATATTTATTTATTATTATATTAATCATTAATAATAAACATATCTATAATATTGCTCATTCTTTTCTCTTAAATAATTTAGGTTGGTTTATTATTATAATGTATTTTATCAATAGGGGTTCTATCATTACGCAAGCTATGTTTTTTAACTGTGATCATGCTATGTTGACATATAATTTTTATAAAGAACCCAAAGTAATACTAAACTTATTTAAAAAAAGAACAATCTCTGTTGTTAAAGCTAATTTATTACCAGCTATTTTGATAGGAATAGGTAATATAATTATTTTATATTTAACTAAAGAATATAATGTAACAATGTATTTAATGATGTTTTTATTCATAATATCTTTAAGTATCTTTTTCTCCATTCATTATTTAGTAATATACTACTTACTTCAACCATATGATAAAACAATGAAAATGAAAAAAGCTAGTTATTCTATAGTTTCTCTTTTAACTTATCTGATTTGCTATTTTTTAGCAACTTCTGTTTCCCTAAATATTTATTTTTATTCTCTTTTAGGCATCATTTTCAGTCTTCTTTATATAATAATTGCTTTAATTCTTGTCTATCTATTTAGTCCTAAAACTTTCAAATTAAATTAAAAGGATTGTCCTAAGTAAAAGGTTCAATCCTAAAATTAACTAATCTATTTCTTTTTCTATTTTTTTGAAAATATCTCCAATACTTTCATGCAAAACTAAATCACATCTTTCATCATAAGCTGTCTTATCTTTATTTATTAAGACTAAGTGTTTACCCTTAAAATAATTAATTAAACTATTAGCTGGGAAAACATTAAGACTACTACCACCAATAATTAATAAATCAGCTTCACTTATCTCTTTTATAGCTTGACTAAGTATTTTTTCATCCAACATTTCACCATATAATACAACATCTGGCTTAATTAAACCACCACATTCTGTACAGTAAGGAATGTTATCATCTTTAAATATTTCTTGAGCACTATAAAACTTCCCACACTTTGTACAATAATTTCGCATAATTGATCCATGCAATTCTAATACCTTTTTAGAATGAGCTTGTTGATGAAAACCATCTATATTTTGAGTAATTATACAATCTAACAAGTGTTTTTCCTCCATCTTAGCTAAAACTTTATGCGTAATATTAGGCTGATATTTTAAAGAATTTAACTTGTCTTTATAAAATTTATAAAATTGGTCTGTTTTTGTATAGAAAAAATCTCTTGATAACATAATTTCTACAGGAAAATCATACTTTTCATTATAAAGACCATCTTTACTTCTAAAATCTTTTAAACCACTTTCTGTTGATACTCCAGCTCCTCCAAAAAAAACTGTCTTTCTAGCTTCTTTAATCCACTTAATTAATTCATCTATTTTTTCCATTTTATCACCTACTTATATTTATTATAAAATTAATTTGCAATTCTAACAAGTTCGTATTATAGTAATAATAGGGTGAGAAGTATGAATTATATAGATGTTATTGATGACCAAGGAAATAGTGAAAAAATGGAAGTAATTTCTACTTTCAAATTATTAGGTTATAAATATAATTATTTAATATATCGTAAATTAGATAAAAGTGCTTATTATACAGCTAAATATGAAGGAGAAGATATGATTGATTTAGATACTAATTTTTCTGATTCTGAATTAGCTTTAATTAATAAAATAATGAAGGGAATTATAAAATGAAAATAACCGTTAACAAACATCATAAACAGGCTAATATTACGTCTTTAAAATTAGTAAAAGACTCTCTAAAAGCAACATTATTTGGCTCAACCGTTCTAGCTGTTTTTTATCCTCATCATGAGGAACCAGTAAATAAAAAAAGACGTCATTAACTAAAAGGCTAGATGGTCGCTAAATTGACTTTTAAAGCTAAAAATGCTATAATAACGATATTAGTTCAATGAGGTGAATTATTTTGAGAAAAGCTAAAATTATAAGTTGTGCAGCTTTTGTATTAGGACTAATGTTAATATCCATTGGAATGACAATTCAAACAAATATAAATGAAAAAATTACATATACTAAAAAAGTTAATGAAAAAAGTACTACGAACTTGAATATGGCCGTTGCTGCTTCTAATGCAGATGCTGTATTTAAAAAAGAAACTATCAACAATAACGATGAATTAAATAGTGCTGAAGAAAAAGATACACCTAATGATTTATTAAAAGAAATAAGTCTTGAAACAGCTCCTGCTTCAGTTATAATTCCGCCCCGTGTTGAAGTTTACGACGGCTTAACTTTAGCTGAATTAAGTGACAAAATTAATCGTAATTTAGGTAATGACTATGTAGCAGGTAAAGGTTATTTAATTGCCAGTGAATGTCTTTCACGAGGGGTAGATCCCTATATTGCCGTTGCTATTTTACTTCATGAAACAGGATGCAAATCTAAATGTTCCGCCCTTACTCGTACTTGTAACAATGTAGGAGGTCAAAAAGGTGCCCCTGGCTGTAATGGAGGAAGTTATAAGGCTTTTGCTACTTTAGATGAAGGTATCGTTGGTTTTATTAGTAATCTTCAAATTAACTATTTTAGTAAAGGTTTAACTACTATTGAAACTATTGCTCCTCGTTATGCTCAAAGTAGTGCCTGGCCCGCTAAAATAAATTGGTATGTTGAACAAATAAGAGCTAATTAAGATAACAAAAGTTATCTTTTTTTGTTTATAAGGAATTTGCTATAAAAATAAATTTAATAATGACAAAAACATAGGTTTGAATTATAATATATAATATAATTGTTGCGAGGGGTAGTAAGATGTTAATAAATAGAGCATATATGTTTCGATTATATCCAACAG
>CANQSQ010000052.1 GCA_947626565.1 uncultured Bacilli bacterium
CCTACTGGTCTTACTGGGGATATCGGTCCTACTGGTCCTACTGGCGACATTGGTCCTACCGGCCCTACTGGTGACATTGGTCCTACTGGTCCTACTGGTGACATTGGTCCTACCGGCCCTACTGGTGACATTGGTCCTACTGGTCCGACTGGTGACATTGGTCCTACTGGTCCTACCGGCCCTACTGGTCCAGCTGGAGCAGCAGCATAATAAAAAGGAGTTTTTGAAATGTAACTTTTCTCATTTCAAACTCCTTTTTTATTGCAATTTACAATTTTATATTTAAAAATACCTTCTATTAACTTTTCTTCTATCTATATTCTCTCATTTCAGATCTCCTTTTTTATTATTAATTTGCAACATTTTCCATCTTTTTATCTATATTCTACAATTTCTGCTATATCTTTTCTTTTACTATGCATTGGTGAAGGTACACAATCATCACTTCTATATCCTAGAGGCATAAGACAAATTGGTTCAATATTTTCAGGTAAATTAAATTCTTCTTTGATAATCTTTTTATCAAACATTTCTATCCATATATTATCAACTTCAACATTAGTAGCTTCCAACATCATATAAGTCGCAACTATACAAGCATCCATCTCATAAGAAGAATAATCTTCTTTTGACCAAGCAATATTCTTATCACTTGCTACTATTAAACAAACAGGAGCATTATATCTACAAGGACTTGCCTTATCGATTTTATCCAACCCTTCTTTTGACTTAACTACATATATTTTTTGGGGTTGATTATTTTTAGCTGTTGGAGCTAAATTGCCCGCTTCTAATATTTTATTTATTAACTCATCATCAACTTCATCATTTTTAAATTTCCTAACTGAAAATCTTTCTCTAATAACTTTTTCAAACTCCATAACTTATCTCTCCTTTATCTCTCATTATATCACAAATTAGTCACTAATTTATCAACAATTTCCTTATATTATATTCATTCTCCTCCTCTAAAATTAACTACTATTTTTTCTTTTTTTCTCAGAAAAAAACTTACGAAAATTTTATTTTTTTGCTAAAATTAAGTTGTTAACCGATTAAAAGTCAAGGAGATGATAGATAAAATGTTTAAAGAAAATGATTATGTAATGTACAAAAAAACAGTGTGTAAAATAAGAGAAATAAAACACAATAAAATGAATGAAAAAGATTATTACATACTAATACCTATAGACGATGATTCTCTTATAATTGACGTTCCAACTGATAACAAAATGGGTTATTTACGAAATATCGTTTCTAAGGATGAAGCATTAAAAATTATAACAGAAATAAAAAATATCAAACCATTAGACAACATTAATGAGAAAAATCTTGAAAGTACTTATAAAGACTTAATGTCTAAAGGAACTCATGAAGATTTAATCAAAATTATCAAAACTTCTTATTTAAGAAATGAAACCCGCTTAAAAGAAAATAAAAAAATTAGTGAAAAAGATACCAAATACTTTGATTTAGCTGAAAAATATCTATACAATGAATTATCTATATCTTTAAATAAAAGTTTTGAAGAAACAAAAAGTTATATCATCAACTGTATGAGTAATTGCTAACTATGAATCTATCGCAAGAAATAAAAAATATCCTTAGAAATAACAATGTTATAGAAATATCAACCCTTAAAAATTTAACAAGACAAGACTTAAAAGAAATGAATTTAACTAATAATCAAATTAATCAAATCATTATCTATTTGCAACTTCATGGATTAGACATAAAAAAGACTTATAAAAAGCCATCACATTGCTGATGACTTTATTTTTTTAAACAACTTTATACCAAACATAAATTTCTTTTTACCTATTACAATACATTATTAACTTATATCATTCATTCCTTATTCTTCACAAACATCCCGTGTCTTACATATTTTCGATGTACCTTTTTACCTTTTTCCCGCATTAAAATTTTTTCAAAAAGAATTGGTATTCCTTCTGCATTATCTTCCATACCTCTTTGGACTTGAAAATGAATATGTGGTCCATTCGTATTACCACTATTTCCTACCATAGCAATAACATCACCTCTTTTAACAACATCCCCTTCTCTTACTCTAAAACTATCTTTTAAAATATGCGCAATCATACTATATTCATTATGACCATGCATAATAATTATATGATTACCTCTTACATCAGCTACATCACAAACTATCTTACGATTTTCAACTATTTTAGTATCCGGATAATCATTAACTACCTCTACAACTACTCCATCCATAGGAGCTAAAATATTCTTTTTATAAGAATAATAATTATTTAAATCATAATAATCATCATGATAAGGTTTATCCTCTAAATCTCTTATCTCAAAATCATACGCATATCTTTGCGCAGGAATTTGCCAAGAGTGTGAATCTTTTTTCTTTATTCCACCAAATTCAACATAAAATTCCTCTTTAAAAGGTAACGAATATCTATTTTTTTTCATGCTTTTTCCTTTCTGATAATTCTTTTTCTAAAACTATTTAATTACATCTCAAATTATACCACACTATCAAAACTATTTAAATTACACTTTAATTTTAACTATCTAACTACTTACCAATTATTTTACAATTTCTAAGACAAATGATATAATCAATTAAATATTAAGGAGTTTATATGAAGAAAATACATAATTTCATAGTAAAAAATAAAAGAGTTATTTTTATCTTTTTCTTTGCTTTACTAATATATGAGTTTATTGCCTTTACCAACAATAATGATGATCCTATTGCTCATTATTGCTTTAGTCATGCTATTACTTTAGGATTACTACCATACAAAGATTTTAATATTATAACTCCCCCTCTATATGCCTTATATTCCTCACTTGGTTTATTTATTTTTGACAACTACTTTACCTTCATTATAGAACAAGCTTTCTTAGTAAGTCTTTTATTTTACTTTCTCTTTAAGCTCTTCGACAAAAAAGCCTGGCTTATCCTTCTAGGTATGATTATATTCAAATTTTATGCCTTTCTTCCCACTTATAATTTTTTCTGCTTTTTATGGATAGTAATTCTTTATTACTTAGAACAAAAACAACAAACTAATGACTATTTAATAGGACTTATTGCTTCTCTTGCTCTTTTATCTAAACAAACCGTTGGACTTTTTCTCATCATTCCTCTCTTATTAATACCTCTTCCTAACCAAAAAAGAATTCTAAAACGTCTTATAGGTTTACTCATTCCTTGTTTCATTTTTGGTATTTATTTACTATTAACTAAAACATTTTCTAGTTTTATTAACTTATGTTTTTTAGGACTTTTTGATTTTAATAATAAAAATTCTAATACTCATGGTTTCTTCTTTATCCTAACCATTATTACCCTTCTAGGAACCCTATTCGTTATTTTAAAACATCCAAAAGATAAACATAACTGGTACTTACTTTTTAGTTTTCTATTCTGTTTTCCTCTATTTGACATTAATCATTATTCCTTATTTTTTACTAGCTTCATTATTCTTTTAATGCCTTATTTAAATATTAAAAACATTAATTATATCAGTAAATTAGCCCTTTTAATTATTTTTCTTTTTTGTATACTTTGGTTCGGTTGTATTAATTCATTACAAGCTACTTTTTTTACTAAATTTAATCATTTCAATTTAATGTACAACTTAAAGTCTGATTATAAACATGATCAAAAAGTAAATAAATTTCTTGACTCATATACTTCCAAAAACAGAATAATTCTTTCTAATTACGCTATGTTTTATGATATTATCAACGATAATAAAATAACTTATTATGATGCCTTATTATATGGTAACTTAGGTTACAATGGTACTAATAACATTATTAATTCTTTAAAAAGTAAGCATAATCTCTACATACTAGTAGATTTTAATACTTACAAAGATTCCTCTAAAGAAACTCAATATAATAAGGAAGTAATAACCTACGTTATAGATCATTATAAACAAGTAGATGAAAAGTATAATTTTAAGGTCTACTATAAAGAATAAAACCTTGATCAAATAATCAAGGTTTCTTTTTATTGTAATTTATATTACACTCCATTATATGTTATCTCAAACGGCGCTCCTACAGTCCC
>CANQSQ010000053.1 GCA_947626565.1 uncultured Bacilli bacterium
ATTGTAAATGATTTGCTTATAAATAAATTCTAAAACTAATTGCACAACAATTGTGCACTTTCAATAATAATCTACATATTTTTGAATAATTCTTTATTTTAGTAAAAAAACTTGCAATCTGTAAAAAAAATTGATATACTAATAACGCATTTAATTACTATGACTGCAAAAGTCATGGCGGAAGGAGAGATAGTATGAAAAAAGATATTCATCCAGAAATAAAAGATTGTAAAGTAACTTGTGCTTGTGGTGAAACTTTTACAGTTAAATCTACAAAATCAGAAATCAATGTTGAAGTATGTTCTAAATGTCATCCATTCTATACTGGTAAACAAAGTAGAGCATCACGTGCCGGACGCGTTGATAAGTTCAACAAAAAATATGGTTTTACTCAAACAGCTGAATAATATATAACCAACTTGGTTATATTTTTTTTGCTCTAAATTAAGATTTTTAGTTATTTGTTTAAAATTTAAAAATCATATTCTTTTTTTTGGTTCTAAAAAGTACCATAGTAATACAAAAATAGTAGTTTAAAGAAGAACTGTTGAAAATTTTAAAAACGTGATATAATCATAATAAAGGAGAGATGAATATGACAATTGCTATTGCAAGTGACCATCGTGGAGTAGATTATAAAAATAAAATAATTACTTATTTAACTAATAAGTCATATCAAATAATTGATTGTAGTCCCGAAAATACACCTACAGATGACTATCCTGACTATGCCTTTTTGGTATGTGATAAAGTTGTTGCTAAAGAAGCCGAAATAGGAATTTTAGTTTGTCGTACCGGTATTGGTATGTCTATTGCCGCTAACAAAGTTCATGGTATTAGATGTGCTAAAATTAATTCTATAGAAGATGCTATCTTAAGTCGTAATGATAATGGTGCTAATGTTATGACCTTTAATTTTACTGAAGACATTAATAAAATATTTTCCTATATTGATGCCTTTATAAGTGCCGAGGTAATTAATGATCCCCGTCATCAAAGACGAGTAGATAAAATAATGAAATATGAGGCTGAACATTAATGAGTGCGAAATTTATGCTTTATGTACTAGATACAATTCTTGTCATATGGGCTATGGATTCGGTAAATATAAATCAAATATTTAAAAAAAATAAGATTCTTCAAGCTCGTGTTTTTTACTTCTTATTAGGTTTATCCTTAATTTATTTAGTAACTAACTTTTTTATGGATTTATTCACTTCGATAAGATTAATTTAAAAAAGAGTATAAATCTTTTTTTTTGGCTCAAACTTATAATGAGGTGAAAAAAATGACAAAATTAAAATTAAAGCCCTTTGTAATTCCTACTTTTGTTGCTGTAATAGCTCTAGCCAGTTTATTTACGTCTGCTCTTATTAATAATGATAATAAAAACTTATCAGACTCCGATGAACCTGTTACATATGTTTCTGATACTATTATTGATAGTACTACAGCTGTAATGGATACTTCTGTAAAAATAATTAACCCTTATACAGATGAAACAACTAAAATTGGTAAATACTTTTATGATTATAAAGCCGAAGCTACCAAACAAGAACAAGCTATCATCTATCATGATGGAACTTACATGCAAAACTCTGGTATCGATTTTATTAATGACAAAGTATTCGATGTTATAGCTGTTTTAAATGGTGAAGTATTAAACGTTAAAGATGATGAAATATTAGGTAAAATAGTAGAAATAAAACATGACAATGATTATATAACTATTTATCAAAGTTTATCAGAAATAAATGTTAAAAAAGGCGACAAAGTAAATCAAGGCCAAGTAATAGGAAAAAGTGGAACAAATGAACTAGACAAAGAGATAGGAAACCATCTTCATTTTGAATTTTATATCAATGGGCAAGTAGTCGATCCAACTCTTTATTTAAATAAAGAATTAAATAAAGATAACAACAATAAAGAGTAAAAGTAATAATACTCTTTTTTTTTCATAAAAATACAAAAAAATCATATATTATATTATAAAAAATAAAAAATATGGTAAAATATTAATGACTGAAGGAAGTGAACAAAAGTGTTAGCACGAGATATTGGAATTGATTTAGGAACGGCCAACGTTTTAATATATATCAGGGGAAAAGGTATAGTATTAAATGAACCAAGTATTGTTGCACTTGATATTGAAACAAAACGTGTCATAGCAGTAGGAACAGAAGCCAATGAAATGCTAGGCAGAACACCAGGTAAAGTAAAGGCTATTAAGCCTATGAAAGATGGTGTAATAGCTGATTTTGAAATTACAGAAATAATGTTAAATGCTTTTATAAAGAAAATAAAAGCTAAAAAAATGTTTTCTAGACCACGTATTTTAATATGTTGTCCTACTAACATAACCCCAGTAGAAAAAAATGCCATTAAAGAAGCGGCTGAAAGAACGGGAGCTCGTAAAGTTTATATTGAAGAAGAACCAAAAGTAGCTGCTATTGGTGCCGGTATGGATATATCTAAACCAACAGCTAATATGGTTTTAGACATTGGTGGCGGAACTACTGATATTGCTATTTTATCCTTAAATGGTATCGTATCATCTTCATCAATTAGAGTAGCCGGTAATGTTTTTGATCAAGATATTATCAAATATATAAAAGAAAAATATCGTTTACTTATTGGTGAAAAAACAGCTGAAGATATCAAAATAAATTTTGCTAATATTTATCACCCTGATAAAAAAGAAAAACTAGAAATTAGGGGACGAAATTTAATTACCGGATTACCTCATACGATTACAATTACTCAGGATGAAACTAGGGAAGCTTTAAAAGAAAGTGTTAATAAAATTATCAAAGCTACCACTAATGTCTTAGAACAAACACCTCCGGAATTATCTGGCGACATTGTAGAAAAAGGCATTATTTTAACAGGTGGTGGAGCCTTATTAAATGGTTTAGCTGATACACTAGAGAAAGATTTAAATGTCCCTGTTTTAGTAGCTGAATCTCCTTTAACTTGTGTAGCTGAAGGAACGGGTATTTTATTAGATAATATTAAACTCTTAGAAGAAGACCAATAATAGCTCAAATGAAAAGTTAAATTTCAGAAAATAGAACTAAATAGTATTTGTAAGACTAAATTGGTAGAAATAGTAAA
>CANQSQ010000054.1 GCA_947626565.1 uncultured Bacilli bacterium
TGTTGATATTCCTATTGATTTAGATATTGCATATGCTGAATATAAAAATCAGTCATTTAGTTGAACACAACTTTTATGAAAAAAAGATTTATAAAAGCTATTCTTTTTATAATTACAATATTATACCAAACTAAAAAATAGCAAATAATAGATAACTATAAGTAGTGATATCTACATGTTTTTAAAATAATTATTTTATTTTTTTTCAATTGTAATTTTAATATTATGTTTATTGACCCATTCTAAAAAAGTGTGCAAATAAAGATTTCTTTGACCTGTTTCAATTTTTTTAATTGAATCTAAACTTCTAAAAACACTAGCCGCAAAATCTTTTTGCGTTAATTCTGTCCATTCCCTCATCAATCTCGCGATATCTTTGTCTTCATAATCGTTTATAATAGCCTTCATATACTATTCGCTCCTTTAATTTTCAAGGTGTACTACTAGTATTGACAAATATATACCAAATATGCGACAATCAAGATAAAAGGTGTACTATAAGGGCACTAAAAAATAATGAAGAGGTAATTTTAAAATGATGTACTATTATTTTCTTGATCGTATAAAAAAATTTTTGAAAAAATTTTCAAAAACCTTAGTTTTAATTGCCATTGTCTTAATTTTTATAATATTAATTCCATTTAGTTTTGCAGAATTGACACCTGTAAAAACAGTTACTATTTATTCGGAAAAGAAAAATTATGATGATTATGAGGCTGGAGCTTGGAAAGTAGATAAAAGTGCTGAATGGGAAAATTATGGTCAAGCTAAAATTACCTTTGATATTTCAACAGTAATGAAATCTAATACAGAGTATTCTGATATCTTCTTTGTTTTAGATATATCCGGTTCAATGAATGGAGAGAAATTACAAAAGGTTAAAGAAGATACTACGGCTCTTATTTCATCTCTTCTATCTAATAAAAATAATCAAGCTGCTTTAATTACGTTTGATACAACATCTGAGATTATTGAAGAACTAACAAATGATGAAGAAAAATTGATAAATGAAATAAATAGTTTAGAAACAAAGGGTAACACCAATTATTATCAGGCCTTAACTAATGTTGAATCTCTCTTAAAAAATTACAAACCTCAATCTAATCGAGAATGTATTGTTTTGTTTTTAACGGATGGGTATCCTAATGAAAATACTCCAAATCAAATAGCTCAATTTCAGTACATAAAGAATGCTTATCCATTTGTGACAATTAATGGGGTTCAATATGAAATGGGCGATGAAGTTTTAGAACCTATAAAAGAAATAAGTGATCGGCAATTTATTGCCGAAATGGAAAGCTTAAATAATGTTTTATTTGAGGCTTCCGTTGCGCCAATGTCTTATGAAGATTTTACGATAGTTGATTATATTGATACTGATTATTTTACGGTTGAAAGTGAACGAGATATAAAGGTAAGTCAAGGTAATGTAGAATTTTCTAAGGAAGAGCAAAAAATAACTTGGCATATTTCTAAGTTGGTATCCGGTCAAGGAGCTCAAATGACTATTAAGGCTAAACTAAAAAATGAATATTTAAAAGATGGTGGAATATTTCCAACTAATGAAAAAGAAGAAATTAAATCCAAAATAGACAGCGATGAAGAAAATGTTGAAAGTACTGAAACACCAATTCTTTCTAGTCACTATAATGTTATTTATGAAGAAAATGCTCCTGATGATTGTCAGGTAGAAAATATACCAAAACAAGAAAAACATGCTGTTTTTGAAACGGTAGAAATTAGTAGTAAAAAACCTAGTTGTGAAGGTTATCAATTTAAAGGTTGGGAAATTGTAACAGAAAGCGTCGAAAAGGTTAATGAGGATTATTTTGTTATGCCTGGGGAAAATGTCTATATAAGAGCTAAGTGGAGTAAATTACATTTACAAAAGTCCATGAATGGAAAAGTGGTTAAAATTCAGACTTTATATAACATAATGAAAGATGCTTCAAAGCAAGGAACACAAGAAGAAGTATTAGATACCAATGTCAATTTTAACAGTGCACCAACTAATGATAATTCAGGCGTTTATAAAAGAAGTGGAACTGAAAACGATACATATCCTATCTATTATTATCGAGGAAATATTTCTAATAATAATGTAATATTTAATAATATGTGTTGGAAGATGGTTATTACTACGAAAACAGGTGGAGTTAAATTAATTTATAACGGCTTACCATCTGAAGAAGGAACATGTGATAATACTGGAAGCAATACTCAGGTAACAACCAAAGCTTTTAATAGTAGTTATAGTTCTCCAGCTGATGTAGGTTATATGTATGGAACTAGATATACTTATTCAAGTCTTAGTATTCCAAGTTGGTATAGTCTAGTAGGAAAAAGTAGAACTTCTCAAAGTTCGATGTCAAGTCATACGTATTATTATAGTAAAACGGTATCATGGGATGGGGAAAAATACACTTTGGATAACCCAGAAGCTCATGTTTGGAGTAGTGACCGTACTCAATTATATGGTTACTATACTTGTAAAACAGAAAATGAAGGAGAATATACTTGCCCGACTATTTATTGGGTTGACACTAGTAATTCTAGTAGTAGTTATATGTACTATATAGCGATGAGTAATAATGAAACCTATGATAGTTTATATAATCAAGCAGAAAATATCACTTGGGAGTTTGGCAATGATGTGACTTATAATGAAGAAACTAAGGAGTATTCATTAGTTGATCCAATTGAAGTCCATCCTGTTAATTGGAACACAGAATATAGCTTAGCACGTAATGCCCATCATTATACATTTAGTGATTCAACCAGCAAAAGTTCTGTAAAATATTTGTATTATATAACAAGTA
>CANQSQ010000055.1 GCA_947626565.1 uncultured Bacilli bacterium
CATTCATCATATCAGCAACTTCTTTAATTGAATATGACATATAATCCTCCTCTCATTATAATTATACAAGTTAAAGTAAACTTTAAGTCAATACTAAAAAAGAAATAAGTTAAAACTTTAACTTATTCATACAACTTGCAATCCATATTATTTTTACTTTATCGATTTATCATTTACATATAGTTTATAACCATTAAAATCAATATTACTATTACTATTACTATTACTACTATCAGCATTATCAAGAGAAGTTATATAACTATCACCTGTTAATTTGATTTTAGATGTTTTATCTAATTTTAATTTGATTTCTTTAACACTATCATTACCATTTATTGCTCCTTCATAATAAGAATTTGTATTCATAGTCATATCAAGTGTTGAAATAGAATCTATCACAATATTCCCTTTGACTTCCTGATTTTCCATTAATAGTTCTATAATTCCTCCATTTGAACCATTATTTCCCCAAGAGTCTTTTTTTTGCTCTTAAAAAGTTACCAGTAGAATCATTATTTATAAACTTATTATTATTTAAAATAATTTTAGAACTTGTATTTGTAATATAGAAAGTATCTCCTTTATTTGTAGTTATTGTTGAATCAGTAGCACTAAACTATGATAAACCTGTTGAGGCATCTCCACTCATAGATTGAATAGAAAGATATTTTTATAATTGTCGATTGTCCGTTTAATTTATTTTCTTTATAGGGTATCTGATTACTGTTTTTAATTTACATACATCACATTTTCTTGGATTACTTAAATATATTTCGTGATGGTATCTTGTATCAGTTATATCTAAATCATATCCTTTTTCTTTCATATATTCGTGCATTAGATTAACTGTCGCAGGTTCATCATCATAAGAACCTAAGTGCATACATTGAACACATAATCCTTCATCATAAGTTAGAAATTCAACTCTTGAAAAATCTTGTTTCTTTTTCTTTGTACAAATCATAACTACATTCTTTATAAATATCTGTAATTTTTTGATAAAATCTTCTTTCACTTGCTCTAATTTCTTTAATTTTAACTAGTAATCCATCAAAGTAATCTTTACCAAATTTTGGACCATTTTTTAATAATTCGGTGTTTAATACAAAGCCTTTTTTGATATATTCCTTTAAAGTATTAGTTGCCCATATTCTAAAATCAATTGCTTCCTTTGAATTAACACGATATCCGACTGCAATAATGGCATCTAAACTATAAAAGTTTGTATGGTAATCTTTACCATCTGTGGCAGTTATTCGAATTTTTCGAATAACTGAGTTTTCATTTAATTATTATTGGAAAATACTTCTTTTAAATGACCCTTTTTTATTTTTTTATCATAAAAAAATATTCATTAATATTTCTTTAAATTGACCCAATTACTTGGTATTTTATCATTACCACTTCTTACATAATCTACTCCGTTATAATAGAAACATTTTAATGTCCAATAGTATTTAGTGTAACCATAGGCATCTTCATAATGAGAGAATTACTCATTTAAAAGAGTAGGATAGGTTATTTAATTATGTATGACCATCGAGGAGCAAAAAATAAAGGTTGGTTAAATTTAACCAATCTTTTCCTTATATCTAAAGTTTATTTAATAGTAAATTCTTTAGCTATATAAAATTTTTTATCTGCTTCCTTTTCAAAATAAACTTCTTTAATTATTCGATATCTTCCTTTAGCTAATTTACCATAAGAATTTTCCCAATTTAATTCTATTTCCTTAGTTTCATGTGGCTTTAATTTCCAAAGAGGCTCATTTACAAAAAAATCAGCTTCCATAGTATGCCATGCTTTATTCAATCTTTTTTCAATTGTATATTCTTCGGTATATTTAAGGACTTTATTACTATCATTTGTTAAAATTAAAGTTGCTTTTGTCTTTGCCAATGTCTTATTTTTAATTGTCAAAGTAACCCCTGTATCTGTTGCTATTTTTTTAGTTGCTTTCGAGCAACCAGTTAATCCTAAAATAAAAATTCCACTTACTAATATAGCTAATATTACTTTTTTCATAAATCTCCTCTAACTTTTGAAATAAAAACTATAACCCGAAAAAAACTAAGGGATTTAACCAGTTTCCTTTGGTCTATTTTCTTCCCAATTTTTTTGATTTACAATTACATTTTCCATTACTTCATTATATCTTGTACTCCATTTATCAGCAAAAGAATATCTTAAATAATCTGAACCAAGATAATAATATCCCTTTTCATCATAATGCAGTGAAAAACCTATTGTAATCTTTTCTAAATCTTCATCTTCTCCAAATAATGTATCATTAACTAATTCCTTATCCTTAATTTCATTATATACGTTTGTTATTTCTTGCTTTAATAAATTATCACATTCCTCAGCTGAGTAATCATAACTTTTTAATATATATTCCAACTCTACACTATGAGTTTTAAAATTTGAATCAGATAATTGAACCATTAATTTATCATTATCAACTTTCTCTTTAGCAATATTATATACAGTATCCTCTAAGTGCGAATATAAAATAGTAGTGTCTTTATCAACTTTAAAAGCAATAATTTGTCTATTAATGAGTGCTATTCCAATTACTACTAAAAATATAACTATTATTACCGGTAAAATCATTAAAAAATCAACAAATGCTAGGGCATCACCAAGGGTGTCCCAATAAGAGTCTTTTCTCATAACTTCCTCCATAATCTTCTTTACAAGATTATATCATAAAAACTTGCTAATAAAAATCAATAGTTTTTTGTAAATTTGGTAAATTTATTTTTAAGAAAATTTAAAACATGC
>CANQSQ010000056.1 GCA_947626565.1 uncultured Bacilli bacterium
GGATTTTCAGGAAGTCTTCTTTGATAGGCTTTCCTTTTTATTTGGCCAGCATCTCCTATATTATCTAAAGCCATTTGGGCTAATGTGTTGTCATTTTTAAGTGAATAAACTATTTCAGCACCTTCACCACCTGGGGATAGATATTGTGTAACTACTTTTTCTTTTTACTATTTTCTAATATATAGTAGTCAATAGTTAAAACTGTATCTATAAGAAAATCATATTGTTCAAAATACATTAAAACTTCTGAGGCACTACCTTTTTGGTAATAGCCAATTGGTATATTGTCATTTTCTTCCATAGTACCTTTATAAAATTTTATAAATTCTGGGTTAGCTTTATTTATTTTATCCAAATATTCTTTAGCTTTTTCATCATTTCCTAACTTATAGTAAATTATAAATAGTGGAAATAACATTTCTAAGTTTTCTTCTGGATATTTTTTATATAATTGCAAGATTTCTTTTTCTTCTTCTAAAAATGCATATATGGCCATAAGTAAATATCTAGCACCAGTATTATCATTTTTGTTTAATCTAAGTATTTCTTTGCAGACACTAAGAGCCTGTTTTACTTTACCATCGATAAGTAAAAAGCTTGCCTTAATGTATAAGCCTTTAATATAGGGTCTTGTTTCAAATATTCCATAAAACATTCCTATATTTTCTTTTTTAAAATAGCCTTCTTTTTCTAATCTAGCTTTTTCTTTTTGTAATCCGTCTTCTAAAGGATTTAGTCTTTTTATAGGATTCTTTTCTAATTTTGCTTGAAATACCAAAGCATCAAAACATTCAGGACATTTGTCATATGCTTCTTTTGCATATTTTATAGCTTGTTTTTCAGTCTTGGCATTACTAGCTTTTTCTAATAATTCATACGCATCATCTAATGGTGTATTTTCATATTCTATTTCACCAGCATTGTATTTTTTTATAAATTCTTGTAATTTTTCGTTTAACTCTTTTTCATCTTTAGCATTAGAATTAGCTAAAAATGCATTAAGCATATTATTAAATTTGTTATCCATTTTACTTCACCTACTACTTTTTTATTTTTTATTTTTCTTTTCTTCTTCAAATTTTGTCCATTCACTATAAAATTTATCAAAATTTTCTATTTCTTCAATGCCAATATTTAAAACTTCATTTATATCTATAGAACGGCATATTTTTATATAATTCCAAATTTTTTCAAATTTATCTGATTTGTTATTCATAATTTGGGAATATATTGCATATAAGCAAGTTTCATTTAAATCAATTCCTAAATTATTTTTAATTAAAGCAAAACTTACTTCATAAGTATCATAAACTTCATTTGAATCGTCATATTCAGGATTGCCAACTTCTTCACAAGTATAGTTAGTATTAATGATTAATTCAAACAATGTGATAGCTTTGCCATATTCTCTATATAGAACTAATTTTTTAATTAATTCATAAGTATCAATTAAAATTTCTTCAAGGGCTCTAGAAGGATAATATTCATAATCAACATCAGAATCATAGTAACTATAAGTACCTGTTTCATAAGAATAACTTTTAAAACATATTTCACCATCTTCAACTTTCTTGAAATCATTAAGTATTCTATTGTACTCTTTTAATAAATTATCATCTATGTTATATTTTTCACCTTTCAAATATTTAATTTTACATATTAAATATTCATAATAATTTGTTGGTAATTTATCTACTAATTTATTTATTAAATTTTTAATTTTAACAGTAGATAAGTTATCTAGTTCTTTACTTAATTCTTTTTTAAAATTTTCTTCATTCATTTTTACACAAACTCCCTAAAACTAATGTTATACTTATTCAATACTTTTACCTCATAACTCTATTATGTAGTATATTTTGAAGAAAAGCAATATTTTTTTGCATTGTTTTTAATAATTTGATTTCTAAATAATAGTAGTTTTTTTGAAGCGATAAATAATTTCAATATTCTTATCTTTATCAATAATAACTTTCTCAACTAATGTTATAATAAGCTCTCTATTGGGTTTTTCTAAATTAACTAAATCTTTAATTTGTTTTTGATACTCTTTTACCTTTTTAGTATCTTGCTTTTTTTGTTCCTCATAATTTTCAAGTTTTATAATTTTTTCTTTAATAGAAGATATTTCCTTTTCTGTAGTTGTTTGAATTCTTATATAAGTATCAGTAGATATAACTTTATGAAATTTATCATCATATAATGAATCTAGTTTTTTATTTAATTCATCTAATTTATTTAAAAGATTATTTTTTTCTTGCATTTCTTTTTTCTTATAACTTTTATGCTCATATAAAACATTTTTAGTTACATTTTTTATGTCTATACTTTGTAAATATTTAGTACAGGTATTTCTAATTATCTCAAGTAATTTTTTCTCTAATTTATCATAAGCATGAAAATGTGGTTCACATAAATGTCTTCTTGGATCTCTTGAATATTTATTACAATTAAGGGTCCAATATTTATGATTTTTTCGATAAGCTATACTTAAAGCATTTCCACATTCTCTACAAAATAATAAATTCTCAAATAATCTTTTTTCTCTATTTTTAAAAGTAATTTTTGTTCTTGATGGAGTGTTTTGAATACTATCAAAAATTGTTTTATTGACAAGTGGCTTATGTGTGTTTTCAACAATTATCCAGTATTGCTTTTCAAGGGTTATCTTTTTTTGAGATTTATAATTTAGTTTCATTTGAACATTTTGTACCATATCACCAGTATACATTCTATTTTTTAATATCTTGTTAACAGATGAAATGGTCCATATATTTACTTTG